>NZ_CP025815.1:3397185-3706020 GCF_003352045.1 Sulfitobacter sp. JL08
GGCTGCGTTTGGCCGAGGCGATGAGAGACGTTAATTTTGTTTTCCGGAGCGTCAAGTCGCGCCAGTCCGGCACCCACGTGGTGCCATAGGGTACAAAAACGCCGTTCGGTATTTGCGCCAGCAATGCGTCGTTGTAACTGAGCACACGAAAAAAACGCCGGTGGGAAAAGCGTAACAACCAAAGATGTTTTGCATGGATCGCTTCGGGTTCAACAACCATCATCGACACTTGCGCACGCGTGCCAAAGGCCGGTCGAAAATGGGTGCTGGTCCTTGGGTAGACAATCAGATGGTCTGTGGACGCCAAGGCACTTGCCGGCTGGCCGCGCATCCTGTCCGGCTGGCCAATTGGCCAATGCAGTTCGTCTGCCGGAAACTGATCCAGATGCCCCCCCGGGGATTGGCCATAAGGCAATATCGCAACTGCGGGGGTCTGGTCTTGCATGTGCCGCATCCTTTGCGCCGTGCTAGCGCAAAAGGCATCACGTTGGCAACGACCGGGCGCACCGCGCAATCACAAGATCATGTTCGCGTCATATGGCGAAAGCGCGCCCGGATTTACCGTTCTTAGTGAACCGCCACTGGCGCAAGATCATGCTGACGCGCCAACACAAAGGCCAGTTTGCGGTCTGCGACAAGGGCAAGTTGTTCCCCGTCTTCGCGGTGTACGGCATACAAATGTTCCAGATCGCCTGCTTCACGCCGCACAGCATCCGGAAGGTCAGCCACCTCGACGGTTTTCACATAGACGATCCGGCTATCGCTTTCCGGTAATTCAAATGGACTGTTCATGGCTTACCCTTTCTTGATCGCAATCGTCTGTACAATAGTTTCCGGTTTCGAGCGGGTCAGATCGACATGCAGCAAACCGTTTTCCATAATCGCCTCGCCGACGTCTACGCCATCAGCCAGCACAAACGAGCGTTGGAATTGTCGCGCTGCAATACCCCGATGCAAAAACACGCGACCGTCATTATCTTCGCTTTGGCGGCCCCGAATGACCAGTTGGCGGTCTTCCACGGTGATCGACAGATCATGTTCACCAAACCCGGCCACGGCCAGCGTTATGCGATAAGAGTAATCCGAAGTCTGTTCGATATTGAACGGCGGATAGCCTTCGTTTCCGGATTTTGCAGTACGTTCCAGCAAACGTTCCAGTTGCTCGAACCCCAGCAGATGGGGATACCCCCCAAGTGTCAGTTTCGTCATATAAGCGTCCTTTGCAAAAGCGACGGTGTGTTGCGGCCCCGTTTCGGCAACCGCTTTGATAGAAACATGGGGTCAAACATCGCGCCAGACAAGGTCTTTGCCAAATCACAATGAATGACTATCTTGGGTTGTCCGACAAATACCGGGAATCAGGCAGCGATGAACGCCCCAATCGATATCTCAATGAAAACCGACGATGTGTTGCGGGTGGAACTGGCTGTGTTCCGGCGCGAACATCGCGATCTTGATGATGCGATAGCAGCGCTTGTTGAAAAGGGAACGGCCGACCAGTTGACCCTGCAACGGCTGAAAAAACGCAAATTGCGCCTGAAAGATACAATCGCCCTGATCGAAGACCGCCTGACGCCCGATATCATTGCCTGAATAGCCGCTGCCTTGCAGGCGCAAACCCGATTGCACCCTTGCCTGCGTTGGCTATAGTGCCCGCTCTTACTTTGGGCGAAAGGCATAGCCGCGATGACATCTCCTCATGTTGGCCTGATCATGGGCAGCCAGTCGGATTGGGCCACGATGAAAGAAGCGGCAGACATTCTGGACGCGCTGGATATCCCTTATGAGGCGCGCATCGTGTCGGCCCACCGCACGCCGGACCGGTTGTGGGACTATGGCAAAACGGCCGTAGAACGCGGTTTGCAGGTGATTATCGCCGGCGCAGGCGGAGCCGCACATTTGCCCGGTATGATGGCATCGAAAACCCGCGTTCCGGTGATTGGCGTTCCGGTTCAGACCCGCGCACTTTCGGGTGTGGATTCATTGTATTCGATCCTGCAAATGCCACGCGGTTATCCGGTGGCGACCATGGCAATCGGCGCACCCGGTGCAGCCAATGCAGGATTGATGGCGGCTGGCATTCTGGCTCTTCTGGATGCAGAACTAGCCACGCGGCTTGATGCATGGCGCGCCGCACTTTCTGCTTCGATCCCGGATGTGCCCCAAGATGACTGAGACACTGAAGACAGGCGCGACCATCGGAATTCTGGGGGGCGGTCAACTGGGCCGTATGCTGTCCGTTGCTGCCGCGCGACTCGGCTTTAGAACCCACATATTCGAACCGGGCGCAAACCCGCCCGCCGGCGATGTTGCACATTGCGTCACCCAAGCGGCGTATGAAGACAGCGATGCGCTGATCAAATTTGCCAACGCAGTCGACGTGATCACCTACGAATTCGAAAACATCCCGACAGCGGCTTTGGATATTCTGGAATCCCACCGCCCGATCCGACCCGGGCGCGAGGCGCTGCGCGTCTCACAGGACAGGCTGACCGAAAAAACGTTCCTGCAAGGTTTGGGTCTGAAAACCGCCCCCTTTGCCGACATAACCGATGCAGAAACCTTGTCCGCTGCACTCGCGACAATTGGCGCGCCCGCCATCCTGAAGACCCGCCGCTTTGGATATGACGGCAAAGGGCAGGCGCGGATCAAATCGCCCGATGATGTTGCGCAAGCCATGGATGATATGGCCGGTGCGCCGTCCATTCTGGAAGGGTTCGTTGATTTTTCTTACGAAGTCTCGGTTATTGCCGCCCGTGGGGTACATGGTGATGTGGCCTGTTTTGATCCGGGCGAAAACGTGCACCGCGATGGTATCCTGCACACAACAACCGTGCCCGCAAGGCTGAGCGCTTCGCAACGCACAGATGCCATTCTTCTGGCCGCGAACATATTGAATGCACTCGATTATGTGGGCGTACTTGGCGTTGAATTGTTCGTCACGTCTCAGGGCCTGATCGTCAATGAAATCGCGCCGCGCGTACACAATTCGGGCCACTGGACACAAAACGGCTGCACCACGGATCAGTTTGAACAGCACATTCGCGCGATTGCCGGCTGGCCCTTGGGCGACGGGCAAAGGTTTGCAGATATCGTGATGGAAAATCTGATTGGCCACGATATGGATCGTGTGCCGTTGCTGGCCAAAGAACCGGACACCGCCCTGCATCTCTACGGAAAGGCCGAAACCAAACCGGGTCGCAAAATGGGCCACGTCAATCGGGTTGTCCGTACCAAAACCTGAATGGCCCCGGCAATGCCGGTCTGACTGTCGCGTTATGCAGCCATGAACCGCGTCGCAACATCACCGGACAGATAGCTGAACCGCCCCGCAGCCATGGTTGCCACAACCCGGTGTGAACCTTGTTCCAGCACCACCAGATCCGCGCGCTGCCCCGAAACCAGCGTGCCGCGATCGGTCAATCCCAGAACACGCGCTGGCCCCGCAGACACCAGATGCCATGCACCCGCCAGATCGGTAAGGCCGCTGGCCGCCAGCATCAGCGCCGCGCGGCGGGGCGAGGGATAATGGTAATCCGATGCCAGCGCATCGCACAATCCCATTGCAATAAGATCCACGGCGCTGGCGTTGCCGTTATGCGAACCACCCCGCACCACATTCGGCGCCCCCAGAATAACAGCGTCACCAGCGGCCTTTGCGGTTTCCGCAGCCTCGACCGTTTCGGGAAATTCCGCGATATGCACGCCCCTGTCGTGCCATTGCCTGCGACCCTGTTGTTTTGCATCGTCATGGCTTCCCATCCGGATGCCGCGCGCCCGCAAATCAGCGCATAACTGGTCCAGCGCCGCGCCGACTTCGTGCGTGCGCGCGAACAGGCCCTCGATCAACGCAAGGTGCGCCTCGGGGCTGCGTCCCGCCTTGAGCGCCTGCCCTGTCAGACGTGGGGGGCGTTTACCCGCTGCCAACCTGTCATGGGGCAGATGATCGTTGAAGACAACGTAAGGCACCTGCCAGCGCGCAATGTCTTCGGGCAGACTGGCGTATTCATCCAACAGATGAGTCTCAAACCGCAACTGCGGTATCAGGTCCGTAACATGGCTGGCTCTGGTGTCGCGGATGGCACACAAGACCTGATCGGCAAATGCCGCACCACGCAATCCGCCTTCCCAACTCAGAAACTGGGCCATGACACCTGTGGTGATGCCATTTGCGGCCAACTCGGCCTCGGCCGCGATCAGCCCTTCCGCCGTTTGTTTCATCGCCCCACGGCGCGGGGCAAGGTGCCGCTCGAACCCGTCGCCGTGAATGTCCACAATGCCCGGCAGCACCAGATAACCACGCAAATCAATCTTGCGCCGTTGCGCATCCGCGCAGATCAAACCGCTTTCAAGATGCAGTTCGGCGTTGTCGCAAACGCCATCGGGGCGCAGCACACTGGCACCCTGAATGGAAAAACAAACATCAGTTCCCATCGTCTGGCGGACCGGATGGATTACCCGTTGTTTCATCCGGGGGCGTTTCGGAACCGCGCGCACCATCCAGACATATTCCGGCCTCGCACCCGATGCCGATCGCCGTTTCCCGGGCAACATCGGTCCAGGACACATCCGGATCAAAGCGCCCGTTTTCCAGAAAAAAGATCACTTCGGCAATCACGGTCGGATTGTTCATCATGAACGTGTGCGTCACAGGCAAAACGATATGATCCGCCATACCGGCAACCTTGGTCGATGCAACACTGACCTTGCCGTCATCCGGGCCTTCGATCACGCTGGAAAAAAACGGGTTCAGCGATTGATCACCTGCGATGACCCCCAGTTCGAAATCGACAGGCGGCAATTTGCGCGGCAGGCTGTCGGGTCCGGTGCCCAATTGTTTGCCGGCCGGGCCATTGAACCAGCCAAAGGATTTGTAATCATCGAACATATCAACCAGTTCGCTGCCCTGATTGGGTGGCCCCAACATGACGACGCGCCCCAGTTTGGCGGGTTTGTCGTACAGAAAAAACTGGCGCACCAGAATGCCACCCATTGAATGGGTCACGAAATGCACCGTGTCATCATCGCATTGTGCAATCGCTTTTGGCAGGGTTTCGGCCACCAAAGTCTGAACCAATGCTTCGGTTGACGGGTATTGGGCATTCACGACGGAATAGCCGTTTGCCTCAAGCACGGTTTCCATCAACACGAAAGACGTATCCGTACGCGCCAGCCCGTGCAGCAAAACGACGCAATCCGCCGCCGCAACACCGGGCCATAACATCAAAAAGGCAAACACCATCCGCATGGGGTTGAGATAGTCGCAAACGCAGCGCTACAAAAGGCCTCTTGTGCACGCTTATCGATGAAAGGCCCGTGATGCGCCCCACAACCGTCCGATTGGCCACCCGCGCCATCATAGTACACGAAAACCGCCTGCTGGTTGTGAACGCATGGCCCGACGGCAAAAGCCCCCTGATGTGCGCGCCCGGTGGCGGTGCCGACGCGGGCCAGTCCTTGCCCGATAATCTGGCGCGCGAAGTGCACGAGGAAACCGGATTGCGCGTGCGTGTCGGCGCACCCTGCATGATCAACGAATTTCATGATCCTGACAGCGGCTTTCATCAGGTCGAGGTGTTTTTCCGCTGTACCGTTGAAACCGCAGACTTATCCGATGACTGGTGCGACCCCGAAGGCATCGTCACGGACCGGCGGTGGGTCACTGCCATCGAACTGGCGGCCCTGCCCCACAAACCCGACAGCCTTGGCCTGCTGGCGTTCAGTCCTGCGCAGGCGCCGCTTTACGATCCGCTTGAACAGGTGACGTGGTAACGGCAATTGCAATCCCCCCCAGCACGACGATCGATGCCAAAACAAGGCGCAGGGTCAGCGCCTCGCCCAGAAACAAAACGCCGCCGATAATGGCGATCACCGGCACGCTAAGCTGCACGACAGCGGCAACCCCGGTGTCCAGCCTGGGCAGAATACTGTACCACAGCGCATATCCCAAACCGGATGTAACGGCCCCCGAAACGATGGCCAGACCGGCGCCGATCAACGTGACTGATGTGCCGCCCCCGACCAGAAGCAATGTCAGCAACGGAACCGCGATCAGGAAATTGGCAGCTGTCGCACCCAGCGCATCGGTCGCGCTGCGCCCTGCTATCGTGTAAACGGCCCAGCCCAGCCCCGCTGCAATCATCATCATCGCGCCACTCAGATAGGGTGGTCCACCGAGCCCGGGCCAAAGCACATAGACCAACCCGCCAAACGCCAGTGCCGCGCCAACCAGTTGTTGGCGGCGTAATCCCCCTGGTTGGCGCGCAGCATGCCCCAGCATGGTGATCTGGACCGTGCCAAACAGGATCAGTGCGCCCAGCCCGGCGTCCAGTGTCAGATACGCCAGGGAAAAACCCACCATATAAACCGACAGCGAAAAGGCCCCGATCAATCGCGGGCGCCATTGCATCTGTACGGGGCCACCGCGCACCGTCAGGATCATACCCAACATGACCGCACCCGAAACAACGCGGATCAACGCAAAACTGCCCGGATCAATGTGCATTCCGTCTACTGCCATGCGGTTCAGCACGGAATTCGCAGCAAAGGCCATCATGGTCAGGGTGGTCAGCAAGATCAGGCGCACGGGCTCAGGCCTTTTCGTAGGCAGTTGAAATCAACGCAGCAATATCGTCGGGTCCCTGCCCGCCTGCCTGTGCGGCGCGCCAGCATTCCTGCGCGATCTGCAATGTTGGTACATCAAGGCCCAGATCATGCGCGGCGCTTACGAACACGTCCGCATCCTTGCTGGCGCCATCAATATCAAAGCCGACAGATTTATCCTGCCCCAGAATTCTAGGCACGCGTCCAGCCAGCATGGGCGCGCCGGCAGGCCCGCCCGCCAGCACCGGCATGACCTGATCCAGCGCCAAACCAGATCGTTTTGCGATCTGCATCACATCCACCAAGACCGCCCAAAGCCCTTGCAACACGCTGTTGTTCACGATTTTCATGGCCAGCCCGCTGCCCAACGGCCCCACGTGATGCACCTGCCCTGCAATCATCGAAAGGACAGGCGCGGCGCGAGCGAAATCCTGTGCGGTTCCACCGGCAAAGACGCCGCACTGTCCCGCCAGAACCAGTTCAGGTCCGCCCGATATGGGTGCGTCCATCAAAGACCCGGCAGCCGAAACGGTTCTGTCCAGATACTCCTGAAGAACCTTTGGTGCGACCGTTGATGTATCAATGATCAACTTGCCTGAAATCTCTGATTCCAGCAGGGAATGCATCACGTCGCGCACGGCGCTTTCATCGAACAAGCTAAGCAAAATGACATCTGACCGAGTGACCAGATCAGCCAGCGTCATGCAAGGCGTCACACCCCAGCGCGCTGCCTCGGCAGTGCTGATGCCTGAACGTGTCCACGCGGCAACGTCCGCACCTTGCCCCGCCAGACGCTGCGCTATTGCGCGACCCATCCGGCCAAGACCCACAACGCCAAGCCTGTCACCCATCTATGTGCCCCCTGTTTCGGTTTGTTGGTTTACCATACGCGAACCGGCACAGGGCGCAATTTGCCTTTGGCTTGGGTGGCATGTTTCGCCACCGTAAATCTTGCGCGCCGCAGCAGCGCGATAGATGCGGTGCCAAACGGAAAAAGGCCCGCCAATCCGGCGGGCCTTTCCCTTACTTCACAGTGCCAAAGGCTGGCTTACATCATGCCGCCCATGCCGCCCATGCCGCCCATATCGGGCATGCCGCCGCCACCTGCATTGTCTTTGGCAGGCTTGTCAGCAACCATTGCTTCGGTTGTGATCAGCAGACCAGCGATCGAAGCGGCGTCTTGCAGTGCTGTGCGCACGACCTTGGCCGGGTCAATCACGCCGAACTTGAACATGTCGCCATATTCTTCGGTCTGCGCGTTAAAGCCGAACGACGGGTCATTGCTTTCGCGGATCTTGCCAGCAACAACCGAACCGTCCACGCCCGAGTTTTCGGCGATCTGACGCAGCGGTGCTTCAAGTGCCTTGCGAACGATGTTGATACCGATGTTCTGGTCGGCATTTGCGCCTTCCAGTCCGTCCAGTTTCTTCGCCGCCTGGATCAGTGCAACGCCACCACCGACAACGATACCTTCCTGCACGGCCGCGCGGGTCGCGTTCAGGGCATCGTCAACGCGGTCCTTGCGCTCTTTCACTTCGACTTCGGTCATGCCGCCAACACGGATCACAGCAACACCGCCTGCCAGTTTGGCAACGCGCTCTTGCAGTTTTTCACGGTCGTAATCGGAAGTGGTTTCTTCGATCTGGCCGCGGATCTGGGCAACACGTGCCTCGATCTCGGCTTTGGCGCCATTGCCGTCAACGATGGTGGTTTCATCCTTGGTGATCTGCACTTTCTTCGCAGAACCCAGCATGTCCATTGTGACGGATTCAAGCTTCATGCCCAGATCTTCGGAAATCACCTGACCACCTGTCAAAATCGCAAGGTCCTGCAACATCGCTTTGCGGCGATCGCCGAAACCGGGTGCTTTGACAGCTGCGATTTTCAAACCGCCGCGCAGTTTGTTCACAACCAGAGTTGCCAGCGCTTCGCCTTCGACATCTTCCGAAATGATCAACAGTGGCTTCTGCGACTGGATGACCTGCTCCAGCAGGGGAACCATTGGCTGCAGCGACGACAGTTTCTTTTCGTGCAGCAGGATGATCGCGTCTTCCAGTTCGACAGTCATTTTGTCCGCATTGGTGACAAAATAGGGGCTGAGATAGCCACGGTCGAATTGCATGCCTTCGACAACATCGGTTTCTGTTTCCAGACCTTTGTTCTCTTCAACGGTGATCACGCCTTCGTTGCCGACTTTTTGCATCGCATCTGCGATTTGCTGGCCGATTTCCGCTTCGCCGTTGGCGGAAATTGTTCCGACTTGCGCAACTTCCGCACTGTCGGACACGTCGCGCGCCGCTGCTTTGATCGCTTCGACAACACGGGCTGTTGCCAGATCGATGCCGCGCTTCAGATCCATCGGGTTCATGCCGGCGGCAACCGATTTCATGCCTTCTTTGACGATGGCCTGAGCCAGAACAGTCGCGGTTGTGGTACCGTCGCCTGCTTCGTCATTGGTGCGGCTGGCCACTTCTTTGACCATTTGCGCGCCCATGTTTTCGAACTTGTCTTCCAGTTCGATTTCCTTGGCAACCGATACACCGTCTTTGGTGATGCGCGGTGCGCCAAAGGATTTGTCCAAAACCACGTTACGGCCTTTGGGGCCCAGCGTTACCTTTACGGCATCCGCCAGAATATTTACGCCGCGCAGAATCTTGTTGCGGGCATCTGTGTCGAATTTGACGTCCTTAGCAGCCATTTGAATGCTCCTGAATGTCTAGTGTTTCATTGAATAGAAGGTGCGCGACTTAGGAGATGATCCCCATGATGTCGCTTTCTTTCATCATAAGCAGCTCTTCGCCGTCGAGTGTGACCTCGGTGCCCGACCATTTGCCGAACAGGATTTTGTCACCGGCTTTTACAGCCATTTCGATCAGTTCGCCGCTGTCTTTGCGCGCGCCTTCGCCTGTGGCGACAACTTCGCCTTCGCTGGGCTTTTCTTTTGCGCTATCGGGGATGATCAATCCGCCCTTGGTTTTCTCTTCGCTTTCTGTGCGGCGAACCAGCACACGGTCATGAAGCGGTTTCAATGCCATCTTTGCAGCTCCTTAAGGCTCAAAGTTTCTCCCATTGACCCTTCGCAGTCCGAAGGGCCGTTATCACTCACCCCATGCGAGTGATAACGAGGTGTAGCTAAGGATGCCGGAGGCCCGAGTCAAGCTGCGAGCGACAAAAATTTGAACAAGTTCAACATTGCTTTCTGTTGAGCTTTGTTATCTTCGCACGTAGCCTTGAGTTCGTTGAATTTCAAGGAATTGCCATGATCTTTCGTTTTGCCGTGACACTGCTGTTTCTGGCTGTGCCTTTGATCGCTGCCGCACAATGTGGCGGAGGCGACTTGCGCTTGCAGATGCCCCAAGGCGAAGCCGATGATCTGGCCCGCAACGTCCAGAACATCCCGTTTGCCACCGGCAATCACTGGCGTGCGGTCAAAGACGCGCGGACAGTCCATGTGATCGGCACCATCCATGTCTATGATCCTCGGCTGGAACCGGTGATGGACGGATTGCGGCCCCTGATCGAAAGCGCAGACCTGATCCTGCTTGAAGCGACGCCGGAAGAAGAAAAGAAACTGCAAGCGGCGATCACCACAAATCCTGCGCTGGTTTTTCTGACCGACGGCCCCACCCTGCCCGAACTGATGCCGGAAGAAGATTGGCAACGCTTGTCCGCAGCGGCAGCATCCCGTCGCATCCCGCCGTTCATGGCCTCGAAATTCCAGCCATGGTATCTGTCTTTGCTGATGGGCATTCCCGGTTGCGCCATGCAAGAGGCTGTCGCAGGGGCGCGCGGTCTTGATCATATGATCGGTGATATCGCAACCGCAGCCAACGTGCCGATGCGCGCGCTGGAACCGTTCGATATGCTGTTCGGCTTGTTCAATGGCGACACGCTGGAAGAACAGATCAGGATGCTGACCCTGAGCGTGATGCCGGATCAAGTGTCCGAAGATGCTCTTTTCACTCTCAAGGAAACCTATTTCGAACAAAGCCCCGCAGAAGCATGGGAGTTTTCGCGTTATCTGGCCCACACCCTACTTGACCTGCCAACAGCCGAGGTTGACGCGCTGTTCGGCGAACTGGAAGACCTGTTGCTGATCCAGCGTAATGCCGCATGGATGCCAATAATTGAGGGGGCATCAGGCGATTTGATTGTTGTTGCCGTTGGCGGCGCGCACCTCATGGGCGAAAATGGCGTTCTGCAATTGCTGGAAAACGCAGGTTACGCCCTGACGCGTCAGACGTTTTAATCAACGCCATCATCGCCCCAGCTATAGGCCCAGTGTTTTAACCCGTCCGCGCCTTGATCGGTAAGCCGGTAAACACCCGTGCGCACCCGTTCGAACCAGCCGTAATGGTTGTCGGCCATGATCCGCGTTGCCACAGACACCTGCACGGCACGGGCCACATCCGATCCCTTGCTGGGTCCATGCTCTGCCAGATGGGCCGCACAGCGCAGCGCTTCTTGTCTGTATCCGGTGACGATACCGAACCGCGTGGCCCCGCCTGCGTTGGGGTCCCCGTCCAGCCGGTCAAACTCTTTCAACAGGCGGTTCGTGCGTTTCCTTGACTTGCGCGGTGCGTAAGGCCCTGGGTCGCATAACACTTCGGCCCGCTTGCCATCGCGCACGACAATCAGGCCAAGCCCCAATCGGCGGCAAAGCGCCAGATTGTCCTTGGTGGCACGCTTGGCGGTTTTGCCACTGGGTTTGGGCACCCCCAGATACACCTGATCCGTGATGGCCAGGCGGGCAATGGCCTGATGAAACAGGCTCAGACTGAACCGCAATTTCAATTCGACGATGACAGGCGGGTCATCGCCGCGCCGCGCCACCAGATCCGCCGCCCCGACTTCGCCCTTGACGGTATAACCCTGCCGTTCTAGCAGAGCCTTAATCGGCGGATAGAGATCACTTTCGCGGTTCATACACGGCAGACTAGGCGATGTTGCGGGCAGCGTCCATTTGTCCCCATCCACACCGTGACAACCTGATTTCGCCCCCGTATAAGGCGGCCAAATCCGACCCTTATTTCAGGAACACACGTTATGACCATCCAAGTATTCGGACACAAATCCCCAGACACAGACAGCACCGGCAGCCCGATTATCTGGGCCTGGTATCTGAACGAAATCAAGGGCGAAAAGGCCGAAGCTGTCCTGTTGGGCGAACCCAATACAGAGGCCGCGTTCATGCTGAAACGCTGGGATCTTCCAAAACCGGCGATCATGTCGGATCTGAAAGCCGACACACCGGTGGTGATCGTAGACACCAACAACCCCGCCGAATTGCCCGACAACATCAACGATGCCGACATTCTGGCAATCATCGACCATCACAAACTGGTCGGCGGGCTGGAAACCAAAGGCCCGATTGATATCACCATCCGTCCGCTGGCCTGCACCGCCACGCTGATGCACGATCTGATGGGGGATGACGCCGCCAAGATGCCCGACTGGGCCAAAGGCGCCATGCTGACCTGTATCCTGTCAGACACTCTTGAATTCCGCAGCCCGACAACAACGCCGACTGACAAGGCGCTGGCTGAGTCGCTTGCCGCTGATCTTGGCCTGTCGATCCCCGAATACGCGGCCGAAATGTTCGCGGCGAAATCGGACGTTTCTTCCTTTTCCGAAGCGGAATTGCTGCGCATGGATTCCAAGGAATACGAAGTTGGCGGAAAACAGTTCCGCGTATCGGTTCTGGAAACCACTTCGCCCCAAATGGTTCTTGACCGCAAGAATGCGCTGATGGCCGCGATGACAGGTGTCGCACAGGAAGACGGCGCCGATCAGGTGTTGCTGTTTGTTGTCGATATCCTGAACGAAGAAGCAACGCTTTTGGTACCCAATGATCTGGTGCGCAATGTCGCCAAGAAAAGCTTTAACGCGGATGCAACCGGCGACAGCGTAGTTCTTCCGGGGATCATGAGCCGCAAGAAACAGATTATCCCGAACCTGAAGGTTTAACCTTTCAATGCAGACAAACGGGGCGTGCATGATTTGATCGGCGCGCCCTTTTTGCTGCGGCAACCAACAGGTCTTAAACCGGCTGAAGCATTGCGGCCTCAAATTCCTTAAGCATTTTCCGCGCCGCTGCGCCAAATCCGGTGGGCATCGCACCGGGGGTATCGGCAAAGATTGCCGCCAGTTCCTGCAATCCTTCGGACCCCATCGCACTCAGCGCCTCTTCGCCCAAATACAGGCTCTCGGCTTTGGCCCCTTCGGCCAACAACACCTCGTGACGGTCCAGCAAGATGTGAAAGTATTCAACAGGTGTAACGGGCGTGACAATCTCGATCTCAGGCCAGTTGATCAGGCTTTTCGCCGGCACCAGCACTTCGGCTTCGCCAAACAACAACTCTACTGCCGGCCCCGCCATTAGAATGCGGTGCTGCTGGGACACAAAAAGATCACGTTGCGGCACCCCGGCCCCTAACGCGCCCGCTGCAATCCGGACCGGGCGCAGCGCCGTTTTTTCATTCAGGTCCTGAACCGATACAGCACTGCTTTCGATCCACCGGACATGTTGTGGGCCGTGGTCAACCGTGGCCACCAGATCCCCGACATTCAAATCCTGAACCGCAACGGCCCCGGACGGTGTGTCGATAAGCGTTCCCGCACAAAAGCATACGCCCTCGATCGTCACTGTGACCAGCAACGTTTCCGTCTGGTTGTTGATCCCGCCCCCCGGCGGGAATGCAAAGGCCGTGAACGTGACTTCAAACGTGTCTGAAACGATCTCTCCGTTGTCCAATGCGTCAAACTCGACCGGATCAACGACATAAGTCCATTCGCCGGTCGTGCCATCGATCGTGGCCGTCCCGATCCCGGGGTCATCGGAAATATCCCATGTGGTGAACCACAGGCTCCAACCGGGATTATTGAACGTGACAGTGGCGTCAAGATCGCCGGTCGCGTCATTGGGTGGCTCACCCGTGACAAACCCGGTGCTGTCACCGGTGATATCGATATCAATCGCGCCAGGCGGGGCTACCGATACCATCAGATCACGCCCCGCGATCCAGCAAACGTTTGAACGCCGCTTTCTTGTAAAGATGCATGTGTACCGTTCCGTCTTCTGTTCTGGTCCACTCGACGATCCGTTCGCGCGTCAGGTCACTGTCCATTCGATTGGTACGGACTCTTTCGTGGGGAATTTCACGCTTCAGTATGTCAACAATTTGACGGATCTGACCAAAAGGCGCGACCATATCCACGATCCAGAAGGACGAACCGCTGGCGAAATCCTTGTCGGTCAAAGGCTTGCCTTCGATCGCATACTTCCGCTCCGCATCATCCGACAGGCCTGCAAACGTTACGAACCCGCGCGGAAACCCGTTTTGTCGAAAGATATGATACTGGCGCAGGCGCAGCGGCGTTTCAAAAGCGTAAATCGCCTGTGTCAAAGACCGTTTGTTATGGGTTTTTGTCAGACCCGACAAATACAGCATCGCACCCAGATCGGCATATGCCTCTGGCGCGACATCAAACCAGCCTTTCGGATACGTCTGTTCCAATGCCTGCTGCCTTTTTGGCTTATTGACAACAGTCTGCCACGACACGCCCCATTTTTGAAGAGTCCGTATGACCGCTCCCTGCGCAAAACATCGCCAGTGTTCCAAATGCGCCCCATGTGGTCCGGGCGGGATATTTCTGGTGGCCCCGGCCTGATGGTTCTTTTATGCAGAACAGGCGCCTTCCCCTTTGTCCAAATCCCGAGGTTTGAATGACCCAGATTATCTCTGCCCTGTCCGACATCTCTGACACTTATGAGGCCCTGTTTGTGGATCTGTGGGGGTGCGTTCATGATGGCGTGAAAGCGTTGCCCGAGGCTGTTGCGGCATTGCAGGCGTATCGCGCCAAAGGGGGCGCTGTTGTTCTGGTCACAAATTCGCCCAAACCCCGCGCTGGTGTCGCAAGCCAGATGAAATCCTTCGGCGTGCCCGATGATGCCTGGGACACCATTGCAACATCCGGGGATTCCGCGCGATCGGCGATGTTTCAGGGTGCGGTTGGCAAAAATGTCTATTTCATGGGTGAATGGGACAGAGATGCTGCATTTTTCGAACCGATCCATCTATTGGACAATCCTGTCGACATAAAACGCGTCCCGCTGGATCAGGCCGACGGGATTGTATGTTGCGGACCGTTCGACCCGATGGCCGACCCGGATGTGAACCGCCCCGACTTTCTGTACGCAAAGCAAAAAGGTCTGAAACTTTTGTGCGCAAACCCTGATATCGTCGTGGATCGGGGTGAAGTGCGCGAATGGTGCGCCGGAGCATTGGCGCAGCTTTACACCGAAATGGGCGGCGAAAGCCTGTATTTCGGCAAACCCCACCCACCAATCTACGATCTGGCCCGCCGCAGACTGGCCGAAATCGGGAATTTGCCCCGCGACAACGCGATTCTGGGCATCGGAGACGGCATTCTGACCGATATTCGTGGCGCAATGGGTGAAGATATCGATTCTCTTTTCATCACTGGCGGGCTGGCGGCCATAGAAACCAAAACGTCGCACCAGCCGGACCCGGATGCGCTAACCGCTTATCTTGAAAAGGAAATGTCCAATCCGACCTATGCAATCGGAAAACTGCGGTAGTCAAAAAAAGCTTGCCTTTCTGCATCTGCAAAGTAATAAAGTTACGCAATCGGCCCCAAAACAGGCCCTAATATTACTTTCGGAATTCAGGAGGGCGATATGTTGGACAACATGCCCCGCGGCACGATCTGTATCGAAGACATTGAAATGGGCATGATCCGCTCGTTGCAGAAGGTCGTGACCGACCATGACATTGAACTGTTCGCACAAGTATCGACAGACCGTAATCCGGTTCATCTGGATGATGAATACGCTCAGGATACGATATTTGAGGGACGGATTGCGCATGGCATGCTGACGGCTGGCCTGATTTCTGCGGTGATCGGAGAACAATTGCCGGGTCACGGCACGGTTTACATGGGCCAGACCCTGAAATTTCTGGCACCTGTCCGCCCCGGCGACAGGGTTCAAGCCGAGGTGGAAGTGATCGATATCGACTTTTCAAAGCGCCGCGTCAAACTGGATTGCCGCTGTCTGGTTGACGGCAAAAAGGTTCTGATCGGCGAGGCCACCGTTCTGGCACCGTCGCGCAAGTTCGACTGATCCGGCCCCGGCGTTCCACACCGCGCGTCCCGATCCGGGCTGCGTAAGGAACAAGTATTTATGAAAAGATGAAAATGGCGCCGTGCGATGACGCACCCGGGTGCAACTGCGTCTTGCGTCCGTGCAAACAGGCGGCTACCCAAGCGCCATGAGAATTGTCCGGGATTATCAATTTGTCGAGCCGCAGGATCGCGGCGCCTGTGCCGCTATCGGCAATTTTGACGGTGTCCATCTGGGCCATCAGGCGGTTATCGATCTTGCCAGAAAAACTGTGCCTGATGCGCCACTGGGTATTGTGACGTTTGAACCGCATCCGCGTGCTTTCTTTGCCCCGGACGCTAAGCCGTTTCGATTGATGGGCAGCGAGGCGCGCGCAAGCCGGTTGGAAAAACTGGGCGTCGATCTGCTGTATGAATTGAACTTTAACGCCGGACTTGCCGGGCTGAGCCCCGAAGAATTTGCCCGCAACGTGATCTGTGACGGTCTGGGCCTGTGCCATATCATCGTCGGACCGGATTTCTGTTTTGGCAAAGGCAGGGCCGGCAATGCGCAGGATCTGGTGCGGTTCGGGCAGGACATGGGATTTGGCGTGACGATTTCGCCGCTGATCCAGCAGGGCGTTGCGCGCGTGTCATCCACGGCGATCCGTCAGGCGCTAAGCGATGCACGGCCACGCGACGCGGCAGCCATGCTGGGGCACTGGCATCGCATCGAAGGCCCCGTCATCAGCGGGGAACAGCGTGGGCGTGATCTGGGATATCCCACGGCCAATATGTCGATCGACGGGCTGCACCCGCCTGCATATGGCGTTTATGCGGTTCTGGTGGATGTTCTGGATGGCCCTCACAAGGGCGAATATAAAGGCGCGGCGTCCCTTGGCGTGCGCCCGATGTTCGGGGAAAACCGCGCCAATCTGGAAACGTTTCTGTTCGATTTCTCCGGTGATTTATATGGTGCACATCTTTCAGTCGCTCTGGTCGAATACCTGCGTGGCGAACAGAAATTCGATTCACTTGACGCGCTGACAGACCAGATGAAAGCGGACTGTGCCCGGGCGCGTAGCATTCTGGACGCCTTATGAAAGACCCGATCGAACGCGACGGGCTGGCCAGGCGGTTCTGGGAGTTCAAACCCCTGAACCGGATGACACAGCCCGAATGGGAGGCGCTGTGTGACGGTTGCGGCAAATGCTGTCTCAACAAACTTGAAGACGAAGACACAGGCGAGGTTGCTCTGACGCGCGTCGCCTGCCGTTTGTTTGATGACGAGACATGCCGATGCGCGCAATATGATATCCGCCACCAGTTCGTGCCGGAATGCATTGTTCTGAAACCGGACAATCTGGATACGCACGCCTACTGGATGCCACAAACCTGCGCCTACAGACTATTGTGGGAGGGTAAACCGTTGTTTGACTGGCATCCCCTGATTTCGGGTGACCCCCAAACCGTTCATGATGCCGGCGTATCCGCGCAGGACATCACGGTCAGCGAGTTTGAAACCCCCGAAGACGAGTGGGAAGACTATATTATCGAGGAGCCGACCTGATGTTTTTTGCATCTGACAACGCGGGGCGCGTGCATCCACAGGTTATGGACGCACTGGCCACAGCCAATGAAGGCTTTGCAAAGCCGTATGGTGCCGATCCCATCATGCAGGACGTGCGCACCCGCCTGCGCGAAATCTTCGAAGCGCCAGAGGCCGCGATCTATCTGGTGGCCACCGGAACGGCCGCCAATTCCATCGCGCTGGCCACGATTGGCCAACCCTGGCAAACCGTGTTCTGTTCGCCCGTGGCCCATATTCAGGAAGACGAGTGCAACGCGCCGGAGTTCTATTCCGGCGGGGCCAAGCTGACCCTTGTCGGCGATCGCGACAAGATGAGCGCACAGGCCCTGAACGCGGCCATCGGGCGCGAAGAAACACGTGGCGTGCACGGCGCACAACGCGGGCCGGTTTCGATCACACAAGTGACCGAACGTGGATCGGTATACACTCTGGATGAGATCAGAGCGCTGTGCGATGTGGCAAAATCGTTTGATGTGCCGGTACATCTGGACGGCGCGCGTTTCGCCAACGCACAGGTTGCGCTGGGGTGCAGCGCCGCCGACATGACGTGGAAGGCCGGTGTGGACGTGGTCAGCTTTGGCGGCACCAAGAACGGCCTTATGGGGGTCGAGGCGGTGATCCTGTTCGATCCTTCCAAGGCGTGGGAATTCGAATTGCGGCGCAAGCGCGGCGCGCATCTGTTTTCCAAACATCGCTACCTGTCGGCGCAGATGGCAGCCTATTTGCGCGATGATCTGTGGCTGGACAGTGCGCGCGCGGCCAATGCCAATTGCGCGCGTTTGGCCAACGGGTTAGCCAATGCGGGTGCGCAACTGCTGTATGAACCGCAGGCCAATATGATTTTTGCCGATTTTCCACGTGCAGCGCACCAGCGTCTGCACGATGCCGGGGCCATCTATTATGTCTGGGAAGGCCAGCTTGACGGAAATGATCCCGAAGAGTTGCTGACCGCGCGACTGGTCTGCGACTGGTCGATCACACATGACCAGATCGACCGGTTCGTGGACATATTGAAGGGTTAGGGCGCGTGCGAGAACAGGTCACGGATTGAATCTGCGACCAGACCTGCATGGGTGATCGGGGCCATATGCCCTGCCCCCGGAATTGTGACGCGCGTTGCATCCGGCAATCGCTGCGCCAGAGCCTGACAAATCACATCCATGATCGGATGGGCAGCAGCCCCTTGAACCAGCAGCGCGGGCATCGCCGCCCGTTCGATCACACCGGGGGCAAGCAGACCGTGAACATCGAGGTTCAGGCTGTTGTTTGTCGCCGGGATAAAGATGATCCGATCACACAGGTAAGACCGTGTCTGGGCCGGCAGATCAAACCAGCGCCGCCCATCCCCCCACGCCCGCACAAAATTGCGCGTCACACTTTCTTTGTTGGCGTCCAGATTGCCAAACATGGCCCGCTCTTCTGCGATATAGGCGTCATAAGCGTCCGGGGCGATCGCCTTGGCCGCCGCAAAAAACACCGGTTCAACCAATGTCAGACTGCGCACCCGATCAGGGAAAAGCGTTGCCAGCCGCAGGGCGACCGTCGCGCCGAAGGAATGGCCGACAAGGTCCATCCCGTGCGTCAGCATTGCCGCGCCCATTTCGGTCGCAACATCATGCAGGTCTGAATGACCATCCCAGTCGCCCGATCGTCCGTGCATCGGCAGATCGTAGGCGGTGATTGATGCGATGTCCTGCAACTGCTGCGCCAGTCCAGTCCACGCCCCCGAATGCGCCAGCGAGCAATGTATCGCCAGAACATCGCGTGGCCCGTCAGGGTACATATGCCAATAGGCGGGATGCCCGCCCAATTCACCCGTTGGCATCAGCCGCGTGCAGCCAGATGCGCTTCCAGATCATCCAGACGGTCTTCGCCCCAGAACCGCTGATCATCATCGGTGATGAAAAACGGCGCGCCGAACGCCCCGCGGTTCACCGCCTCTTCCAGATTGGCGGCATAAGTTTCCGCCCCTGCCAGCAACCCGCTGTCAGCAAGCGACGGATCAAACCCCGCCTCTGACAAACAGGCCTTGATCACATCATCCTGTGCCACGTCTTTTTCTTCGGCCCAACAGGCGGCTGTCAGCGACGCAACCAGTTTTGAAAGATCACCACCGCCTGCCGATTGCGCTGCAATGATCGCATAAGACGAAGGTGCCGGATTGGTCGGCCAGAACGCTGGCTTGGGATTGATCGGTTTGCCCGCACGCGCAGCGCGGCGCGGGATTTCCTGCAACCTGTATTCCTGACGCGAGATATGCCGGTCCTTGGGCGGGATGCCACCGGTGCGCGCAAACAGCCTCATGATATCCAGCGGCTTGTACGTGATGGTTGCGCCGTGTTTTTCAGCGATTTCGGCCGGTCTTGTACCGGACAGATAGGTGAAGGGCGAAATCGTTGCG
Organism: Sulfitobacter sp. JL08; assembly: GCF_003352045.1. NCBI lineage: Bacteria > Pseudomonadati > Pseudomonadota > Alphaproteobacteria > Rhodobacterales > Roseobacteraceae > Sulfitobacter > Sulfitobacter sp. JL08. The sequence goes on from NZ_CP025815.1 coordinate 3,416,904, forward strand.
AAAAAGTAATCTATATGGGCCATCTTGTCTCTCTTGCTCCCCTAAATCTTGGACGGACCGTAAGGCCGTGCTAAGCGGTGTCAACATCACGATTCTGTCACATAACCACCGCTGCCACGGGGAATCCATCAAATGCCAGCCATAGTCGAACCCAAGATGATCGCGGGGAATGCAAACCTGCCTCTGGCCAAAGCCATCGCCCGCCGCATGAGCATGTATCGCGGGTCCAATGTCGGGCTGGTCGATGCCCGCGTTGAACGGTTCAATGACGGCGAAATATTTGTCGAAGTGTACGAAAACGTGCGCGGCGAGGATATGTTCATCATTCAGCCGACCTCGAACCCAGCCAATGACAATCTGATGGAACTGCTGATCATGTCAGATGCGCTGCGCCGGTCTTCGGCAGCGCGCATTACTGCTGTTCTGCCCTATTTCGGATATGCCCGCCAGGACAGACGCACCAAGGCACGCACGCCGATTTCTGCGAAACTGGTTGCGAACATGCTGGTCGAGGCGGGAATTGAACGGGTACTGACGATGGATCTGCACGCGGCACAGATTCAGGGGTTTTTCGATATTCCGGTCGATAACCTTTATGCGTCCCCCATTTTTGCGCTGGATATCCAGACGCAGTTCAAAGGCCGGATGGACGATCTGGCCGTTGTGTCCCCGGATGTGGGCGGCGTGGCCCGCGCGCGGGAACTGGCCAAGCGGATCAATTCGCCGCTGGCGATCGTTGACAAACGCCGCGAAAAACCCGGCGAAATCGCTGAAATGACGGTAATCGGCAACGTGAAAGACAAGGTATGCCTGATCGTAGATGACATGTGCGACACGGCCGGAACGCTGTGCAAGGCGGCCGAAGTGCTGTTGGAAAACGGCGCGAAGGAAGTGCATTCCTATATCACGCACGGTGTCATGTCCGGACCCGCTGTGGAACGTGTGACAAATTCGGTAATGAAATCTCTGGTTATCACCGACTCTATTCAGCCCACGGCAGCGGTAAAAAGCGCCGCAAACATCCGTATCGTGCCCACCGCCCCCCTGTTCGCGCAGGCGATCCTGAACATCTGGAACGGAACGTCTGTCTCATCCTTGTTTGATGCCGAAACGCTTGAGCCGATTTATGACGGAATGTACGCGCTCGGCTAGACGAAGGCCCGGTTTATCAACCGGTCGGTTGAGATATCCATTCTTGGGGTAGTGTTAACGCAGGACGATGCGGGTTGTGCCGACAATCCAGCGCATTAGGCAACCCTGATACGGGCCGTGCGTTGACAACGCGGTCACGGCGCAGAAATGTGGCTTCCACGACTCGGGGAATTTGAACCGCTTCAATTTCCACAACACCTGACACATTGTTGGGATGCAGATGAACCGACTGGAAATCGGGGGAAAGCGCATCAATCATCGCCTTTGCCCGGTTGAAAAAGGCAGGCTTTGTCAGGCTTGAAGGGATATGATGCAACTCGATCACGATGATCCTGAACCTTTGCAAGACTTCCGCTGGCGTTGCCGCCAGTGTTTTGTATTCCGCGCCTTCTATATCCATTTGCAGCAGTAGATCAGAGTCGGAGTCCGGATCGGTCTGGTTCACCCAACTCGCAAGCGACATGAATTCACCGTCATCCTCGGGTCCCAGAAACTTTTTTACAAACTGCCCGCCCGGTACATCAATCGGCGGCGCATCAACCGAAGCATCTGCCATGAATGATGGGATTCCGTGTTTGGCGATATCGAATTCAAAAGAAGATTGCGCGGAAACACCGGGGGAGTAACACGCCGAAATACCTGAGAAATCGTTTGGTACGAGATATCCACCATCCTTGAAATCGCCCACCCGGATCAATGGCTTATCAGTTTGAACAGGACGCAGAAAATCGCCGAAGAATGCAAAATTCTTGTAAAAATCCAAAATGTTCAGCCCCTCGCCGAAAACACATGATCAAAACTTAGTGGAGGGGTTCTTGGAAGACAAGCACTGGTCAGCTGAGTGGGAATTGCACGCCTTGCCCTAGTACAGTTCCCAATCATCCGCATGCGCCAACTCGCCCATCGCCATCCAGGCGGCCCGGATGCGCGCGACACGGGTGTCGGCCCATGTACGAAACACCAGATCGAACCCGATTTCGGTGATGTTGTCGGCGGATAAGTCAGCACGGATATTCTGTTCCGCGTCCACATCCCACAGCGAAATCGAAACATGAACCGCGGGGGGGACACGGAAACTTTCCGAAAACGCAACGGTTTTGCGGCGCTCACGCGGGCCGGTTCCGGTCCACATGGTGCCTCCGTTCTCAAACTCCGAGAACATAGCCGTTTCACCCTGATCGATACCAACCAGGTGGTTGCGCAATCGTTTCATAAAACCAGTCAATCATTGCCCGACCGCCAGATTATCCGCGGATTTGGACAAAATTGGGCCTTTAAAAAGGTATGTTTCGCGGAACTATCACGCCTGAAAAATAGCGTACCAGCGTGAAACAGCCTTATACGTATGTGTTTTTCTGCAAATACGGCATCGTCAGCGGTTCGAAATACAGGTCAATCTGCCAGAAACATTTGTCTTGCGGGCGCCACAAAGGATCGGACATATCGACCACCCCAAAGCCCTTGGCCCGCATATAGGCCACCATTTCGTCAAACAGCAGTGATGTGGGGGTAAGCTGATAACAATACACTTCGATCACGACCAGTGAAGCCTTGGCCAGCACGTTTTCAGCGCCTTCTAGAATAGGGACTTCGTGCCCGTGGGTGTCCAGCTTCAGGAAGAACGGGGCTTCATATGGCCCGTTCGGAGCTGCGAAATCATCCAGACGCACGGCCTTTACTTCAATGGCCGTTTCCGGATTTTCCGGATCAGCCGACCCTCCAAACGGAACGCTCCCGTCGAAACGGAGCGTCCCCGTCTTATCACTCGCGGCGGCAAGTTCGTATTAGCCTGCGCATGTACGCGACAAAAGGTTTCCAGCGCTGGCTGATGCACCGGATTTGCTTCGACCAGAAGATAGTTTGCGTCGGGAAAATAATCCATGGCGGCCAGGGACCACCGCCCATCGGATGCACCCACATCAATCACGGTTTTCACTGTCACACCCCGTGCTGAAATCCGTTTCAACGCTGCCCGCGCGTGTGATCGCTTTCTTTCCGCGGCATACCGCTTGAGAGAAGGTGGCACAGCTTTTTTCAGAAGGGTCTTCATGTCAATGTTCCTGATTATCTTTGCACAAAAATCGCATTTTCAACAATTCGATACAACTCGCATCCGCAATAACAAAAGGCCCCGCCGCAACCGGCAGGGCCTTGAAACTGTTACAGGGCTGCATACCCGGTCAGCGCTTAAACGCCCACCGCTGTCCGCAAAGCTGCCAGATCCGCCAGCAACTTATCCGCCGCATCCTTGGCTTCACCAGACAATCCGGCCGCACTTTCAGTGGCTTCCGCGACCAGCGCATCGATATCCGCCGCCTTGACTTCGGAGACCTCCATCGCCTTTTCAGCAAGCACCGAAGCGCCTTCGGAAGAGATTTCCGCAAAGCCGCCGGTCACAAGATATTCGGTCGTGCCCGACGGGCCGTTCACGCTCAGAACACCGGGACGCAACGTGGTGATGACGGGCGCATGATCCGGCATCGCCGTCATGTCCCCGTCCGCGCCGGGAATTTGCACCGATGCAACCTGAAGCGACGCAAGGCGGCGCTCTGGTGACACCAGATCGAATTGCATTGTGTCTGCCATCGGTTCAGCTCTCCTTAAGCGGCGTCAGCCGCCATTTTTTCGGCTTTTGCAATCACTTCCTCGATGCCGCCAACCATATAGAAGGCACCTTCGGGCAGGTGATCATATTCGCCGGCCACAACCGCTTTAAACGACTGAATGGTTTCTTCCAGCGGCACCTGTTTGCCGTCTGCACCGGTAAACACCTTGGCCACGTCGAACGGCTGGCTCAGGAAACGCTGAATTTTCCGCGCGCGTGCAACGGTCAGTTTGTCTTCTTCGCTCAGTTCGTCCATGCCCAGGATCGCAATGATATCCTGCAGGGATTTGTAGCGCTGCAGGATACCCTGAACGTCACGGGCAACGCCGTAATGTTCTTCACCAACAACAGCAGGGTCCATCAGACGCGACGTGGAATCCAGCGGGTCAACCGCGGGGTAGATACCAAGTTCGGAAATCGCACGCGACAGAACCGTTGTCGCATCAAGGTGCGCAAACGAAGTTGCCGGCGCCGGGTCGGTAAGGTCATCCGCAGGCACGTAAACGGCTTGCACGGATGTGATCGAACCGGCCTTGGTCGATGTAATACGTTCCTGCATCGCACCCATGTCGGTGGCCAGCGTTGGCTGGTATCCAACCGCAGAAGGAATACGGCCAAGCAGGGCCGAAACCTCGGAACCCGCCTGCGTAAAGCGGAAGATGTTGTCCACGAAGAACAGAACGTCGGTTCCCGACTGGTCGCGGAACTGTTCCGCCAGCGTCAGACCCGTCAGGGCCACACGCATCCGCGCTCCGGGAGGCTCGTTCATCTGGCCGTAGACCAGCGCCACTTTGGACTCTTCAAGATTGTCCGGAACGATAACGCCGGATTCGATCATCTCGTGATAAAGGTCGTTGCCTTCACGGGTCCGTTCACCAACACCCGCGAACACGGAAAAGCCCGAGTGCACTTTGGCGATGTTGTTGATCAGTTCCATGATCAGAACCGTTTTGCCCACACCGGCACCACCAAACAGGCCGATTTTTCCGCCCTTTGCGTAGGGGGCCAGCAGGTCAATCACCTTGATCCCAGTGGCCAGAACCAGCGATTCAGTCGCCTGTTCAGAAAATGCGGGGGCGTCCTGGTGAATCGAACGTGTTTCTTTCGACTTGACCGGACCTTGTTCATCCACGGGTTCGCCAACAACGTTCAGGATGCGGCCCAGGGTCGCGTTTCCGACCGGCACCGAAATCGGACCGTCCGTGTCGGTTACTTTCTGACCGCGCACCAAGCCTTCTGTGGCGTCCATCGCGATCGTGCGCACTGTGTTTTCACCAAGGTGTTGCGCCACTTCCAGCACAAGCGTCTTGCCGTTGTTGTCGGTGGTCAGGGCGTTCAGAATCTCTGGCAGATGATCGCCAAACTGCACGTCGACGACGGCGCCGATAACTTGGGTGATTTTTCCGACTGCATTTGCCATGTCGTTTGTCTCCGGTTCTCGTTAGAGCGCTTCCGCGCCCGAAATAATTTCAATCAGTTCATTCGTGATCACAGCCTGACGCGACCGGTTATATTGGATCGTCAGCTTGTCAATCATCTCGCCCGCGTTGCGCGTGGCGTTGTCCATAGCAGACATCCGCGCGCCCTGTTCGGACGCCCCGTTTTCAAGCAAGGCTGCAAAAATCTGTGTCGCAACACCGCGCGGCAGCAGATCGGCCAGAATTTCCTCTTCGCTGGGTTCATACTCGTACCCAGTTGCAACATCATCAGCATCCGTTTCGAACGCAGCGGGAATAACCTGCTTTTGCGTCGGAATCTGCGTCACAACGTTTTGGAACTCTGAGAAAAAGATCGTCGCCACATCAAACTCGCCGGCGTCAAAACGGGCCAGTACGTCCTTGGCGATATTTTGCGCATCGACATAGCCGACACGTTTGACTTCGCTCAGATCGACATGGCCCACAAAATGTGAACCATATTCGCGTTTCAACTGGTCGCGGCCTTTTTTGCCGACTGTCAGGATCTTGACGGTCTTGCCTTGTTGCAGCAATTCACCCGCACGCACCCGAGCCATTTTGGCGATGTTGGTGTTGAACCCGCCGCACAGCCCACGCTCTGACGTCATCACAACCAGAAGGTGCGTCTGGTCGGATCCCGTTCCACGCAACAACAGCGGCGCGTTATCCGATTTCCCGACAGACGCCGCAAGGCCACCCATCACGGCATTAAAGCGTTCCGTGTATGGGCGCGACTGCTCCGCAGCCTCTTGCGCGCGGCGCAACTTGGCCGCGGCAACCATCTGCATCGCCTTGGTGATCTTGCGGGTCGATTTGACCGACTCGATCCTGTTTTTAAGGTCCTTAAGACTTGGCATTGGCCTGCATCCCTCCCTTAAGCGAAGTCAGCGGCGAATTCGTCCAGCGCAGCCTTGATCTTGTCCTCGACGTCCCCTTTGATTTTGGGGTCTTCGTTGGTGATCATGTCCAGAAGGTCCTTGTGCTTACCACGCAAGTGCCCCAGCAGGCCCGCTTCGAAGCGACCAACATTCTTGACCGAGATTTTATCAAGATAGCCTTTGGTTCCGGCAAAGATCACACAGACGATTTCTGCGTTGGTCAGCGGCGAATACTGCGGCTGCTTCATCAGCTCTGTCAGACGCGCGCCACGGTTCAGCAACTGCTGTGTCGCAGCATCAAGATCGGAACCGAACTGCGCGAACGCCGCCATTTCACGATATTGCGCCAGTTCCAGCTTGACCGGGCCCGCAACAGATTTCATTGCGTTGGTTTGTGCCGAAGATCCCACACGCGAAACCGACAGACCAGTGTTCACAGCCGGGCGGATGCCCTGATAGAACAGTTCGGTTTCAAGGAAAATCTGACCATCTGTGATCGAAATCACGTTGGTCGGAATAAAGGCCGACACGTCACCCCCTTGCGTTTCAATGATCGGCAGCGCCGTCAGCGATCCGTTGCCCGCGTCATCACCCAGTTTCGCCGAGCGTTCCAGCAAACGCGAGTGAAGATAGAAAACGTCACCCGGATAGGCTTCGCGGCCGGGCGGGCGGCGCAGCAGCAGGGACATCTGGCGATAGGACACGGCCTGTTTGGACAGGTCATCGTACACGATCAGCGCATGACGGCCATTGTCGCGGAAATGTTCGGCCATCGCTGTTGCCGAATAGGGTGCCAGAAACTGCATCGGTGCCGGTTCGGACGCGGTTGCGGCCACAACGATCGAGTATTTGATCGCGCCGGTTTCTTCCAGCTTCTTGACCAGCTGCGCCACGGTCGACCGCTTTTGGCCGATCGCAACATAAACGCAGTAAAGCTTCTTGCTTTCGTCTTTTCCGGCAGCGTCGTTGATCGACTTCTGGTTCAGGATCGTATCCAGCGCCACGGCTGTTTTACCTGTCTGACGGTCACCAATGATAAGTTCGCGCTGGCCACGGCCAATCGGGATCATCGCGTCAACCGATTTCAATCCGGTTGCCATCGGTTCGTGAACCGACTTGCGCGGGATGATACCCGGCGCCTTCACGTCGGCAACGCCACGTTTTTTCGCCTTGATCGGGCCCTTGCCGTCGATCGGATTACCCAGACCATCCACAACGCGGCCCAGCAGTTCGTCACCGATTGGAACGTCCACGATGGAATTCGTGCGCTTGACGGTGTCGCCTTCCTTGATGTCACGATCGGACCCGAAGATCACAACGCCGACATTGTCAGCTTCAAGGTTCAGGGCCATGCCCTGAATGCCACCGGGAAATTCGACCATTTCACCGGCCTGCACGTTATCCAGACCGTAGACACGGGCAATCCCGTCACCAACGCTCAACACACGGCCGACTTCGGCGACTTCTGCTTCTTGACCAAAGTTCTTGATCTGGTCTTTCAGGATCGCAGAAATTTCTGCTGCTTGGATACCCATTTATCCGACCTCTTTCATTGCGTTCTGGAGGGAATTGAGTTTGGAACGGATCGACGTATCGATCATTTTCGAACCAACCTTGACGACAAGACCGCCGATCAGACTTTCATCGACGGTCGCATTGATATTTACGGTTTTGCCAAATTGCGCTTTCAGCGTTTTGGCAAGCTTGTCTGTTTGCGCCTTTGTCAGCGCCTTTGCACTTGTCACATCTGCGCCTACTTCACCTTTGCTTTCGGCGATCAGGTTGCGCAGGGATTGCACCAGTTGTGGCAGCACGAAAAGCCGGCGTTTTTGCGCCATCACGGCCAGCGTGTTTGCCATCAATGGTGTCAGGGACATCTTCTTGGCAATCGCGGCTATGGCGCCGGTCTGTTCATCGCGGGTGTAAATCGGCGAATGTATCAGCGCGTTGAAATCGTCGCTGCCCGCCAAAGCATCACTCAGGCCAGTCAGATCGGATTCGATCTTGGCGATAGATTTGGATTCAGTAGCAAGTTCAAAAACGGCTGCAGCATAGCGTGAAGCGATGCTTGATGAAATCGAAGCTGGTTCAGACACGTCGACCCTTCCGACATCTGGCCCCTTTCCGCGCGACTGTATGCGCGGCCCGAGGAGGTTAGCGCGCCCTGATACCCACCAAAGCGTCAAAATCAGCGTGGATGTAGCAGAGCCAACCTCACCCCGCAACATGGTATAGCGATAACATCAAAATGCTCTGCGCCCTATAAAAAAAGGGCTTTAGCCCGCCTGCGACGGTTTGCGCAACAGATTTTGCAAGTTTTTTTGTTGCGATCCGCAAGGATTCGACGGTTTGGTGCGTATCAGCGGCATCCCCTGTCAGCAGGCGCGCCCGCTGGCCTGATACGATTCTTTGCCCTGTTTCGCACCAGTCTCAAACCGGTTTGGGGGCCCGTTCCTTCATCCCTTCCAGAACGCCCAGCGCGTTTCGCGCGGTATCCCGGATCACCGTACCGGTCGGCGGGTGCACCCTCTTTGTCGCCTCGACCATCAAGACACCACCGGCAATGGCAACAGGTGCCTTGCGCCCGACCCGTTCACAAAGATCAGCCGCCTTGCGCCAGAATCGCCGTGTTGACGGTGGCTGATAAAGGGCCGCACCATGTGTTTCGGGAAGAAAATGATGTTTCTTCAACTGCGTTTCCAGCTGGCTCAGCGTATATGGCCGCCCGAACCCGAACGGCGTCTTGTCACTGCGCGACCAAAGACCGGCGCGGTTCGGAACGATAAACAACGCCTTGCCCCCCGGCCCCAGCACGCGCCAACATTCCTCAAGAAGTTCGGATGGGTGTTCCGAAGTTTCCAGCCCGTGCATCAATACTAGCTTGTCAATGTGCCCGGTTTCGATCGGCCACAATGTTTCCTCGGTCAGCACTGCAACATTGGGCATCCCTGCGGGCCACGCCATAACGCCTTGCGGTGCTGGCATCAGCGCCGTGACGCGACGCGCATCCGCCAGATACGGACGCAGCAACGGTGCGGCGAAACCGAACCCTGCAACTGTCTGCCCTTTGGCCTCGGGCCAGAACTCCAGCATCCGGTCGCGCACAGCCTTTTGGGCCGCGCGCCCCAAAGCGCTGCGATAGTAGAAATTCCGCAGGTCTTGCACATCAAGATGCATTGCAGCTTTCGTTTGGTTCCGTCACTCTGACCTCAATGTAGCAACGAAAAGGCGAAACACCATGCCTCTTGATATCATCACGATCCCCTGCTTGCAGGACAATTACGCGTTTCTGGCCCACGATCCGGTTTCAGGCGAAACCGCACTGGTCGATATTCCCGAAGCCGCGCCCATCCTGGCCGCATTGACGCAACGCAACTGGAAACTGACCCATGTCCTGATCACGCACCACCATGACGATCACGTGCAGGGGTTGGGCGCGGTGCTTGCCGCTTACCCCGATGCAAAAGTGATAGGCGCCGCGGCAGATTCCCATCGCCTGCCTGACCTGAATATCGAAGTCGCGGAAGGCGACACGGTGCGTATCGGCGCAGATACCGGATACGTGATTAATGTATCCGGCCACACCGTAGGGCACATCGCCTTTCACTTTCCTCAAAGCGCGGCGGTGTTCACCGCGGACAGCCTTATGGCACTGGGGTGCGGGCGTCTGTTTGAAGGCACCGGACCGCAGATGTGGGCCAGCCTGTCCAAGCTGGCGGCACTTCCTGCGGAAACCATAGTTTATTCAGGCCACGAATACACTGCCGCCAACGCCGCGTTCGCTTTGACCATTGAACCCGACAATCCCGCGCTTATATCTCGCAGTGAAGCAATCACCGCGGCCCGTGCCGCCCAAACTCCCACCGTGCCTTCGGCTTTGGCGTTGGAACTGGCTACAAACCCGTTCCTTCGGGCCGCTGTTCCATCCGTGCAGGCCCATCTGGGTATGCAAGGGGCAGATCCAGCAGCAGTTTTTACCGAAATTCGGGCACGAAAAGACCGATTTTGATGCGTCTTTGACGCACAGAAAAGACGCAATCACGTGTTTTGTTACCGCAAAACCAAAGAAAAAACTTGAAGCCGGGAACGGATCAACCAAACTCTAACAGTATGAGGTCATGGTTGGTTCGGGGCGATACCGCAAAACAGTCCTACCCGGCCCAGAATACAAGAGGAGCACAAAGTGCCTTCATTCTCGAATACACTAGAACAGGCAATCCATTCCGCTTTGGCGCTGGCCAACGCGCGGCGTCACGAATTCGCAACTCTGGAACACTTGCTTCTGGCGCTGCTGGACGAACCCGATGCCACGCGGGTGATGAAAGCGTGCAGCGTCGACATCGACGAACTGCGTACCACACTCAACGAATTCATCGACGATGATCTGTCAAACCTTGTGACCCAGATCGACGGGTCCGAAGCTGTGCCGACTGCCGCGTTCCAACGCGTGATCCAGCGCGCGGCGATCCACGTCCAGTCCTCGGGTCGTACCGAAGTAACGGGTGCGAATGTTCTGGTCGCGATATTCGCGGAACGTGAAAGCAATGCCGCGTACTTCCTGCAGGAACAGGACATGACGCGGTATGATGCGGTGAACTTCATCGCCCATGGCGTTGCCAAAGATCCCGCGTTCGGCGAAGCGCGGCCCGTTTCGGGCGCGCCGGAAACCGAAGAAGAGCCTCAGGGCGTGACGGAAGGCGAGCAAAAAGAAAGCGCGCTGGCGAAATACTGCGTTGATCTGAACGCCAAGTCCCGCGAAGGCGACATTGATCCGCTGATCGGTCGCGATGCCGAAGTCGAACGTTGCATTCAGGTGTTGTGCCGCCGCCGCAAGAACAACCCGCTTCTGGTGGGTGATCCGGGCGTGGGCAAAACCGCGATTGCCGAAGGTCTGGCGCGTAAAATCGTGTCCGGCGAAACGCCCGAGGTTCTGGCAAATACAACGATCTATTCGCTTGATATGGGCGCGCTTCTGGCCGGAACACGGTATCGCGGCGATTTCGAAGAACGGCTGAAAGCGGTTGTGTCCGAACTGGAAGGACACAAGGACGCGGTGCTTTTCATTGATGAAATCCACACGGTGATCGGCGCGGGCGCAACATCAGGTGGCGCGATGGATGCGTCCAACCTGCTGAAACCGGCCTTGCAGGGCGGCAAGCTGCGTACAATGGGCAGCACCACCTACAAGGAGTTCCGCCAGCATTTCGAAAAGGATCGCGCACTTAGCCGCCGGTTCCAGAAGATCGACGTGTCCGAACCAACGGTCGAGGATGCTGTGAAAATCCTGAAAGGATTGAAGCCCTATTTCGAAGAACATCACGGTGTCAAATACACCGCCGACGCCATCAAGACGAGTGTCGAACTGGCGGCACGCTATATCAACGACCGCAAACTGCCCGACAGCGCAATCGACGTGATCGACGAAGCCGGCGCAGCGCAGCACCTCGTGGTCGCGGCAAAGCGGCGCAAGACGATTGGCACAAAAGAGGTCGAGGCCGTTGTCGCCAAGATTGCCCGGATCCCGCCGAAAAACGTGTCGAAAGACGATGCCGCCGTGCTGAAAGATCTGGAAGGATCGTTGAAGCGCGTGGTTTTCGGACAGGACAAGGCGATCGAGGCATTGTCATCCGCGATCAAACTGGCCCGCGCGGGCCTGCGCGAACCGGAAAAACCCATTGGCAACTACCTGTTCGCAGGGCCGACGGGTGTAGGCAAAACCGAAGTGGCGAAACAACTGGCCGATGTGCTGGGCGTTGAACTGCTGCGCTTTGACATGTCCGAATACATGGAAAAACACGCCGTTTCGCGCCTGATCGGTGCGCCCCCCGGTTATGTCGGGTTTGATCAGGGCGGTATGTTGACCGACGGTGTCGATCAGCACCCGCACTGCGTATTGTTGCTGGACGAAATGGAAAAGGCCCACCCGGATGTCTATAACATCCTGTTGCAGGTGATGGATCACGGCAAACTGACCGATCACAACGGTCGCACGGTGGATTTCCGGAATGTCGTTCTGATCATGACGTCAAATGCGGGCGCGGCAGAACAGGCGAAAGAGGCCATCGGATTTGGCCGTGACCGTCGCACCGGCGAAGACACTGCCGCGATCGAACGCACGTTCACGCCGGAATTCCGTAACCGTCTGGACGCTGTGATCAGTTTCGCGCCGCTGCCCAAGGATGTAATCCTGCAAGTGGTCGAGAAATTCGTACTGCAACTCGAAGCGCAACTGATGGATCGCAATGTTCATATCGAACTGACCAAACCCGCTGCGGAATGGTTGGCCGACAAGGGTTATGATGACAAAATGGGGGCGCGTCCTCTGGGCCGTGTCATTCAGGAAAACATCAAGAAACCGCTGGCCGAAGAACTGCTGTTTGGCAAACTTGCCAAAGGCGGTCTGGTCAAGGTTGGCCTGAAAGACGGCAAATTGCATCTGACCATCGAAGGCCCGGAAAATCCGCGCCTGTCCGGTAACAAGCCGCCGCTTTTGACAGCGGAATAGAACTGTCGCGGCGTCGCTCGCGATAACCAAAGAAACAAACGCTGCCGAGGTTTGACCCCGGCAGCGTTTTTTTATTTATCAACGCGGCAGTACCCGCGCTATTCCCCGCCCATCTCCCGGGACAGAAACGCTTCGGGGTCATCGACTTCGATCAGCGTGTTGCGCTTGATCCACCAGAACCTGTTGCCCACGTTTCGCAGGAAACTGCGGTCATGGCTGACCAGCAGGCAGGATGCTCCGTGTGCAATCAGTTCGGCTTCCAGCGTCTCCTGCCCTTCAATGTCCAGATGGTTCGTTGGTTCGTCCAGCAAATAGAAATTCGGGTTCTTCAACCGTAACACCAGCATGGCCAGTCGTGCCTTCTGCCCGCCCGACAATGCCCCGATCCTGGTGTCCTGCATCGCAATGGACACGCCCGCACCGGCCAGCAAACCACGTGCCCGCTGGTCGCCCACATCAAACTGTCCGGCAACGGCTGTCATTGGCGTGTCGGCATCATCCAACTGGCTCAGATGCTGGTCGGAATAGGCGGACACAACCGATGGCGCGCATTTAATCACGTCGCTGTCACCTTTCAGCGCCTGCCAGATCAACCGGACAAGCTGTGTCTTGCCCGTCCCGTTGGCTCCCAGCACCACAACGCGATCACCCTGACTAAGCCACTTTCGTCCGGTGCGGTAGAGCAGCCGCCCGTCCGGTGTTTCAACCGCAACATCTTCGAAAGTGAACAGCGCCTTGGCGTGTGTGCCGCTGTTCACCAGCCTGATGTCGCCCGCACTGCGGTCCTGATGGGCCGGTTTGGCCGCCGCCTCCATCTTTTCCGCGCGCTCTGTCAGTTGTTTGGTTTTGGTCACCAACAGGTCGGAACCGGAATTGATGCCGATATTTTTCAGCTTTGCCGCCTGTTTGCGCAATTGCTGCGCCTTGTTCAGATCGTTGGCAAAACGGCGCGCATCTGCCGCGTCGGCCTCTTCCAGTGCGGTGCGCGCAGCCGTGAACGGCAGTTGAAAAACCCGCGACCGTTCCGCCCGCAGGAACAATGTGCGGTTGGTCGTGGCATCCAGAAAAGCGCGATCATGCGATGTGATGACAACGGGCATTTCGCGCGGCAGGGCCCGCAGCCAATCTTGCAACAAGGCGATGCGGTGCAAATCCAGATGGTTTGTCGGCTCGTCCAGCAACAGAACATCCGGCGCGGTGATCCAAGCTGCGGCAAGCAGTGCGGTTCGCTGCCATCCACCACTCAGTTCACTTAGCAGCGTGTGGTGCAGTTCATAGGGCACTGTCAGTTCATCCAGCACCACATCGACCCGCCAGCTTTCATAATCGGCCTGTTCCGGCGGCAAGGCGGCCAGCACCAGTTCATGAAAGGTCAGCTTCAGGGCATCTTCGGGCACGTATTGTGCGACATGGGCAACGCGCAATCCGCGCGCACGGGTTATATCGCCGCTGGTGTTTTCAAGGGTTCCGGCCAGCACGGCCAGCAATGTTGATTTCCCCTGACCGTTCGCAGCCACCAGCCCGATCCGGTCGCCTTTTGAGATGGTCAGGTTCAGGTCTGCAAACAAGGGAAAGCCAAGGGTCACGCCCAAAGCATTTGTGTTGATAAGTGTCATGTTGATCTCTGGTCATAAAAAGAACGCCGCAAAGCGCGGTTTTAGGCGGACCAGTGGGGTATGTGTTCCCGGGCCAGCCCTGCAAACGGATTTACAGGGCTTGGCGGGGACCATGCTGAAGTCGGCGGATGATGCGCATGTTCAGCTGGTGCCCTCCCGTTGTTGTCTGTGACCTGAAGCCCAGATTAGAAAGCACAGCCGGTTTTGGCAACCGTGCCTTTGGTTCAGTTGACAAAGTGCAACCGGTCAAACCTTTGCCGAAACGCCGATGTGCGGGCGGCCAGGTGTTCCGGGGCGTTTGAACGCAGGGCTGTCGCGATCAGATCAGCCAGTTCATCAACATGCTGCACGCCTACCCCCCAGCGCACCAGTTCCGGTGTGCCGATACGCAGGCCGTTCATGTCGCCGGCAACCGGTGCAATCGGCAACCCGATCCCGCAGGCCAGAAACCCTGCCTTGCGCAAGGTTTTCGATGCTGCCTGCCCGCCACCAAAATCCGCCGCTGCAATGGCGAACTGGTGCGAACGGGTAAATCCGCGATCCTTGGCAAACACCGGCAATCCTGCACGGTCCAGCGCACCGGCGAACGCTCTGGACACAGCGATCATTTCAGCCGCATAGGCAGGCCCGCGATCGCGCCAATCCAGCATTCCCACGGCCAGCGCAGCCGACTTCGCAGCATCGAAATTCGCAGTCATGCCCGGAAACGCAATGGCATCCAGCGCGCGCGCCAGTTCCGCGTCATTGCTCACGATCAGCCCGCCTGCCGGACCGCCCAGGCTTTTGTAGGTGCTCATCGTCATCAGATGCGCGCCCTCATGCAGCGGGTTCTTCCATGCCTTGCCCGCGATGATCCCGCATTGATGGGCCGCATCGAACAAAACCTTGGCACCGGTTTCGTCCGCGATGGCGCGCACTTCGGCAACAGGGTGTTCGAACAGGTTCAGGCTGCCGCCCACTGTGATCAGTTTGGGGCGTTCAGCCCGTGCAAGATCGCGCAGGGCGTCTACGTCCAGCGTGTAGCCATCGGCATTGATCGGGGCCTCCACACTGCGCAACCCGTATAGGCCGGCGCATCCTGCGCTGTGATGGGTGACGTGCCCGCCAATTGATGCGGGGGGAACGATGATCGTATCACCCGGTTTGCAGGTGGCCATAAACCCGCACAAATTTGCAATCGCACCCGACGGAACGCGTATTTCGGCAAATTTCGCGTCAAACACTTCGGCACAAAGCTCGGCGGCAATCACCTCGATCTCTTCTATCGCCTCAAGGCCCATTTCATATTTGTCACCAGGATATCCCAGCGACGGACGCGACCCGATACCCGAGGCCAACAATGCCTCGGCCTTGGGGTTCATCACGTTTGTGGCCGGGTTCAGGTTAAAGCAATCAACCTCGTGGATTTTCCGGTTTTCCGCAGCCAGTGCCGTGATCCGCGCGGCGACGTCACGCGACGGCGCTGGCCGGGTGCGCTGCGCTATGTCCTGAACGCGGGCTTCACATTCGGTGGGAACCCAATCTCGGGGGGCAAGTTTCATGGGATGTCTCCTAAGGTCTGACTCATTTTGAAATTACTATGCGCCGGACGCAAACCAGATTATGTATTTTTGTCATTAGAAAAACTAAGGCTAGATTATGTCAGTTTCCCCACCCCGCCCGAAAGGCCCACCGTTGAACGCATTACGCGCCTTTGAGGCGGCCGGTCGAATGGGCGGTTTTGCCCGCGCTGCAGAAGAATTGGGTGTCACACCCGGTGCTATTTCTCAGCACATCAGCACGCTGGAGGGGTGGACAGGGACACTTCTTTTTGAACGCCGTTCGCAAGGGGTTCGGCTGACCAAGACAGGCGCCGATCTTTTGCCGCAGTTTTCCGCGGCTTTTGACGAACTGGGCCACGCCGTAAGGGCCTTGCGCGCAACAACGCCACAACCCACCCTGCATCTGGCTCTGCTGCCCAGTATCGCTCAGTTGTGGTTGGCCCCGCGATTGCCCCGCCTGCGCGCGGCCTTGCCCGGGTTGAAATTGTCGGTGTCTGCCGTAGAAACGCCGCCCAACCTGGACCGCGAGTTGTTTGACCTTAGCCTGTTCATAAGAAAACCGTCGCACTGCGCGGGCGAAACAGTGATCTGTCCTGACGTCATTTTTCCGGTGTGCAGCCCCGAAATTGCAGCGCATCTGACCACACCAGACCAACTGTCTTCCCAAGTGCTGTTGCATGATGCGACTTGGTTTGGCGATTGGGCACTATGGGCTGACCATACCGGATGTTTCCTTTCCAATATCGCAAGTGGTCCGCAGTTTTCCCTTTACAGCCTAGCACTGGAGGAAGCACGCAACGGCGCCGGCGTTCTGATGGGCCATCGCTGTCTTGTGCAAGCTGCGCTGGACGCAGGCGATCTTGTTCAGCCCTTTAGGCAGATCGTCCCGACCGGCAAGGCGTTGGTTCTGGAAACGGCGCAAAGCGCGAAACTGTCAAGCGAGGCACAGGTGGCAATGCAAATATTGGCAGAACCCTGCGCCTAGGTTCTATTTTTCGGTGAACTTCAATTCGATCCGGCGGTTCTGGGCATAAGCCTCTGGTGTGTCTGCGGTGTTGACGGGCTGGAATTCACCAAAACCGTTCGCAGACAGCCGATCCGGCGGAATACCCAAACTGCCTGTCATGTAGCGCACAACAGAAAGCGCGCGGGCCTGACTTAACTCCCAGTTGTCGGCAAATTCGCCAAAGCCCGACAACGGTTGGTTGTCCGTATGTCCGTCGACGCGGATCACCCAGTCGATTTCGGGCGGAATATCGTCGGCCACGCTTTGCAGGATCGTGGCGATCTTGGCGATCTCCTGCTGGCCTTCATCAGACAATGTGGCACTGGCGGGCGGAAACAGCACCTCGGACGAGAACACAAAACGGTCGCCTTCGATCCGCACGCCTTCCTGATTGCCCAGAACGTCCCGCAGACGGCCAAAAAACTCGGACCGGTATTTCTGCAAATCCTGTGTCTGGTCAACCAGCTGGTTGCGTTCTGCTTCCAGCCGCTTGCGATCTTCTTCAAGCCGGATCCGCTCGGCCTCTTCCAGCAGGCGGCGCTTGCGTTCTTCGGCGGCGACGCGGGCCAGCGCCGTGTTCAACTCTGCACCCAGCGATTCCAATTGCACATTGGCCGCCACATCGCGGGCGCGCGCCTCATCCAGCAGGGATTGCAATTCGCCCAGCTGGTTCCGCAGGGCCGCGACCTGCTGGTTCAGCAATTCGGTCTGGCGCTGGCTTTCTGCAGATGCGGCCTCTTCCTGTGCTAGCGTCTGGTTGGCCGCCGCCAGCAAGGCGGCGCGTCGTTCGGCCAGGCTTTGTTGGGTATCGGCCTCTTCTTCAGCGGCCAGTCGCGCCGCCATCATTTCGCTCAACTGGTCTTTCAGCGCCTGCACGTCAGCGGCGGTATCGGATTTTAATGTGTCCACTTCGCCCAGCGCCGCCAACAGACGCGCGTCCAGTTCTTCTTGTGCGGCGCGCGCGGCGGCCAACAAGGTCAGCGTATCTTCGGCCTCTTGCCGTTGCGCCTCAAGCGACAGGGTCATCGCGGTCAGTTCGGCATCCGCGTTTTCCAGACGCTTACGCAAGGCCTCGGCCGCCGCCGCTTCGGCCAGACGCGCGGCTTCTTCCTCGCTCAGGGCTTGTTGCGTTTCATCCAACTGCGTGCTGAGCGCATCTGCCTGCGCCGTTGCATCAGCGTTTTGCGCGCGCAGATCAGCCACCAGCGCCTCGAGCGCCTCGCGGCGGGCGGCGGCCAGACGCGCCGCCTCGCTTTGGGCATCAACCTCGGAACGGGACTGTGCCAAGGCCAAATTCAGCGCGTCCTGTTCCGACATCAGCCGGCCTTGCTCTGCCAGCAATTGTTCTTTCTCGGACAGAAGCCGATCCTGTTCGCTTTCCAGCGTGGCAATTGTGCCCAACGCATCTTCACGCTGGGATAACAGGGTCGCAACCTGCGCCTCAAAGCTGGTGATACGGGTCTGCGCATCTTCAAGCGCTGCGGCCTGACTGTCACGTTCGCTGGTCAGACTGGCGATCAGCGCCGCCTGTCTTTGCAATTCGCTTGTTCGGTTGTTCAGCGTTTCGGTCAGCGCGCCCATGCGCGCCTGAAGCTGTTGGCCACGCCGTTCTTCCAGACCCAATGCCTGCGCCAGCGCCGCAACTTCGGACGACAGGATATCCAGTTCGCTTTCCTGTCCCGAAATCGTTTCGCGCAGCACGAATTGCACCACCATGAAAATGGTCAGCACGAACATCATAACCAGCAACAGGCCTGTCATTGCATCAACAAAGCCGGGCCAGATCGAGCCCTGAAACCGCTGGCCTGTGCGCCGCGACAAGGCCATCGGTTATTTCTCCTGCGGGTCTGTGGGTTTGCGCATCCGCACCAGCGAACGCGATTGCGTGATCGCCCGGCTAAGCGATGCGATATCTGTGCGCAGTTCCGACATCGCTTCCTGACGGCCCGCAGAAATCTCTTCCAAAATACGCAACATCTGCACGTCGATCGACCGCAGGCGCATCCGGCTTTCCGCGTCCAGCCCTTCTCCGGGGCCGTGCGCGATCATCATTTCGATCAGACGCTCCTGCCCGTCCGCGACGCGTTCCAGCGCGGCTGTGGCACTGGCGCCTCCGTCCATCTGCGCGGTCAGTCCCTGCATCGCATCCGCCACAGACCCCAGCTTTTCATCCACCATCGACCGGCTGATATCGGACTGGGTGAACATCTGTTGCAGCGCTTCCATCTGTTCGTTCAGGTTTTCCAGAACACCCGCCATCACGCCGTGATCACCGCCGCCTTCGTCGCCGGATGAAAATCCGACACGGGTGATCGAAGACAGCCATTCTTCCAGTTCGCGGTAAAACCGGTTCTGGCCATGACCTGCGAACAGTTCCAGCAGCCCCACGATCAGCGATCCGGCCAGACCCAGCAAAGACGACGAAAACGCAACGCCCATGCCGCCCAACTGGTCCTCCAGACCTGTCATCAGGCGATTGAACACCTCGACCCCGGCCTCGCCTTCTTCGGGGGCAAGGCTGCGGATCGTATCGACCATCGCCGGAACCGTGGTTGCCAATCCGTAGAACGTGCCCAAAAGGCCAAGGAAAATCAGCAAATTGACGATATAGCGCGTGATCTCGCGGGCCTCATCGATCCGTGTTGCAACGGAATCAAGAATGGACCGGGTCGAAGATGCGCCCACCTGCATCCGCGCGCCGCGGGTGCGCAAAAGGGCCGCCAACGGTGCCAGCATCGGGGGCGCCTTGACGTTCTGGACCATCACATCGCTGGCAAAACTTTCGATCCAGCGCACCGATCCGATCAGTTGCAACACCTGCCAGAAACAAGACACAACCCCGATCAGGAACACCATCAGAATAAAGCCGTTCAGATAGGGGTTGGCCTGAAACACCGGCAAAACACGCGGCAATGCGACAAACGCGCCAAAGCCGGACAGGCCCAGCACGATCAGCATCAGCAGGATCTGACGAACGGGTTGTGAAAACTGGGGTCTTATATCACGGCCTGTCGGCGCCATCTGATGCGGTCCTGACACTTGTTCTGCTCTGCCCGAACCCTACAGATAAACGGCAGGCAGCGCCAAGGGTTTATGTGGCCAGCGCACGGACCCGCCGCGACAGCCATTCCAGATCGGGATCGTGCAGGCCAAGACCCAACAGATGGTCCCATGTATTGTACAGATATTCGGTATTGGGGCCACGCCCGCCCACAGCGCGCGCAATGATCTGGGCCTGCTCCTCAAGTGGCAGGTTACCGCAATACTGCACATGATCCGCGTCGATCACATAAGCCACCGCCGTCACCTGACGACCATCCTGCAACGTCACATCCAGCATCTTTTCAAGATAGGCTGACGAGATCAGTTCGCGTTCGCGCAAATATGTCAGCACGGCCTCGTCCTGCCCGTCCGGAACGGCCAGCGCAACGCCTTCGCATCTTGCATTTTGCACCTCGTCCAGCGCCAGAACCAGCCCGGGCTCTGCCTCGCTTCCGCGGTGGTGGATTGATCGCATACAAAATGAGCGCGCATAGTTATGCAGCGTCGCCATCTGTTGCTCTGCCACGTCAAAGCCGGGATTCCAAAGCAGTGATCCGTATCCGAATACCCAGAGTGTCATGTTGCTGGCCCTTCCCTGTCAGCGCCTATAAATAACAATCCGACGGCAGGGAAAAGGTGTGCAAGTGAAGTTGATCGTGAAAATTCTTGTTTTGGCGGCGGTGCTTTGGTCCGGGTACTGGGCTTTGACGGCCTATGGGATCCGCAGCGGACTGGCGGCATGGTTTGATGGCCAGCGCGCCAACGGATGGCAGGCAGAATACGCCAACGCCACGACAACCGGCTATCCGCTAAGGGTAACAACGGCGCTGGACCAGCCAGCACTGGCGGATCCGGGCACGGGCGTTGCGTGGCAGGCAGATGATCTGACACTCAGTGCACCAACCTGGTGGCCCGGGCATGTGACGATCACCTTTCCGCAGACGCCCCAACGCCTGTCCTATCTGGATCAGTCACTGGATCTGACAACGACAGAGACAACAGCCAGCTTGCGCCTGAAACCGGGCACTCAGCTTGAGGTTCAGGACCTGTCGCTTCTGGCAGGACAATGGGGGGTCGTGCAAGAAGGCGGCACCCTGTTCGGGGCATCCGATCTGGTCATTTCGGCGCAACAGACCGAGCGCCCTGAACAATACCGGATGAACATGTCTGCCACCGGCTTTCAGCCCGGCAGCATCCCGCGCGCCGCGATGCGGTTACCCGATTCCTGGCCTCTGGTCTTTGATACACTGGCATTGGACATGACGGTCACGTTTGATCGCGTCTGGGACAGGACAGCGCTGGAACAGTCACGCCCGCAACCGCGCGCAATCGCGCTCAAGCTGCTTGAGGGCCATTGGGGCGAATTGCGGTTGCTGGCCACAGGCGCAATTGACATTGATGCCGGCAGCATGCCGACCGGACAGGTCGCAATCAAGGCCGACAACTGGCGCGACATGCTTGCTCTTGCCAAACAGTCCGGCAGCGTGTCGCCAAAGATCATCGACGCTACAGAAGACGTGGTGGGATTGCTTGCAAAACTCAGCGGCAACAGCGAAACGCTGGATGTGGAACTGGGTTTGCGCGACGGCTACATCTTTTTGGGCCCGGTTCCGGTTGGCCCCGCCCCAAGATTTTTCCTGCGCTAGCGGCAAAAGGTTCCGCTGCGATACCGCGCGGTATCGAAATGGAAATGGTCCTGATGAAACCTGTCGGCTTGCGGGCCAAGAACCGTCCCAAAGGGACCGCACGCCGCCTTGTGCATCTTGCGCATTGCGCGGCTGGTGCTGTCATCACGCCACCCTTTCAGCACCGTGATTTCGGATCCGTCCTGCATCACAAACCCCGAGATGTCGATTGCCCGGCCTTTACCGTGCTCTGAAATGCGTGTGCCCCGCTGGCTGTTGCGTGTCCGGCACGCATAGTGCGCCGCCACCTTGATCTGGGCGACATTCCCACGTGACTTAAGCGCGGGTGTCAAACCTTTGTCGACCCATTTGCGCAGGGCTTGCGCCGTGGGGCAATCGATCAGCGCCGCCTGGCTTAGCACGATCCCCGAAACCGACCGGATGCGCACCGCATCCTTGATACCGCATCCCTTGGTTTCACTGGGCACAAAGCCGACAACTTCGCCCTGAAGCGCGGTTTCACCGCACATTGCCCCCTTTTTCAAGGCACGGCGCTTGCCCATGACCTTTTGTTCCAGTTCGGGCGAACGGGCAAACGGGCGCAATGAAATCGGAAGGTCTATCGTCGCCAATCCCACATTGCGCGTTGCAATGATCTGTTCCGAAACCGGCCGCAATTTGGGGCGCACCGGTACGGGGTCAGCACGCACCGGATCAAAACTGCCGCGCGCGACCGGACGCGGCGACACGTCCGGGGCAGCCTGTGCCAGACCGGCCCACAGCATAAGGATGAAGATCAGGCCCTTCATGATTTCTTTTTGGCGCGGCCGAAATCCGGTGCATCCGTATCCTGACCCGCTTCGACAATGCCGCGTCTGATGCTGCGCGTGCGGGTGAAATACGCATGCAAATGCTCACCATCGCCCATTCGGATTGCACGTTGAAGCGCGAACAGCTCTTCGGTGAAGCGGCCCAGAATTTCCAGCGTTGCGTCTTTGTTGTTCAGAAAAACATCGCGCCACATGGTCGGATCGCTGGCCGCAATGCGCGTAAAATCACGGAAACCCCCGGCAGAAAACTTGATCACTTCGCTATCTGTGACGCGTCGCAGATCATCGGCCACGCCGACCATCGTGTAGGCAATCAGGTGCGGTGCGTGCGACGTGACGGCCACAACCAGATCGTGATGATCCGCATCCATCGTTTCGACATAAGATCCCAGACCCAGCCACAAATCGGTCAGACGCTGAACCGCATCGGGATCAGACCCTTCGATGGGAACGATCAGGCACCACCGATTGTCAAAAAGTTCGGCAAATCCGGATTCCGGGCCGGAATGTTCCGTACCTGCCAACGGATGCGCGGGTACGAAATGCACCGCGTCCGGAATGTGCGGCTGAACCGCGTTGATGATCTCGCGCTTGACGGAGCCGACATCGGTAACCGTGGCCCCCGGCTTTAACGCCGGTGCAATTTCCTCGGCAGCTGCGCCCATGGCACCGGGCGGCACGCACAGAACCACCAGATCCGCATCCTTGACGGCGTCAACCGCGCTGTCGCACACCCTGTCACACAGGCCGATGCGGCGCGCGGTTTCTCTGGTTTCCTGCGATCTGGAATAACCGGTCACTTCCCGCGCCAGCCCGGCCCGTTTGATCCCCCAGAACATCGAAGACGCGATCAATCCCAACCCGATCAGTGCGATGCGGTCATAAATCACGCTCATCTTGCGCCCCCTTTGAACTGTCCCACAGCATGGGCAACACGCCGGCAGGCGCGTTCGTCTCCGACGGTAATCCGCAAACAATTGGGCAGCTTGTAACCGGCCACCTGACGCACAATCAGCCCCTGCGATTGCAGGTAGGCATCACAGGCCTGCGCTTCTTCCTGGGATGCAAAGCGTGCCAGAATGAAATTGGCGCAGGATGTATCAGACGGCACACCGTGTTCTGCCAGCGCTTCGGCCAGCCAGGCACGCCAACGGGTGTTTTCAGCGCGGCACTGATTGGCGAACGAAACATCACGGATCGCAGCTTCGGCCGCGGCCAGCGCGGCATTTGACAGGTTGAACGGTCCGCGCACGCGATTGAGAACGTCGATGATGCCAGCAGGGCCATACCCCCAACCGATACGCAATCCGCCCAAACCGTAAAGCTTAGAAAAGGTGCGCGTCATCACGATATTCTCGTGACGGTCCACCAATGCAGCGCCGCCGTCGTATCCGTCAACATATTCAGCGTAAGCCCCATCCAGCACCAGCAGCGTTTGCGCAGGCAGACCATTGGCCAATCGTTCGATTTCGGAAATTCCGATCATCGTTCCGGTGGGATTGTTCGGATTGGCAATAAACACCAGCTTCGTGCGATCTGTACAGGCCGCCAGAATTGCCTGCACATCTGTCACCCGATCCCGTTCCTTCACCTCAACCGGTGTGGCGCCGGCAGCCAGCGCGGAAATCCGGTACATCGCGAAACCGTGTTCCGTGTGAATAACCTCGTCCCCCGGGCCGGCATAAGCCTGACACAGGAACGCGATGATCTCGTCAGATCCCGCACCGCAGATTATGCGGTTCGCATCCAGGCCCAGAACCTCGGCGATGGCCGTGCGCAGGGCCAGATGATCACTAGACGGATACCGGTGCAGATCATAGGCGGCGCGACGGTAGGCATCCGTCGCAGCATCTGACGCCCCCAACGGGTTTTCATTCGATGACAGTTTGACGGCGTTCGACATGCCTTCGACATGCGCGGCCCCACCCTGATACAGGGCAATCTTCATTATTCCCGGTTGCGGGGTGATTTTTGTCATGCGGCAGCATCCTTGTTACGCGCCGTTCTTACAATGGAAATCCGGCAATGCCATCCCAAAACGGAAAAAGGCCGCGATGGTAATCCATCGCGGCCTTTGTAATGCGTTACGCAGAAACGGTTAGTTCTTGGCGTAAAATTCGACCACGAGGTTTGGTTCCATGATGACCGGATAAGGCACATCACCCAGGCTGGGCGTGCGCACGAATGTCGCGGTCAGCTTGTTTGTGTCGACGTCCAGATAATCCGGCACATCGCGCTCGGCCAGCTGGATCGCTTCCAGAACCGCCGCCATCTGCTTGGAGCGGTCACGCACTTCGATCACGTCGCCCTCTTTCACACGGTAGGACGGGATGTTGACCTTTTTGCCGTTCACGCGGACATGGCCGTGGTTCACGAACTGGCGCGCCGCAAAGACGGTGGCCACAAATTTCGCACGATACACAACCGCATCCAGACGACGTTCCAGCAGACCGATCAGGTTTTCACCGGTGTCACCTTTGACGCGCTCGGCTTCTCCGTAAATGCGGCGGAACTGTTTTTCTGTCAGATCGCCGTAATAGCCCTTCAGCTTTTGCTTGGCGCGCAGCTGGATGCCGAAATCGGACAATTTGCCCTTGCGGCGCTGGCCGTGCTGGCCGGGGCCGTATTCACGGCGATTGACGGGGGATTTGGGGCGACCCCAGATGTTTTCGCCCATCCGGCGGTCAAGTTTATGTTTGGCAGACGTGCGTTTTGTCACGGCTGATCTCCTTCTTAAGACGACGCCGAGGGACCGGCGACTATGAAGGGCGTTGTCCTCTGGGTTTTCCCCGACAGGCATCCCCTTGCGGGGGCCACCAACACCAATGAAGCCGCGCTTATACGCGCGCCCAAGACAGAGTCAACACCCTGTCCGCGTTATGCCGCGCTATGGGCCAGTATGGCCGCTTCGGACGTCGAAAGATTGCGCCGTGCATAGCTGCCATAGGTGTGGGGATCATATTCAAGATCGGGGTATTCTGATAGCAAACGCACACGATCCCCGTGTTCCAGCGTCGAAAGCGCCGTATTCGCCGGATGAAAGCTTTCGGTTTCCACGCCATTGGCCCAGATGACCTGATGGCGCGGCAGCAGAAGGTGGATATAGGTTACTTCCCGCACAAAAAGATCAACGGAAATGGTGTTGCCGTTGATCAGATCCTTGGCCGATACCAGCACCTCGGGCGTGTTGAACAGCGCCTGCGCGATATCGCCCTTGATCAGCATGCGATGTTCCGGCGACACCAGAAATTCCTGATCCGGCCGCTCGACACCCAGTGCGCCGGCCCGGATCCGGATCGGGCGCAGTTTGGGCATTGCAAAAAGCCGCGCGCCCGTCATCCGGCGGCTGCCGATCCATGCGATATCCTGCGCGCCATTGTCCTTGGTGCTCACCCGGTCGCCTTCGCGCAACTCTTCCACGCGGCGCGGTCCGTCTGGTGTTTCAATCCGCGTACCGGGGGTAAAGCAGATCACCCCGCCCGTCGCCGGCCCCATCGGACTCATCATCGAAGTATCAAGCGTGTGGTGCACGATCCACAGATCGGTATTGCGCGGCGGCATTTCGTCCAGAAACATCAACAGCGGGCGCGCGCCCGGGCCAACTTCGATCACTGTCACCGTGTAGCTTTGCGCCCCGTCCGTCACGACAAAACTGCTGTCCATCAGCGGCTCGTCCACCTCGATCTCGTCCAGATTTGACGTGTGGGAAACGGCCGCGCCTACCAGCTTGCGCACCATATGTGCCGCCCGCTTGCGCAGGTTTGTCTCTCCGTCCGCCCGATCCAGCCGCAAAAGGTCCGATGGTCCGTCCACACGCACCGCGTCTCCGCGCCACGCCCACGCCGCCCCCACAGTCAGCGACTGTACAGGGGCCGCTTCAAGCCCATCCACCTCGGTCTGCGACCAGGATATGACAAACGTGCCTCGAAAGCCCGTCTTCATCGCCTGTATGTCCGCCTCGTCTTTTTTTATTGAAAAGACCCTAGCGCAAGTGATTCGTCGCGAAAAGTCCGGATTTGTGTCAGAAATCAAAGGTGTTGCGCGGATGCCTTAATGCGGCGTGAGGTTCAGGTCTGTCACATTGCCCTCATCCGCATTTGGAATGGCCGCAGGCGCCGCAGGTCATGCACCCTTCCTGCATGTGCATTTCGAACTGGCCGCAACTCGGGCACGCCTTGCCGCGCGGCGCATCCAGCCCCACAACCTTGGCCTTCGGGTCCACCTTCAGCCCCATGCCTTCGCCGGCGATGAACCCTGTCGCGATCATATGCTGTTCGATCACGCCGCCGATCGCTGCCAGAATGGACGGGATGTATTTGCCCCCCATCCACGCGCCACCGCGCGGATCAAACACCGCTTTCAGTTCCTCCACCACGAAAGATACATCCCCGCCGCGCCGGAATACGGCCGACACCATCCGCGTCAGCGCCACGGTCCACGCGAAATGTTCCATATTCTTGGAGTTGATAAACACTTCGAACGGACGGCGATGGCCGTTGATGACGATATCGTTGATTGTGATGTACAGCGCGTGTTCGCTGTCGGGCCATTTCACCTTGTAGGTGTTGCCCTCAAGCTCGCTGGGCCGGTCCAGCGGTTCGGACATGTAGATCACATCGCCATGCGGCTGCTGCGGTTCGCCCGGGTCCGAGGTGATGACTTCGGGGGCATCATTTGATCCAAACAAAAGCCAACCAGCATCGATGTTAAATGCGTTTGCAACAGCTTCTGCGCCCTCCTTGGATAACTGCTGGTCGACATTCGGCGTTACCCAGTTGGAGTACCTGCTGCGAGCAACTCCAATGGCTTCAGCCGCTTCTTTCTGTGTTTTGAAACCCGCCTTTTCCTGCGCCCATTTCAACCGCTCGGCAGATGTTGCGAGGTCCGGCAAATCCTTCATTTGTCCAGAAATACTCAAAACCGATCCCGTCACATCATTCGGCCGGTATGTGGTGCATCCCTTGCACCCGCTGTCCCACGCCGCCATGTAGACGTCCTTGAACGCCTCGAACGAAATATCCTCGGGGCAGTTGATGGTCTTGGAAATCGATGAATCGACCCATTTCTGCGCCGCCGCCTGCATTTTCACATGATCCAGAGGCGCCAGTGTCTGGGCGTTCACGAAATACTCCGGCAGATCCGCATCACCAAATTTCTCGCGCCACATCCGCACCGCGTAATCCACCACTTCCTCTTGCGTGCGCGAACCGTCCTTTTGCAACACCTTGCGGGTGTAGGCATAGGCAAAGACCGGTTCGATCCCGGAACTGACATTCCCCGCATAAAGGCTGATCGTTCCGGTCGGCGCGATACTGGTCAGCAGCGCATTGCGGATACCATGTGCGCGGATTGCATCGCGCACATCATCGTCCATCGCCTGCATATGGCCGGTCGCAAGATATTTTTCCGCGTCAAACAATGGAAATGCGCCCTTTTCCTTGGCCAGTTGCACTGACGCCAGATAGGCGGCGCGGGCGATCGCGTGCAGCCAGTCCTCGGTCTGGCGCGCCGCCTCGTCCGAACCATAGCGCAAACCCACCATCAAAAGCGCATCGGCAAGCCCGGTCACACCCAGCCCGATCCGACGTTTGGCCTGTGCTTCCCGCGCCTGCGCCTCAAGCGGGAACTTGGACACATCCACGACATTGTCCATCATCCGCACGGCGGTGGCGACCAGATCGGTCATCGCGGTTTCGTCCAGCGCGGCATTTTCCCCGAACGGTTCCGATACCAGCCGCGCCATGTTGATCGATCCCAGCAGGCAGGCGCCATAGGGCGGCAGCGGCTGTTCCCCGCACGGGTTTGTTGCGGCGATGGTTTCGCAATAGTTCAGGTTGTTGGCCGCATTGATCCGGTCGATAAAGATCACGCCCGGTTCGGCATAATCATAGGTCGATTGCATGATCCGGTTCCACAGATCGCGCGCCTGAACCGTGTGATAGACCTTGCCATCAAACTGCAAATCCCAGGGGCCGTCGGTCTTGACCGCGTCCATGAATGCATCGGTGATCAGAACCGACACATTGAACATGCGCAACCGTGCCGGATCGGATTTGGCGGTGATGAAATCCTGAATGTCGGGGTGATCGCAGCGCATCGTCGCCATCATCGCGCCGCGGCGGCTGCCCGCCGACATGATCGTGCGACACATCGCATCCCACACATCCATGAACGAAAGCGGGCCGGATGCATCCGCCGAAACGCCCAGAACATCGGCGCCTTTGGGGCGGATGGTGCTGAAATCATAACCGATGCCGCCACCCTGCTGCATCGTCAGCGCCGCTTCTTTCAGCATTTCGAAAATGCCGCCCATGCTGTCAGGGATCGTGCCCATGACAAAGCAGTTGAACAGGGTCACGCGCCGCGCCGTGCCCGCCCCGGCGGTGATACGACCGGCGGGCAGGTATTTGAAATCTTCCAAAGCGGCGTAAAACTTGTCTTCCCACGCCTTCGGGTCGTCCTCGACCTGCGCCAGATCGCGGGCAATCCGGCGCCAAGTGTCTTCCACTGTCAGATCGCGCGGCGTGCCGTCACCGTCCTTGAAACGGTACTTCATATCCCAGATTTGCTCGGCAATGGGGGCAGCGAAACGGGTCATCGGGCGATTCCTTCGGGATGGCGGGCGTACACCTTACCGCGAACAGGCCAATCTGCACAACAGTTTGCACTGGCTCTGGAATGACCTACTATATGGGGTGTGGCTTGGGGACGACTCTGTGGATAAGTACGTAAATCTTATAAAATTGTCGGTCGGCACCGAAAATGTCGAGGATCTGGCCGACTGGCACCGCACCAAGCGGGCGCAGACCACCGATGGTTTGCCGCGCCACGTTACCCGCATGTGGCCCAAACGCGAGGCCGAGATCCTGAACGGCGGATCGATCTATTGGGTGATCAAGGGGCTGATCCAGTGCCGCCAGCGCATCCTGCGGCTGGACGAGGTGATCGGTCAGGATGGCATCCGGCGCTGCGCCATCGTGCTGGAGCCTGAGTTGCACCGCACCCAGTCGGCCATTAAACGTCCGTTTCAGGGCTGGCGCTATCTGCCGCCCGGCGACGCGCCGCCCGACCTGCCCAAAGGGCGCAAGACCGAAGAGGTTCTGCCACCGGAACTGAACCGCGCGCTGGCCGAAATCGGGGTGCTTTAGGCGTCAGGCGCCCAATTGATCCATCAGGGATTTCAGCGTTTTGCGATCCGCGTTCGACAATGGTGCCGTGCGGCTGCGAAACAGCGTTGCCTGTGATTTCAGGATCAACCCGTCGCCCAGCAGTTTCAGATGATTGGCGCGCAGGGTTTCACCTGTCGACGTGATATCGGCAATCGCTTCGGCGGTTTCGTTCTTCACGGTGCCTTCGGTCGCGCCCTGACTGTCGACAAGCGCATAATCGGCCACGCCGTTATCGCGCAGAAAGTCACGCACAAGGCGATGGTATTTGGTGGCAATCCGCATCCGGAAACCGTGCACGGCCCGAAACGCCGCCGCCGCCCCGTCCAGATCATCCAGCGTATCCACATCCACCCACGCCTTGGGCACCGCCAGAATAAGATCCGCCTCGCCAAAGCCAAGCGGATCAACCTCTTCGACCTGCTGTTCCCAGCGGGCCAGTTTTTCGCGCACCAGATCGGTGCCGGTCACGCCCAGATGGATGCGCCCCGCGGCCAGTTCACGCGGGATTTCGCCCGCAGACAGCAATACCAGTTCAACCCCGTCAATGCCGCCCACTGCGCCCGCATATTCACGGTCGGATCCGCTGCGCGACAGGATAATCCCGCGTTTGCCGAACCAGTCAAAGGTCTTTTCCATCAACCGTCCCTTGGACGGCACACCCAGCTTGACGCTCATGTCGCCGCCTCCAGTTCCAGTATCAGACCCGGGCGCATGACGCCGCCGACGGCGGGAATTTCCGCACCCTGCCCCAGTTGCCGCGTCAGCGCATCATAGCGCCCGCCACTGGACACCGCAGGCAAATCGGGGCGTGTTGCGGCATAGAACCCGAAAACGAACCCGTCATAATATTCCATCAGCGTGCGGCCATAGCTGGCATCGAATTCCAGTTGTCCGATCGGGATACCGCGTGCATCCAGCGCGTCCAGCCGTTCCTGCATCCGCCCCACGGCAGCGCCGATGGCGGGCAGATCAACCGCAATATCGCGCAATTGCTCCAGCGCGAAAGGCGATGTTTCACGCACGGCAAGAACCGCGTCGATCAACTCCACCTCGCCGCTTGAAATCGGCGCTGTGGCCGCGTCTTCGCGCAGGGCGGCGATGCGCGCCTTGATCTCGGGCACGCTGCGCAGCCCGATCACTGGGCCGGATTTGGCCAGCGGGTCTTTTTTCTTCAACAATGCGCTGCGTGTTTTCGGGGCAGGCGTTTTGCCTGAAAACCGATCCAGCAGGGCGCGAAACCGGCGCGGGCGCCAGATATGGCGCAGCAGCGCCGCCTTGCGCGCATCGCTTGTTTGCAAGCCTTGCACGGCAGCCATCAGCAAGCCGATATCGCCTGTCACCGCACGCAGCGACAAAGGCGCAAGAATGTCGGCGATCAGGGCAAACACTTCGGCATCCGCACCTGCCGGATTGGCACGGTCGAACACCTCGTATCCGACCTGCACATATTCATTGGGGCGGTCGGGGTCCTGTTCCTGACGGCGGAACACTTCGCCCGCATAGGTGTAGCGCGCCGGTTCCGCCCCGTGGGCCATATGCATCTGCACCACCGGCACGGTGAAATCAGGCCGCAACATCTGTTCGCCGCGCAATGCGTCAGACGTGACATAAGCCCGCGCGCGGATGTCTTCTCCGTATAGGTCCAGCAAGGTGCCCGCCGGTTGCAGGATAGGCGTTTCCACTGGCACGGCCCCTGCCGTTTCAAACCGCGCGCGCAAATCCGCGGCGCGGGCCAATGTGGCGGCGCGGGAGGGCATCAGCCCTGGCCGTCCAATATTTCGCGCACCTTTGCGATCAACTGGTCGCGCGGCACTTCAAACTGGCTGGGGCGTTCTTTCCATTCTTCCAGTGTCGCGTTTTGTGCGATCTTCGCGCCAAGGATCAGATCCTTGATCTGCACAACGCCTTTTTCCTTTTCGTCGCCACCTTCGATAATGGCGACCGGACTGGCGCGTTTGTCTGCATATTTCAGCTGGTTGCCGAAATTCTTCGGATTGCCCAGATATACTTCGGCGCGGATATTGGCCTGGCGCAACTCGGCGACCATGGCCTGATAATCGGCCATCCGGTCACGATCCATCACGGTCACAACCACCGGCCCCTGCGCCGCTGTTTCAATCCGTCCCTTGGCGTGCAGCGCCGCCAACAGACGGTCCACCCCGATGGAAATCCCGGTTGCAGGCACTTCCTGACCGGTGAAGCGTTTGACCAGATCGTCATAACGCCCGCCCCCCGCGACCGATCCAAAATTCCGGGTGCGCCCCTTTTCATCCTGAATGTCAAAGGTCAGTTCAGCCTCGTAAACGGGGCCGGTGTAATAGCCAAGGCCGCGCACAACAGACGGGTCGATGATGATACGGTCGGGGCCGTAGCCTTGGGCGGCGAGAAGACCGGCGATCTGTTCAAGTTCATCGACGCCTTGCTGCCCTGTGGTTGAATTGCCAACAATCACACTCAGGTGGTTTACGACTTCAATATTCCACGCAAATCCAGATTTTTGTTCACTTGCATCAGTGTAACCCTTTTCCAGTAAGTTGTGACCGTCCCAGCCCTGCGCATTTGCTTTAAGTTTTCCCGCAACGGCATCTGAAGCAGAGACAAACAACATGATTAGGTCTACCTGTCGTTCAGCAAGTCCCGCCCCCTTGGTAAAATCACCGCTTTCGTCCTTGCGCCCTTCACCCAAAAGCGCACGCACACCGTCAATGCCCAGCCGGTCCAGCTTATCAATCGCGCGCAGCACGATACCGCGTTCATGCGCGAATTTTTCAGGATCGGACGGGTCCAGAACACCCGCCACTTCCATCACCCCGTTCAAAACCTTGCGGTTGTTGATGCGGATCACATAATCCCCGCGCGGGATACCGACAGCCTCCAACGTATCGCTCAGCATGGCGCAAATTTCGGCATCCGCAGCCATGGACGCACTGCCAACCGTATCCGCATCGCATTGGTAAAACTGGCGAAACCGCCCCGGCCCCGGCTTTTCATTGCGCCAGACGGGGCCCATTGCATAGCGGCGGTAGGGGGTTGGCAGATCATTGCGGTGCTGGGCATAAACCCGCGCCAGCGGGGCCGTCAGATCATAGCGCAGCGCCAGCCAGTCACCGCTGTCATCGCCATCTTCCTGCCATGCAAAAACGCCCTCATTGGGGCGGTCCACATCGGGAAGGAACTTGCCCAGCGCTTCTACCGTTTCCACAGCGCTGCTTTCCAGCGCGTCGAAACCATAGCGATGATAGACCTCGGCAATCTGGCGCAGCATATCGGCACGGGTCGTAACCTCGGCCCCGAAATAGTCGCGGAATCCCTTGGGCGGTTCGGCCTTGGGGCGGGGCTGTTTTTTAACCTTGGCCATGCTCTGGTCCTTGCGGGGGTTGGTTCGCCTCGCCCTCTACCGGATGGGGCGCGCAGGAGCAACAGGCTGGCGCATATCCGCGCCCACTTGGCGGTGGCGCAGCGCTATGTTAAGCGCCGCAGATGCAACATCTAGAAGAACAGATTGCCCACCTGACCCGCGCGCTGGATGATCTAAGCGACGTTGTCGCGCGGCAGGAAACGGAAATTGCGGCCTTGACACGCCGCGTTGCCATGTTGATGCAGCGCGAGGGCGAGCGTGAAGCCTCTGAAACCGGCGCTGTGGCGCTGGCCGACGAAAAGCCGCCGCATTACTGAATGTTCAGTTCGATTTGATCGTTTTGGCCAGAACGGCACCGTTGTGAACCAGCATATCGGACCAGCGCGCCGTATCCCCAAACCGTTCATAGGTGCTGATGAATACCGTGTTGCGTTCAACTGATTTGATTCTGGAACCGCAGGGTTTGCCCTTCGGTTTGCCGCACATTCTGGCCTTGATCCCCTCATAAGCCTTGTCGGTGTCGCTATAGGGGTATTCGTCACTCGGCAGGCCATAGCGCAATTGTTCATGCATCGACGGAGCCCCGAAAATGGCCAGCGCGGCGGTAAACTGGCGCGGGCAGCCGTCACGAAAACCCGTCACATAAAAGGTGCGCGGCGCTGTTGTTGTCGGGTTCGTATCATAAAGCCGATAGCCTGATCCGCGTTTTGGGAACCTGTCGATCTCTTTTCCCAGTTTCGTGCCCTTGGCGGCACAGACGCTGGCCACCTGCCCGAATGGCAGCGCGCTGCCCAAAGGTACCTCAGACGCATCCGCAGTGCTGCGGACCAGCAAAAATGTGTCGCCTGCCGTCGAAGCATCGCTTTCCGTTGCTGCGGTGTCTGCGGATGCGCGTGAAAACAGCCCGCCGAAAAGTGCAGGCGGCGTGTCTGCTTCATGAGTTACGATCTGGGCGCCGGTCGGGTCTTCGGCCAAGGGCACATCCGACAGCCGTTCAAAATCCGCAAGCGGATCGCCACAGGCTGTCAGCGCCAGACAAACGGACGCAAGAATTGCTTTTTGATACACCCCAGGTCCCACTTTTGTGGTTAACAAGGCGGGTGTTTAGCCTAAAACCCGCTGTTTTGTCCATCCTGAGGCAAAAAACGGCGGCTGTAGATCAGATTTCCTCAACTTCCAGAACGCCGCCAAGGCTTTTGATGGCGCCCTTGATCTGCGGCGTCACAGGAAAATCCTGCCCCAGATCAATATCGACTTCTCCGGGCAGTTCAGGGTTCATCAGACAGAACTGTATCGGCCCCTTGCTGCCCGTTTTCGTCGCCTTGATCGCACCATCCAGAACCGATGCAACCGATGTGATCGCGGCGGGGTCATCAACGAAAATACGCAGGCCCATGCCGCCGATATCGGCGACAGCCGCGTCAATCGGCGCGACCGAACGGCCCAGCAATTTCAACTGGTCGCTTTCCATCGTCGCCTCGACGGTGATCACAACCTTTGATCCGGTTTCCAGATGATCCCGCGCCAGTTCAAGCGTATCCGAAAACAGCGTCACTTCGTAGGCGCCGGTGGTGTCTGAAAGCTGCGCAAAGGCAAAACGGTTTCCGCGGGCCGATTTTCGTTCCTGCCGCCCCGCCACAACGCCGGCCATTTTGGCCAGATGCGGCCCGCTTTCAGCGCGCGCCCGAACATCGTCCAGCGTCATCACGCCCTTGCGCTTCAAGGGACCCATGTAGTCATCCAGCGGGTGGCCGGACAGATAAAACCCGATGGCCTTGAATTCTTCGTTCAGACGTTCGGCCGGCAACCAGTCTTCTACCGGCATCAGGCGCGGTTCGGGCAGATCATCGCCCGCTTCACCAAACAACGACACCTGATTTGATGCCTTTTGTTCA
The DNA here is from genome assembly GCF_003352045.1 of Sulfitobacter sp. JL08. NCBI lineage: Bacteria > Pseudomonadati > Pseudomonadota > Alphaproteobacteria > Rhodobacterales > Roseobacteraceae > Sulfitobacter > Sulfitobacter sp. JL08. Next base: position 3,451,583 of record NZ_CP025815.1, read on the forward strand.
TGGATCGCCGCCGAATAGGCAACCAGGGGATCAAGCGCATCAAAGACGCGGCGGCGGTTGCTGTCGAGTTGATCAAAAGCACCCGAGCGTGCCAGCATTTCCAGCGGGCGTTTGCCGACCCGCTTCAGATCAACCCGCCGCGCCAGATCGAACAATGTGGAAAAGGGTTTTTCCACACCGTCAACGCGACGGCCTTCGGTGATCAGTTTCATCGCCTCGACGCCAACGTTCTTCAACGCGCCCAGCGCATATACCAGCGCCCCGTCAACCACAGTAAACGTCGGTTCAGACCGGTTGACGCAAGGCGGCACCCACGGCAGGTTCAGCCCCTTGCGCACTTCTTCGAAATAGACTGCCAGCTTTTCGGCCTGATGAAGATCGCAGTTCATCACACCGGCCATGAATTCAACCGGATGGTTCGCCTTGAGCCAAGCGGTCTGATAACTGACAACGGCATAGGCGGCGGCGTGGGATTTGTTGAACCCGTAATTGGCGAATTTATCCAGCAGGTTCCAGACTTCGATCGCCTTGGGTTCATCCACCCCGTTTACGGCCGATCCCTTCAGAAACTTGGGACGTTCCGCATCCATCGCTTCCTGAATTTTCTTGCCCATCGCGCGGCGCAACAGGTCGGCACCGCCAAGGCTGTAGCCCGCCATATCCTGCGCGATCTGCATCACCTGTTCCTGATAAACGATGATGCCCTGGGTCTCGTCCAGAATATGATCAATAGTGGGGTGCAGGTTCTCCCGTTCCTTCAACCCGTTCTTGACCTCGCAATAGGTCGGAATGTTTTCCATCGGGCCGGGCCGGTACAGCGCCACAAGCGCCACAATATCTTCAATACAGGTGGGTTTCATCCGCTTCAGGGCATCCATCATGCCTGAACTTTCCACCTGAAACACCGCAACCGTTTTGGCTGCGGCATAAAGCTTGTAAGATGCCTCGTCATCCAGCGGGATCGCCCCGATATCGTCAATCGCAACTTCGGGCGGGTCATATAGCTCTGTCCCGTCCGCCGCGATGTGCAGATGCCGCCCCGATGCCTTGATCAGGTCCAGCGCATTCTGGATCACGGTCAGGGTTTTCAGACCCAGAAAGTCGAACTTGACCAGTCCGGCCTGTTCCACCCATTTCATATTGAACTGCGTCGCAGGCATATCGGATCGCGGATCCTGATAGAGCGGCACCAGCGCATCCAGCGGCCTGTCGCCAATTACGACACCGGCAGCGTGCGTTGATGCATTGCGCAGCAAACCTTCGACCTGCTGGCCATATTCCAGCAACCGCGCGACAACCTCTTCGTTGCGGGCCTCTTCGCGCAGGCGCGGTTCGTCTTTCAGCGCCTTTTCGATACTGACGGGTTTGACACCTTCGACCGGGATCATCTTGGAAAGACGATCCACCTGCCCGTAAGGCATCTGCAACACGCGCCCGATGTCACGTACCGCCGCCTTGGACAGCAGCGCCCCGAACGTGATGATCTGACCCACGCGATCACGCCCGTATTTGCCCTGCACGTACTGGATCACCTCTTCGCGGCGATCCATACAGAAATCGATATCGAAATCAGGCATGCTGACACGTTCAGGGTTCAGAAACCGTTCAAACAGCAACGAATAGCGCAACGGGTCCAGATCGGTGATGGTCAACGCATAAGCCACCAGCGATCCCGCACCGGACCCGCGCCCCGGACCGACAGGAATATCGTGATCCTTGGCCCATTTGATGAAATCGGCAACGATCAGGAAATAGCCGGGAAAGCCCATGCCCTCGATAATGCCCAGCTCAAATTCAAGCCGTTTTTCATACTCTTCCACGCTGGCCGCGTGGGGAATAACCTTAAGGCGTTCTTTCAACCCGTCCTGCGCCTGCCGTCGCAATTCCTCGACCTCGTCATCGGCGAATTTGGGCAGGATCGGATCACGGCGATAAGCCTGAAACGCGCAGCGTTGCGCGATTTCGACCGTGTTTTCAATCGCTTCCGGCAAATCAGCGAACAGCGTCACCATTTCCTGCTGGGATTTGAAATAATGCTGCGCGGTCAGGCGGCGGCGATCCTGTTGCTGATCGACATAAGCGCCGTCGGCAATGCAGATCAGCGCATCATGGGCTTCGTACATGTCTGATTTGGGAAAATAGACATCGTTGGTCGCCACCAGCGGCAGATCCATCGCATAGGCCATTTCAACAAACCCGCGTTCGGTCAGCCGTTCGTTTTCAGGTTGCCCGTCTTCCCCCGGATGGCGCTGCAATTCGACATAAAGGCGGCTATCAAACATCTTTGCCAGTTGCGTCATCAGCGCCTCGGCGGCGGGGCGCTGATTGGCTTGCAACAACCGTCCGACAGGTCCGTCAGGCCCACCGGACAGACAAATCAGACCTTTTGAATGCGCCTCAAGCTCCTCAAGCGTGACCTGGGGCAACTGATCCCCCTTGCCGACATACAGGCAGGTGTTCAGCTTCATCAGATTTTCGTATCCGACCTCGGATTGAGCAAGCAACACAAGCGGCGCAGGTGGTTTGACCCGTTCACCGGGCAGGGTAATCTGATAGGCCAGATCCACCTGACACCCGATAATCGGCTGGATGCCCGCACCGCTGGCCGCAACGGAAAACTCGAGCGCGGCAAACATGTTGTTGGTATCGGTGATCGCAACGGCCGGCATCTGGGCTGCGCGGCACAGATCAGGCAGCTTTTTCAACCGCACGGCCCCTTCCAGAAGGGAGTATTCGGTGTGAACGCGCAGGTGGATGAATCGGGGGCTGTCTGACATGACAGCACGCTATCCCGAACGGTCGTCCGAACGAAAGGGGCATGTTCAAAAAAGGAAGCCACACAGGAAAGTTTCTCTGATTATTCCGCTTTTCAAGAAAGTGCTGTTGATTTCACAAATAATTGCGAAAGCGGCAAATACCTGTTTTCAAGCGACTAATTGCCCAAACCAGCGCCTGCGCGTTCGACCGGATCGAACAAGATGGCCCCGCGGCTGATATGTTTTTCTTGCCAGATTGCCCTATCGGTCCCTAACGTGAGAGAACAAAAACAAGACACAGACATCTTTTTACGTCGCATCAAAGGATCGTCTGCTGCTGTAAGTCCAACGGGGTAAAGCGACGAGTTTCAAAAGTGGACATTACTTTTCTTCTGAACGGGAGTCCTGTTGCGCTGTCGGGTGTGGACCCCACCATGACATTGCTGGATTGGCTGCGTGAAGACCGGGGCCTGACCGGCACAAAAGAAGGCTGCAATGAAGGCGATTGCGGCGCTTGCACCGTGATGGTTGTCGATAACAGGGGCCACAAGGCACTGAACGCCTGCATCCTGTTTTTGCCCCAGTTGCACGGCCGTGCCATACGCACGGTCGAAGGCATGCAGGGATCAAACGGTGAATTGCACCCGGTCCAACAGGCCATGATCGACTGCCACGGATCACAATGCGGGTTTTGCACGCCGGGCTTTATCACATCGATGGTGGTCGGTCATACGCAGGGACGCACGGATCATGACAACGTTCTGGCGGGCAACCTGTGCCGCTGCACCGGATACGCCCCGATCATCCGTGCCGCGCAATCTGTCGAAGATGCAGACCCGCCAGAGTGGCTGGACGACCAGCCCGAAACGCTGGACGCGTCACCGCAAGCTTTTGCCCCGGAAAGCAGCGATGCGCTGGCGGCGTGGTATCAGGCACACCCCGACGGCACATTGATCGCCGGGGCCACGGATGTTGGCCTGTGGGTCACAAAACAATTGCGGGATCTGGGGAATGTGGCGTTTCTGAACCGCTGCTGGGATCTGAAGCGGTTTGACATTACCGATGACACGATCCGCGTCGGGGCCGCTGTGACCATGACGGAACTTGGCGAAACCATGCAATTGCATTACCCGTCTTACGCCGAAATGATCCGGCGCTACGGATCCGAACAGGTGCGCAATGCGGCCACTCTGGGCGGGAACATCGCCAACGGATCCCCCATCGGAGATAACCCGCCGGCCCTGATCGCGATCGGCGCAACGCTTGTTCTGCGCAAAGGGGATGTGCGGCGCGAAATGGCGATGGAAGATTTCTTTGTCGATTATGGCAAGCAGGACCGCGCACCGGGCGAATTTGTGGAAACGATCATTATCCCGCGCGGCCAGGACAGGCTGCGCTGTTACAAGCTGAGCAAACGGTTTGATCAGGATATTTCAGCCGTCTGCGGATGCTTTAACATCTCGGCCGAAGACGGACAGATCAAATCCGCCAGAATCGCATTTGGTGGGATGGCAGGAATTCCAAAACGCGCAGCCCGTGCCGAAGCTGCCCTGATCGGCCAGCCCTGGACGACAGACACGATCCAGACAGCTACCGCCGCATTCGCGCAGGATTTCGAACCGCTCAGCGATATGCGCGCTTCGGCGGGATACCGGCTGGAAACCGCGAAAAACATGCTGGTACGGTATTTCAACGAAGCTCAGGGCACAGCCACATCCGTGCTTGAGGTAACATCATGAGTGTTGCCAAGCCCCTGCCCCACGACGCCGCGCGCCTGCATGTGACAGGGGCGGCGCGCTATGTCGACGATATCCCGACCCCGTCGGGCACGCTGCATCTGGCTTTTGGTCTGAGTAAGGTCGCCAAGGGCAAGATCACATCGATGGATTTGTCCGCCGTACGTGCGGCACAGGGCGTTGTCGCCGTGCTGACAGCCGATGATCTGCCGTTTGAGAATGATGTATCGCCGTCCATTCATGATGAACCATTACTGGCCACAGGCACTGTGCACTATGTCGGCCAGCCTTTGTTCGCCGTGGTTGCAACCAGCCATCTGGCCGCACGCAAGGCGGCCCGGTTGGGTGACGTAACTTACGAAGAAACCAAACCCGTTTTGACCATCGACGACGCAATTGCAGCAGGATCAATCTTTGAAGACGGGCCACGCATCTACAGCAAAGGCGATGCAAACAGCGCCATAGCCAATGCGGCCCACAGGATCGATGGCACCATCGAAATGGGCGGGCAGGAACATTTCTATCTGGAAGGTCAGGCAGCGCTGGCGTTGCCGCAGGAAGACGGCGATATGCTGATCCACTCCTCAACCCAGCACCCCACCGAAATTCAGCACAAGGTGGCCAATGCCATCGGCGTTCCGATGCACGGCGTACGGGTTGAAACACGCCGCATGGGCGGCGGATTTGGCGGCAAGGAAAGCCAGGGTAACGCGCTGGCCGTCGCCTGTGCGGTTGCGGCAAAGCTGACCGGCAAACCATGCAAGATGCGCTATGACCGCGACGATGACATGGTGATAACAGGTAAACGCCACGATTTCCGCATTTCCTATCGCGCCGGGTTTGACGATCAGGGGCGCATCGATGGTGTTGAATTCGTGCAATACGCGCGCTGCGGCTGGGCGCTGGACCTGTCGCTTCCGGTGGCAGACCGCGCCATGCTGCATGCGGACAACGCCTATCATCTGCCGGCCGCACGGATTGAAAGCCACCGGTTGAAAACCAACACCCAGTCGGCCACCGCCTTTCGCGGATTTGGCGGGCCGCAGGGGGTCTTGGGAATTGAACGTGTGATTGACCATATCGCCCACCATCTGGGGCTGGACCCGCTGGCCGTGCGGCGCGCGAACTATTACAAGGCGGCGCGGGAGTTGAGCACAGATGCCTCCGGCGGAAGTATTTCCGAAAAGATGAAAACCAAAGGGTCAGAAGCGCAGACAACACCCTATCACATGCCGGTCACGGATTTCATCTTGCACGAGATGACCGACGCACTGGTCGCATCCTCGGATTATGAAGCCCGGCGCGCGGCCATTGCCGAATGGAACGCGTCGAGCCCCGTGTTGAAGAAAGGCATTGCGCTCACACCGGTGAAATTCGGGATTTCCTTTACCCTGACCCATCTTAATCAGGCGGGTGCACTGGTGCATGTCTATCAGGACGGATCGGTGCACATGAACCACGGCGGCACCGAAATGGGTCAGGGTCTGTTTCAGAAGGTGGCGCAGGTGGCCGCCGCGCGGTTCGGAGTGGATGTGGACAAGATCAAGATCACGGCCACGGATACGGCCAAAGTGCCCAACACGTCGGCAACGGCAGCCTCTTCGGGCAGTGATCTGAACGGTATGGCGGTAAAGGCGGCCTGTGACACGATCCGCGACAGGATGAGCGCGTTTCTGGCCGAACTGCATCAAAGCACGTCAGAACAGGTCCGGTTTGAAGATGGTCATGTGCATGTGGGCGGCACGCGCTATACCTTTGCCGAGGCGGCAATGCTGGCCTATCAGAACCGGATCAGCCTGTCGGCCACCGGGTTTTACAAGACACCCGATCTGGACTGGGACCGGATCAAGGGCACGGGCAGGCCGTTTTTCTATTTTGCCTATGGCGCGGCTGTGACCGAAGTGGTGATCGACACCCTGACCGGTGAAAACCGGATATTGCGGGCCGATATCCTGCATGATGCAGGCGCATCCTTGAACCCTGCACTGGATATCGGGCAGGTCGAAGGCGCTTATGTGCAGGGGGCCGGCTGGCTGACGACGGAACACCTTGTCTGGGACGATCAGGGCAGATTGCGCACCCACGCCCCATCGACCTACAAGATCCCGGCCTGTTCGGATCGTCCCGACCAGTTCAATGTCGCATTGTGGGATGCAGAAAACCGCGAGGATACGGTGTACCGGTCCAAGGCAGTCGGCGAACCGCCCTTTATGCTGGGGATATCGGCATTCATGGCGCTGAGCGATGCCATCAGCACCAGCGGCGACCGGTATCCGGCACTGGATGCGCCGGCAACTGCAGAGTGTGTTTTCAGCACGCTCAAGGCGGTGCAGAATGGCGTTTGACGTACAATCCCTGCGCGATGCGGTTGCACGCCACGGGCACGTGGCCCGCATCGTGCTGGCCGAGGTCAAGGGATCTTCTCCGCGCGAAGTCGGCGCCGCCATGCTGGTTTGGGCGGACGGGCAATCCGGCACCATCGGCGGCGGAGCGCTGGAATACGAACTGGCCCGCGCCAGCCGCAATTTGACCAGCGACACGTTGACCCGCCACGCGCTGGGCCCCGACATGGGCCAATGCTGTGGCGGTGCGGTGCGGGTGTTGACCGAATTTTACGATGCGGCACGGATTGAAACGCTGGACAATGAAGTGATCGCGCGTGGACCGGGCGACATGCCACTGGCCGTAAAACGGATGTTGGCGGACGCGCGCAATCAAGGGGTCCGTCCTACGCCACAACTGGTTCAGGGATGGTTTATCGAGCCTGCACATCGCGCCGAACGCAGCGTTTGGATCTGGGGTGCAGGGCATGTGGGCCGCGCGATCGTCGCGGTGCTGGCCCCCCTGCCCGATCTGGCAATGACATGGATCGACACCGGCGCAGACCGGTTTCCAGCGGACATCCCTGATCATATAAGCGTTGTGCCCGCGGCCGATCCGGCCCGTCTGGCTGAACACGCCCCAGAGGACGCAAGCCATCTGATCCTGACCTATTCCCACACGCTTGATCTGGAACTGTGTCATCGCCTGTTGCTGCGGGGCTTTGGATTCTGTGGCCTGATCGGATCGAAAACCAAGTGGGCACGGTTTCGCAAACGGCTTGCCGCGCTGGGGCACAGCCCGGCGCAGATCGACGCGATCACATGCCCGATCGGGGACCCGGAACTGGGTAAACATCCGGCGCGGATCGCGATTGGCGTAGCCGCTGATTTCATAACAGAAAACCGAAATGACACCTCCCGACAGGAGAGACGCGCGTGACAAAGAAACCATCCGATACCCTGCTGCGTATCCGCGGGCTGACCAAGGCCTATCCCGGTGTTGTGGCCAACAGCGATGTGTCTTTTGACATCGGTGTTGGCGAGGTCCACGCCTTGCTGGGTGAAAACGGAGCCGGAAAATCAACGCTGGTCAAAATGATTTATGGCCTTGTCAAACCCGACAGCGGCACGATGGAAATGAACGGAGCCGATTTTGCGCCCCCCGAACCGCGCGCAGCCCGCGCCAGCGGTGTTGCGATGGTGTTCCAGCATTTTTCGCTGTTCGATGCGCTGAACGTGGCCGAAAACATCGCCCTGGGCATGGAAAACCCGCCAAAGATGCGGGATCTGGCCACCCAGATCCAAGACGTGTCAGAACGCTATGGCCTGCCTCTTGATCCCTACCGTGTTGTCGGTGATCTTTCAGCAGGCGAACGTCAGCGCGTTGAGATCATCCGCTGCCTGCTGCAGGATCCGAAACTGTTGATCATGGATGAGCCGACATCGGTTCTGACCCCGCAAGAGGTCGATATCCTGTTCCAGACCCTGCGCAAGCTGAGTGCCGAAGGCACCGCAATTCTGTATATCTCGCACAAACTGGAAGAAATCCGCGCGCTTTGTGACCATGCAACCGTGTTGCGTCTGGGAAAGGTCGTTGGCGAATGCACGCCAGCCGATACAACCGCACGCGACATGGCCGAAATGATGGTCGGCACGATCCTGAAAACGCCGACACGTGCCGGGCGCGACATGGGAGCGGTCGCACTGGAACTGAAAAACCTGAGCGCGAAATCCCCCGGTGCCTTTGGTACATCCCTTAAGAATATCAGCTTTGCGGTTCAGGCAGGCGAAATTCTGGGGCTTGGCGGGGTTGCGGGAAACGGGCAGGACGAACTTCTGGCCGCGCTGTCTGGCGAGATCAGAACAGATCCGGACATGGTGCAGATGCATGGCATTGGCATCGGCCAGATGGGGCCGGCGCAACGTCGCCGCCAGGGACTGCTGAGCGCGCCCGAAGAACGGCTGGGTCATGCCGCAGCACCCGATATGAGCCTGATCGAAAATGCCATGCTGACAGGTGCTGTGCGCGAGAAGCTGGTGAATAACGGGTTTCTGAAATGGGGCAAGGCGCAGGAATTTGCCGAGCGCATTATCAAGGATTTTGATGTCCGCACGCCGGGTGCCGCCAACGCGGCGCGGGCGCTGTCGGGGGGCAACCTGCAAAAATTCGTGATCGGGCGCGAGGTGTTGCAGCGCCCCGAAGTTCTGGTGGTGAACCAGCCGACATGGGGGGTGGATGCCTCTGCGGCGGCTGCAATCCGGCAAGCCTTGCTGGATTTGGCCGCAGGCGGGGCAGCACTGGTTGTCATTTCGCAGGATCTGGATGAACTGATGGAAATTTCCGACCGGTTCGCTGCCCTGAACGAAGGGCGTTTGTCTGATATCCGCCCTGCTGCGGGTCTGACCGTGGAAGAGATCGGAATGATGATGGGCGGGGCCCACGGGATGGAGGTGGCCCATGTTTGAGCCTGTTACTGACCTGAAGTGGCGCCGATCAAAGACGCCTCCGGCGGGGATATTTCTGAACAGAAGAAGCACCGGAGGTGCCCGATGATCCATCTTGTTAAACGCCCGCTGCCATCGCGTGCATGGTCGATGGCGACGCCCCTCGTGGCGGTGCTGGCAACCATGGTGTTTGGCGGCCTGCTGTTCTGGGCGCTGGGGAACAATCCGTTTATCGCCATTCGAACGATATTCTGGGATCCGCTGTTTGGGGAATTCGCGTTTTTCTACCGTCCGCAATTGCTGATCAAGGGTGCGCCCCTGATCCTGATTGCCATCGGATTGTCACTGGGATTTCGCGCCGGCATTTGGAACATCGGTGCAGAAGGCCAATACATTATCGGCGCTCTGGTCGGCGCGGGCGTGGGCCTTGCCTTTTATCCGCTGGAAGCCTGGTACATCTTTCCCCTGATGGTGATTGGTGGTGCGTTTGGCGGATGGGCCTGGGCAATGATTCCGGCGATTCTGAAGGTGAAATTCGGCACCAATGAAATTCTGGTCTCTCTGATGCTGGTTTATGTGGCCGAACAGTTGCTGGCATCGATGTCTTTGGGATTGCTGAAAAATCCCGAAGGGTTCGGCTTTCCGGGCAGTCGCAACCTGCAACAATATGAAAGTGCGCATAATGCCGAGATTATCGCAGGGTCCGGTATGCACTGGGGGGTTGTCGCGGCCTTTATCGCGGTGATTTTCGCCTATGTGCTGCTGAACCGGCACATGCTTGGGTTTCAGATCAAACTGACAGGTCAGGCGCCGCGCGCCGCACGGTTTGGCGGCGTGAACCCGGCGCGCCTGATCCTGTTCTGTCTGGGCGCATCCGGCGCGCTGGCCGGGTTGGCGGGATTGTTCGAAGTGTCGGGCCCATCCGGTGTGGTCAGCATCGACTTTAACGCAGGGTACGGTTTTACCGCGATCATCGTGGCCTTTCTGGGCCGGCTGCATCCGGTGGGCATTTTGCTGGCCGGATTGCTGATGGCGCTTACCTATATCGGCGGCGAGATCGCACAATCCAATCTGCAACTGCCCGCCGCCGCCATTCAGGTCTTTCAGGGGATGCTTTTGTTTTTCCTGCTGGCCTTTGATCTTCTGACAAATTACCGCATCCGGTTGCGCCAAGGGGAGGTTGCCTAATGGACCTGTCAGCCATCAATCCTGTTCTTCTGATCGCATCCCTTATGGTCGCGGCAACGCCTATCCTGCTGGCCGCCATCGGCGAGCTGGTTGTCGAAAAATCCGGTGTGCTTAATCTGGGTGTCGAAGGCATGATGATCGTCGGAGCCATCAGCGGTTTTGCCATCGCGGTTGAAACCGGATCACCGATACTGGGGTTCTTCGCCGCGGCAATCGGCGGCGCGCTACTGTCTGTTCTGTTTGCGCTGTTGACGCAAGTGGCGCTGGCCAATCAGGTGGCGTCAGGGCTGGCGCTTACACTGTTCGGGCTTGGCCTGTCCGCGCTTTTGGGTCAGGGCTATGTCGGTGTCAAACCGCCGCCCACGGCACGTCTGGATATCCCGGTGATCAGCGATCTGCCCGTGATCGGCCCTATCCTTTTTGGTCATGATCCGATCCTGTATTTCGGCATCGCCCTGACGGCTGTCGTGTGGGCCATGCTGAAGTTCACCCGCGCCGGTCTGATCCTGCGCGCGGTCGGCGAAAGCCATGATGCCGCGCATGCACTTGGATACAAGGTGGTGCGCATCCGTTTCATGGCGATCATGTTTGGCGGCGCCTGCGCGGGCCTTGGCGGCGCTTACATCAGCCTGATCCGGGTGCCACAGTGGACAGAGGGCATGACGGCCGGTGTGGGTTGGATTGCGCTTGCGCTGGTGGTGTTTGCAAGCTGGAAACCGTGGCGGGCGTTGCTGGGTGCCTATTTGTTTGGCGGTGTCACCGTGGTTCAGCTGAATCTTCAGGCGGCAGGCGTTGCCATTCCTGTCGAATATCTGGCAATGTCACCGTATCTGATAACCATTCTGGTTCTGGTGATCCTTTCCGCGGACAAAAGCAGCGCACCTGCCTCGCTTGGCCGTAATTTCCACGCCTCACACTAGGGGCACAACGATGCCCCGGTTCATGGGGCCAACTTACAAAATGGGGAAGTCTAAATGAAACTCACAAAACTCCTGACCGGTGCCGTTGTCGCGCTGGGTCTGGCCACCGGCGCAATGGCGCAAGACAAGACCAAGGTCGGTTTCGTCTTTGTCGGGCCCGTCGGCGATGGCGGCTGGACATATGAACACAATAAGGGCCGTTTGGCTGTCGAAGAAGAATTCGGCGATGCGGTTGAAACCGTATTTGTCGAAAGTGTTCCTGAAGGCCCGGATGCCGAGCGGGTGATGACGCAAATGGCACTGGACGGCGCCGATCTGATTTTCACAACCTCGTTCGGATACATGGACCCGACGATCAACGTGGCCAAGAAATTTCCGGACGTGAAATTCGAACATGCGACCGGTTACAAACGCGCGGACAACGTTTCCACATATTCCGCGCGGTTCTACGAAGGCCGTGCCATTCAGGGCCACATTGCCGGAAAGATGACCAAATCGAATATCATCGGTTATATCGGCTCCTATCCGATCCCCGAAGTGATCCGCGGTATCAACAGCGCCTATATCCACGCCAAGAAGGTAAACCCTGACGTCGAATTCAAGATCATCTGGGCCTACACTTGGTTTGATCCGGCAAAAGAGGCGGATGCGGCCAAGGTTTTGATTGAACAGGGCGCCGACGTGGTCTTGCAACACACGGATTCAACAGCCCCTCAGGCAGCGGCGCAGGCAGCCGGCAACGTAGTGACCTTTGGTCAGGCTTCGGACATGGGCGAATATGCCCCGTTCCCGCGTGTTTCATCCATTATCGATGATTGGGCACCTTACTACATCGCGCGCACCAAGGCCGTGATGGACGGGACATGGGAAAGCATGGACACATGGGACGGTATTGGCCCGGGCATGGTTGGTATCGGCGAGATTTCCGATGCAGTACCCGCAGACGTGAAAGCCGAAGCGCTGGCAATGAAGGCCGCTATTGCGGACGGGTCATACCATCCGTTCACAGGCCCGATCAAGAAACAGGACGGCTCCGACTGGCTGGCCGAAGGCGAAGTGGCCGATGATGGCACACTGGCTGGCATGAACTTCTATGTTGAAGGGATCGAAGGCGACATCCCGAACTAATCCGGGATACCAAACGCTTTGCAGAAAAGGCCCCGTTGCGAAACGGGGCCTTTTTTATTGGCGCGCCTAATCTGCGGCGCGGCGCCATGATGAAAGCCATGCCCACAAGACGCTGACGAAATAAGCCGCAGCAACAATTGAAAGGGTAAGCCACAGATAATTCAGCAGGGCCGCAACAACACAGGCAAAGCCAAGCAGGAAATACTTCACGTTTTCCCGCGATACGGTCATGAATTTGAACGAATAGGTCGGGATGCGGCTGATCATCAGCAAACCGACAGTGGCCATCCAGACGAATATCACCTCGTTGGGCAGATGCGCGCCGTCATCATCCAGAAACGACAGGAAAAGCGGCAACAGGATCAGCATCGCGCCCGCCGGTGCCGGCACCCCGACAAAGTATTTGCCGTTCTTGGCATCAATGTCTGTCTTTTTGCCAACATTGAACCGCGCCAGACGGATCACGCAGCAGACCGAAAACAGCAGCACGGCAAACCAACCCGCCTTTGGCATATCCTGTAAGGTAAACAGATATATCAGAATGGGGGTCGCCACCCCGAAATTCAGAAAGTCGGCAAGCGAGTCTAGCTCGGCGCCCATGGGGCTTTCGCAATTCAGCAGACGGGCCAGACGCCCGTCGATACCATCCAGTACGCAAGCCGCAAGGATCAACAGGACGGCCGTCGAAAACTGGCCCTGAAACCCGAACCGGATGGCGGTAAGCCCGGCGCAAATCGCTGCAAGCGTCACCAGATTGGGTAGCAGTTGAACGATCGGCATTTCGGTTTTAGTGGGCGGTCCTTCAAAAGACATGCTTCACCCCGTCCGCGCGGTGCGCGCTGTTTCGGTTGACGCCAGATCCGCCAGAACCGTTTCACCCGCAACCATGCTTTGCCCGACGCTGACCATCGGGGCCACACCATCCGGCAAATACACATCCACGCGCGATCCAAACCGGATAAGGCCAAACCTTTCGCCCGTATCAATCGCGCGCCCTTTGTCCACGAAACACACAATCCGGCGCGCCACCAGTCCGGCAATCTGAACCACTGCAATCTGGCGCCCGTCTTGAAGTTCAATGCACAGCGAATTGCGTTCGTTGTCCGCGCTTGCCTTGTCCAGCGACGCATTGAGAAACTTGCCCGGGCGATAGGCCACCGCGACGATCCGGCCGCCAATCGGCGCGCGGTTAACGTGGCAGTTGAAGACGTTCATGAAAACACTGACACGCGTCAGCGGCGCGTCTGGCATGCCCAACTCAGCTGGGGGTACGGCGGGTTCGATCAGGGATACGACACCGTCTGCCGGGCTGATGATCAACCCGTCGCGTACCGGTGTCGTTCGTGCGGGGTCACGAAAGAAATAGTAGCACCACACCGTTAGCAAGACACCAATCCATCCCAGAACCGGCGTCAGCAGAAACAGAAAAACCGTGATTGCGGCAAAGATAGCCACGAATTTCCGGCCCTCCGGATGCATCGGTTTGATAAAAGTGCCTAGCATTGTCATGTGAGCAGTTCGCCTTTCTGGCCAAGTTCTGCTGTCTATATCCCCTTGGCCTGCAAGTTCAACGTCTAAGCCGCACAGAAAGCACCTGACGTTGCTGGCGCAGATCGCTAAAAACAACGTTAACGGTTGCGGCAACGCCAAGACCATGCAACCCATTTGCCGTTCCACCGCTGTACACTGAAGGCAGGATATGAGCGACATTATTGTAATCGGGGGCGGTATTGCCGGTGTTTCGGCCGCCGCGCGGCTTGCGCCACATGGCACCGTGACCGTTCTGGAAGGTGAAAGCGCGCTGGGCTATCACGCCTCGGGCCGGTCGGCGGCTCTGTTCGAGGCCAACTATGGCCTACCCCCGACCGTCGCGTTAAGCGTCGCCAGTGCGGATTATCACAGAACGGCAAACGGGGGATACATATCGCCGCGCGGGTTGCTGATACTGGCACGGGAAGCCGATGATGCGCAGTTTGAAGCGGATCGGGTTGCGCTGGATCTGGACGTTCTGACCCCGTCCGAGACATGCGAACTTGTGCCGATCCTGAACAAGGACAGGATTGTGCGCGCCGGATACCACGCCGAGGCATGGGATCTGGACACAGACAGGATGATACAGGATTTTGCCCGCACGGTCCGTCAGGCCGGTGGAAAGGTTCTGACCGGCGAGACGGTCTCGCAGATCACGCGCGCCAACGGAAAATGGATCGTTACCACAAACACACAAACGCACCGCGCCGACATTCTGGTAAATGCGGCAGGCGCATGGGCCGACACGATTGCAAGGATGGCAGGCATTGCCCCGCTGGGGATCACCCCCCATCGCCGTTCCATGGCACGCCTTCCGGCCCCCGGCGGGCATGATGTTTCAGGCTGGCCCATGTTCTTTGGTGCAGGTGAAACATGGTACGCCAAGCCGGATGCCGGAAAACTGCTTGTCTCGCCCGCAGACGAAGACCCGGTTGAACCCCATGATGCCTACGCCGACGATATGGTGCTGGCCGAAGGTCTTGCCCGCTATGAAGAGATGGTAACAACCCCGGTCACCCGGGTTGAAACCAACTGGGCGGGACTGCGCAGTTTTGCCCCCGACAGAACACTGGTGCTGGGCCGCGATCCGGTTCAACCAGATTTCGTCTGGTGCGCAGCACAAGGGGGATACGGGTTTCAGACAGCACCGGCGGCATCGCAACTGGTCGCCGATCTGGTCACAGGCGTGCAACCGGTGCTGGATGCGCAGACCGTTGCCGCCCTGTCGCCGGCACGGTTTTCCTGATGCCTGAACGCAAGCCACCGCACACGGCCAGCATTGCGCACGCGGCCTTGGGCGAAAAATTGTCAGCGCCGGCGGCTTTGCGCAATGCGGATGCATTATGTGACGTGATCGGGATCTATGCGCCAAAAGACGGCCGCGCTTTGGAAATCGCCAGCGGCACCGGACAGCATGTTCTGCGCTTTGCGGCAGTTCGGCCCGATCTTGTCTGGCAACCGACCGATATCGCAGATGATCGTCTCGCAAGCATCAATGCCTATATCGCAGAAGCGCAGGTATCCAACGTGCGCCGCGCGCAACGTCTGGATGCCACGCACCCCGGATGGGCTGCAGAACATGCCGGTTCATCCCTGATCCTTTTGATCAATCTGCTTCACCTGATCAGTCACGCGGAAACAGAGATTCTGATCCGTGAAAGTGCAAAGGCCCTGGCCGCGCAAGGCTTGTTCTTTGTTTACGGGCCATTCACCCGCGCCGGAGAGTTCACCAGCCAGGGTGACCTGTCATTTCATGACAGCCTTGTCTCTCAGGATCCGGATATCGGCTACAAGGATGATTTCGATGTGATCGATCTTGCCCAGTCCGCAGGTTTGGACTTGCGCGCGGCCATCGAAATGCCTGCCAACAACCTTGCCCTGATTTTTGTTCGCCCTGCGTGACTTAGATCAAGGCGATCACATTCCGTTTTGCGCATTCATTTCCTGACCAAATGGCAAACAGGATCACGATATGAGCTGGCAAGACAAACTGGACGACACTCGCACCGAACTGCGCAATCTGAACGGCGCAATCCCTGACACCGCCAAGGCATTCGGTGCCTTGGGCAAAGCGGCCAAGGACGGAGGTGTTCTGGACTACAAGGTCAAGGAATTCATCGCCTTGGGGATTTCCATCGCAGACCGGTGCGAACCCTGTATCACCCTGCATACCGAAGCGCTGGTCAAAGCCGGGGCCACCCGCGAAGAAATCAGCGATGTGCTGTCGATGAGCATCCAGATGGGTGGTGGCCCGTCGCTGATGTACGCGGCCAAGGCGCTGGCCTGTTACGACGCGTTGAAGGCGTGATGTTGAAACGGCCCCGATGAATAGTCGGGGCCGTATTCCTGTGGCGTCTTAGGCGGGTCGGCTATCCGTCGATGCGAATGGTCGCGTTTGACGGATCATAAGGGCTGTCTTCGGTGATCGTCGCGTCCCAAAGCTGGTCAAGCATTTTAACCTTCAGCGTGGTGCCGGCCACAGCCAGTTCCGGCGGGACATAGCCCATGCCGATGGATTTTTCGAACGCCACGGAATATCCGCCCGACGTCAAACGCCCGACACGGGTATCGCCGTGGTACAGCGCCTCGCGTCCCCACGGGTCTGCATCGTCAGGTCCGTCGATCAGCAAGGTCACGCATTTCGAACGGATGCCGATTTTTTCCATCGCGGCCTTGCCGTGAAAGTCCTTGGACAGATCGACAAATCTTGGCAGATCCGCTTCGATTGGGGTCGCATCCCGGCCCAGTTCGGTGCCGAAGGCGCGGTAAGATTTTTCCTGACGCAACCAGTTTTGCGCCCGTGCTCCGACCAGTTTCATACCGTGTTTTTCGCCCGCCTTTTCAAGCAGATCGAACAGATAGTTCTGCATTTCGATCGGGTGATGCAATTCCCAGCCCAGTTCGCCGGTATATGCCACGCGGATTGCATTCACCGGACACATACCAAGTTCGATCCGTTGCGCCGAAAGCCAGGGGAAACGCTTGTTCGACAGCGCCGTGGCCGGATCGCCATCCTTGATTACCTCGGCCAGAACATCACGCGATTTCGGTCCGGCAATGGCGAAAACACCCCATTGCGTGGTCACATCCTGAATTTCGATGTACCCGAACGCGTCCGCCTTGTCCTCGGCGGCCTTGCGCAGGAAATCGGCGTCATATTCTGTCCATGCACCCGCGGACACCAGATAATACTCGTGCTCTTTCAGTCGCACGATGGTGTATTCAGTGCGTGTGGTGCCCGCCGCCGTCAGCGCATAGGTCAGGTTGATCCGGCCCACACGCGGCAGTTTGTTGCAGGTGAACCAGTCCAAGAACGCAGTAGCGCCCGGCCCTTTTACCACATGTTTGGTGAACGCGGTGGCATCAATCAGGCCCACCCCTTCGCGCACCGCCTTGGCCTCGTCCACGGCATATTGCCACCAGCCGCCGCGACGGAACGAACGCGCATCGTGATCGAAATTTTCCGGCGCATCCAGCGGGCCAAAATAATTTGGCCGCTCCCACCCGTTCACAAATCCGAACTGGGCGCCACGCGCCTTTTGCCGGTCATAGGCAGGCGATGTGCGCAACGGGCGGCAGGCGGGGCGTTCTTCGTCGGGATGGTGCAGAATGTAGACGTGATCGTAGCATTCTTCGTTTTTGCGCGCGGCAAATTCGGTTGTCATCCAGGTGCTGGAATAACGCTTGGGATCCAGCGCGGCCATATCGATCTCGGCCTCGCCATCCACCATCATCTGCGCCAGATAATAGCCTGTGCCACCGGCCGCCGTGATCCCGAAGGAAAATCCTTCGGCCAGCCACATATTGCGCAGCCCCGGTGCCGGTCCGACCAGCGGATTGCCATCCGGCGTGTAACAGATCGGGCCGTTGAAATCGTCCTTCAGTCCGCTTTCCTCGCAGGACGGTATGCGGTGGATCATTGCCATGTACTGGTTTTCGATCCGCTCCAGATCAAGCGGGAACAGATCGGCGCGGAAACTGTCGGGCACGCCATATTCGAAACAGGCAGGCGCATTTTTTTCGTAAACGCCCAGAATCCAGCCGCCCCGTTCCTCGCGCACATAAGATTGCGCATCGGCATCCCGCACAACCGGATGTTCCGCACCACCTTCGGCACGGTACTTCACCAGATCCGGATCCTGATCCATCACGATGAACTGGTGTTCGACCGGAATGGCGGGCATCCGGATTCCCAGCATCTTGGCAGTGCGCTGTGCGTGGTTGCCGCTAGCGGTGACAACATGTTCGGCGGTGATGACGATCTGTTCGTCTGACACCACCAGATTGCCACCCTTTTCGACCATCTTGGAACAGGTCACTTCCCAATGTGTACCGGTCCAGTGGAACGCGTCGGCCTGCCATTTGCGTTCTATCATCACGCCGCGCTGACGCGCGCCCTTGGCCATCGCCTGCGTCACGTCCGCGGGGTTAATGTACCCGTCCGTGTGATGATAAAGCGCGCCCTTGAGGTCGTCGGTGCGGATCAGCGGCCAGCGCGCCTTGATCTCGTCCGGGGTCAGCCATTGATAGGGAACATCACAGGTTTCAGCAGTCGACGCATAAAGCATGTATTCGTCCATGCGTTCGTCTGTCTGCGCCATACGAAGGTTTCCGACAACCGCAAACCCGGCGTTCAGACCTGTTTCTGCCTCGAGCGATTTGTAGAAGTCCACGGAATACTTGTGAATATGCGTTGTCGCAAAGGACATGTTGAACAACGGGAGCAACCCCGCAGCATGCCATGTTGATCCCGATGTCAACTCGTCGCGTTCCAGCAACATGACATCGTCCCAACCGGCCTTGGCCAGATGATAGGCAATAGATGTCCCGACGGCCCCGCCGCCGACGACCAATGCTTTGACCTGCGTTTTCATAATTCCGCGATTCCCTAAAGAGTATGTTGGCGCCACAATGCCAAACCGCCCTGCCGCACCACACGGTTCCCCCGACCCATGAATGCGCGAAACCGACCTGCGCGCGCAAAAATGCATTCCGCGTCACCGCCTTGCAATTTGCCGGCTGCCCGTGGCGACTGGTGTGTATCCGTATTTTTGGCAAAAAGAAGCCTGTGCGCTTTCACGCACATATCTGCTTTTAATCGGACACGAATATCTTGCCGGGGTTCATGATCCCTTGCGGATCAAGCGCCGTCTTGATCGCCTGCATGTAACGCGTTGCCGGCCCCAGTTCCTTGACCAGATAGGGTATCTTGCCCTGTCCGATACCATGCTCCCCCGTACAGGTTCCGCCCATTGAAATGGCAAGATCATTCAGCCAGCCGACAAATCCGTCCGCCTTGGCCACCTCTGCCGGATTGTCGCGGTCGATCAGCAAAAGACAGTGAAAATTGCCATCCCCGACATGGCCGACGATCGGGGCCAGAATGCCCAGTTCAGCCAATCGGGATTGTGCCTTATCCACGCATTCGGCAAGCCGTGAAATCGGCACACAAACGTCTGTCGAAATGCCTTGTGCGCCGGGACGCAGTTTCAACGTCGCCCAGTAGGCATCATGGCGGGCCTGCCAGAGCGCGTTGCGTTCTTCCGTCGTGCGCGTTGCGGTATAATCGCTGGCGCCGAACTCTTCCGCGATGTCGCCAAAGCTTTGCGATTGTTCGACAACGCTTGCCTCAGAGCCATGAAACTCCAGCAGCAGCAGTGGCGTGTGCGGCAGATCAAGGTTTGAATAGGCGTTCACCGCCTGCACCGTCAGGGCATCCAGCAATTCGATCCGCGCCACCGGAATGCCGCACTGGATCACCGCAATCACCGCCTGACAGGCCGCATCGACCGTTGGAAAGGAACAGCGCGCCGAAGATATCGCTTCGGGGATGCCGTGCAGTTTCAGGGTGATTTCCGTAATCAGGCCCAATGTGCCTTCGGACCCGACCAGCAACCGCGTCAGATCATAACCGGCCGAAGATTTGCGGGCGCGCGTTGCGGTTCGGATCACCGTTGCATCGGCCATCACCGCCTCAAGCGCCATGACATTGTCGCGCATCGTGCCATAGCGCACGGCATTTGTGCCTGATGCGCGCGTGGACGCCATGCCGCCCAGTGAAGCATTGGCACCGGGATCAATCGGGAAAAACAGGCCCTGATCGCGCAAATGAGTGTTCAGTTGTTCGCGCGTGACACCGGGTTGCACCACACAATCCAGATCTTCGGCGTTGACCGCCAGAATGCGGTTCATGTTGCTGACATCCACAGAAATGCCCCCCGCCGGGGCATTCACATGGCCTTCCAGAGACGTGCCCGTTCCAAAGGGAACCACCGGCACATTATGGGCCGCACAGATTTCGATGATTCCCGCCACCTCTGACGTGCTGGAGGGAAAGACCACCGCATCAGGGGACTGGTTTGTGATCCATGTCGTTGTGTGCGCGTGCTGTTCGCGCATGGATTGACTGGTGTGAAACTGCTCGCCAAAGCGCTGTTTCAGAATGCCCAGCGCCGTGCTGATACCATCTTCGTTACGCGGTAATGTTGTCGCCTGAACCATGCGTTCCCCCTAAACCGCGATCATTCGCCCAGCGCAATGCCTTCGCGGCGCGGGTCGGCACCGCCCGTCAATTGATCGCCGATTGAAATCGCGTGTAATCCCGAATTGAGATCACGCACAGATACGTCAAACCCGATGCTCTCCAACGCGCCCTGAAGCGCGACCGCGTCGGTGCTATCTTCCAGATCAAATGTGCCGAAGCGGTTTATCGCATGCGGCAACGAGACCGCCTGTTGCACATCCAGTCCCCAATCCAGATGCGCAATAATCGTTTTGGCAACATAGCCAATGATCCGGCTTCCCCCCGGTGACCCGACAGCCAGAACCGGTTTGCCATCTTTCAGAACAATCGTTGGCGCCATCGAGGAACGCGGACGTTTTCCCGGCTCCAGCCGGTTCGCAATCGGAACACCATCGACATGGGTGCGAAACGAGAAATCGGTCAATTCATTGTTCAGAAGAAACCCACCAACCATAAGCCGCGATCCAAAGGCATTTTCGATGGTTGTGGTCATCGACAGGACATTGCCCTGTCCGTCCACGATCGAAATATGCGAGGTGGACGGGAATTCGATTGATGTATCATCGGCCCAGTTCAGGGCATGATCGAATTCGGGGCTGCCGGGGCCCACATCGGTCAATGCCATCGGCCCGCCTAGCTGTTTCGCGCGCTGTGCCAGATAGCCCGGTGCGACAAGCCCGTTGGTCGGGACGGGAACAAAATCACTGTCGGCCATGAAGCGGCCCCGATCCGCAAAAGCCAAACGAGATGCATCGCCGATCAGACGCCAGCTTTCGGGGTTCTTTGCCCCCAGCGCGGCCAGATCAAACGGCTCCAGCATGCCCAGTATCTGGCCTACTGTCAGCGCCCCGGACGAAGGCGGGCCCATACCGCAGACCTGATAGACCCGATATCGGGCGCAGACGGCCTCGCGTTCCTTGACGGCGTAAACCGCAAGATCAAGTGTCGACAACACACCGGGGTTGCCGGGGGCCGACCGCACGGTATCGACGATACTACCCGCAAGCGATCCGCTGTAAAAGGCAAGCACACCTGCGTTGGCCAACGCTTGCAAGGTATTGGCATATTCAGGGTTTTTCAGAACATCACCCGCCTTAATCGGCGTTCCACCCGGCAGAAAATAGGCCGCAGTTGTCGCAAATCGCGACAAGCGTTCAGCATCCTGATCCACCAGACCGGCAAGGCGCGGCGAAACGGTAAATCCGTTTCGTGCAAGTTCCGTAGCTTCCGCCAGCAGTTGCGCCCAATCCAACCTGCCCCATTTCTGATGGGCAAGCGCCATCAAGGCAGGCGTGCCCGGCGTTCCGACCGATCTGCCGCCCACAACCGCATCAAAAAACCCGAGCGGTTCACCCTTATCATCCTGAAACAGGGTCGGTGTGGCCGCCAAAGGCGCGGTTTCGCGCCCGTCCAGCGTTGTCAGCTTGCCACTGGCTGCATCATACCAGACCAGAAACGCACCACCGCCAAGGCCCGAGGATTGCGGCTCAACCAGACCCAGAACGGCTTGCACCGCCACCATTGCATCAGCGGCATTTCCACCTGCGCGCAAGATACGGGCGCCGGCCTCGACCGCCAGAGGGTTGGCAGCGGCCACCATCCACGCATCAGATTGTACCGGTTCACCCGACGACTTGGCAGCCAGCGCCCGCTGGACAACATCGGATGATGTTTCGAACACACCGGCAATACTGCTTTCCGGTTGCACGGAATCGGCCGTCTGTTGTGCCCATCCCGCGCTGGCAAGCAAAAGGCAAAGGAACGTCATAGTGAGGCGCATCGGGTCGTCCTTTCGTTCAGGGCGTTTGCTACAGCATGGACGGTACGACCTGATCGGGCGGGCGATGTCCGTCGTCAAAGGTTTTGATATTGATCAGAACCTTTTCCCCCATTTCAGCGCGCCCTTCGCGCGTGGCCGACCCCATATGCGGCAACAGCACCACGTTCTTGAGTTCGCGCAATCGGGGATTTATTTCGGTTCCGTGTTCGTAGACATCAAGACCGGCACCCGCGATTTCACCGGCGCGCAGCATGCGGGTCAGCGCGTTTTCATCAATCACTTCGCCGCGTGACGTGTTGACGATGACAGCCGAGGGTTTCAAAAGCTTCAGACGCCGCGCATTCATCAGGTGGAAGGTGCTGGGCGTGTGCGGGCAATTGATACTGATCACGTCCATGCGCGCCACCATCTGATCCAGACTGTCCCAATAGGTCGCTTCCAGCGCATCTTCGACTTCGGGGCGCAACCGTTTGCGGTTGTGGTAATGGATTTGCATGCCAAAGGCCCGCGCACGTCTTGCAACGGCCTGTCCGATGCGGCCCATTCCCAGAATACCAAGCCGTTTCCCACCGACGCGCCCGCCCAAAAGGGCCGTTGGCGCCCAGCCCGTCCATTCTCCGGACTGCATCAGGGCCAGACCTTCGGGAATGCGGCGCGTGACGGCCAGAATCAGCGCCATCGTCATGTCGGCGGTGTCATCGGTCAGAACACCCGGTGTGTTTGACACCAGAATGCCACGCTGGCGCGCGGTTGCCACATCGATATGGTCAACCCCTGCGCCATAGTTCGCGATCAGTTTCAACCGGTCACCCGCCTGCGTGATCAACGCATTGTCGATGGTATCGGTGATCGTGGGCACGAGAACATCCGCGTTTTGCAGCGCCTCGATCATTTCTGTCCTGCTCATCGGTGTATCATCGCTGCGCAGGCGCACGTTGAACAGTTCAGACAATCTTGTTTCTACCGCTTCGGGCAACCGTCGCGTCACAACAACACTCAGACGTTCTGTTGGCATCATTATCCTTCCTCGGGCTTTCCTTGTTCACCCGCTTTGTGGCATGGTGGCCGATGTAAAGACGGGGCACAAGAACCTCGCACAGAAATCGACGGTCAGACATGAATTCAGGCACTTTTTCCGGCATAACCATGCGCAGGCCTTTGGGTCGTGCCATCGCGTTGATGCTGTGTCTGGTCACTGGTCTTGGCGCGGCTTCGGCAACACTGGCGCAATCTGGCGACGTGGCTGTCAGAGGCCCCGTTACCAATCTGCCGCTGCCGCGGTTTGTTTCGATGAAAGCCGCAGAAGGCAACGTTCGGCGCGGTCCTTCGCTCAGCCATCGGATCGACTGGGTGTTTACGCGCCGTGATATGCCGCTGGAAATCACAGCCGAATACGGTCACTGGCGTCGCGTTCAGGATCGTGACGGAATTGGCGGGTGGATTCACTATTCTTTGCTGTCGGGCAATCGCACCGTGATCATTGATAAGGATATGCTGACCCTTCACAGCCGTCCGGATGAGACGACGCCGATTACGGCCGCGCTTGAACTGGGTGTGGTGGCGCGGCTGGGCGAATGCAACCCGGACTGGTGCCGCCTGTCATCCGGTGGCTTCAAAGGATGGGCCAAAAAAGACGCGCTTTGGGGCGTGGCACCAGATGAGATCCGGGATTAAGCGCCTTACCCGCTGATAAAGCGGTTTACGATCGAGGCAAGTTCCGGCCCCACGTCTTCCTGCAGAAAATGGCCGGCATCCGGCAAAATCACGTGGGACTGGCCTTGCGCGCCCGGCACCTTTTTCTGAAACACCTTTTCAATACCGGCCATAACCCTGTCATCCGCCCCGAATGCGGTCAGGAACGGTTTGTCAAACTGGCGCAACCCTTCCCACGCCACGCGGTTTGGCTGTGACGCGGGATCGTCCGGCCGGCACGGCACAAGCATCGGAAATTCGCGGGCACCCGCGAGGTAGCTGGCATCGGGAAACGGCGCGTCATAGGCCGCTTCTTCCGCCTTGGTCAGTTTCGATTGCGTTCCGCCCGAAACGATGCGGCCACTGCGAAACACAGGGGTGTCCTGCGAATACGCGCGCCAGTTCAGGAACGCCTTGTTCATCGGGTGATCTCCGGTTGGCAAAGCGGTATTGGCGGCGACAACGCGGGCGAACCTGTCCGGCATATCCGCCACAAGGCGCAAACCGATCAATCCGCCCCATTCCTGACAGACCAGCGTGATGCCGGTCAGGTTCAGGCCCTGAACAAAGGCGGACATCCAGTCGACATGCCTCTGATATGTATAATCGCTGCGATCCGCAGGTTTGTCGGACCGTCCAAAACCGATCAGATCAGGCGCAATCACCCGATGCCCGGCCTGCACCCAGATCGGGATCATATGGCGGTAAAGATAAGACCAAGTCGGCTCTCCGTGCAGGGCCAGAACAGGCGCTGCGAGCGATGATCCTTCATCCAGATAATGCAATCGCAACCTGCCGCCATCAGGGTCAGGTACATCAACATAATGCGGCGCAAATGGATAATCGGACAGGTTATCTAACCGCGCGTCAGGTGTGCGCAAGGCTTGCATCGGCTGTTCCTTTCTGCTGGCAACAGACTAGCAATTCACTCGCGCATTGCTAGTGTGCGCCGAATCCGATGATGTGACCCGACCTGAAGGAGGTTCAATTGAAAGCAATCACCTACACGCGTTTTGGGTCTGCAAAGGACGTGTTGCACCTGCAAGACATGGCGGCCGAACCTCCTGCCGCGGGCGAAGTACAGATTGAAATGCGGTTTTCAGGGGTCAACCCGTCCGACGTCAAGGCGCGCGCCGGTGCGCGTGCGGGTGTCACCGAATTGCCTTATCCGATGATCATTCCGCACAGTGACGGTGCCGGCATCATCAGCGCCGTAGGCGAAGGCGTGAACCGCGACCGGATCGGCAGTCGGGTCTGGGTCTGGAACGCCCAGTGGCGCCGCGCCTTCGGAACAGCGGCCGAATTTTGCACCTTGCCGGCGCAACAGGCCGTCCCGCTTGGCGATGACGTGTCTTTTGAAACCGGCGCGTGCCTTGGCATTCCGGGATTGACTGCGGTCCACACCGTATTCAGTGGCGGTGACGTCGCTGGAAAAACCCTGCTGATACAGGGCGGCGCCGGAACCGTCGGATTTCTGGCCGTCCAGCTGGCAAAATGGGGTGGTGCCCATGTGATCGCCACGGCCCACCCCCGCGCGCACCAGCGGATTCTGGATGCCGGGGCCGATACCGTTCTGGATTACACCGCCCCCGATCTGGCCAATCAGGTGCTGGAAGCCGCCAAGGGCCCGGTAAAGCGCATCATCGAAGTTGAATTTGGCGTCAACGCAGAACTGGATGCGACCGTCATCGCCGAAAACGGCACCATAGTCTGTTACGGCTCTGCCAAGAAGATGGAGCCCGCTCTTCCCTTCTATCCGCTGATGTTCAAGGCCGTTACCTTGGAAATGGCGCTGATCTACATCCTGACAGATACCCAGCGTTCTGCTGCAATTGCGCGACTGGGCGATGCCCTGTCCGATGGCGCGTTGACCTGTCCGATAGATCAAGTCTTTGATCTGGCCGGTTGTGCCAAGGCTCATGATATGGTGGCCGCCGGACATCGCGCCGGGGCTGTTCTTGTCAAAACAGCACTTTGACACCATCGAACCGGTTTATACTGCCGCATACCTGCGCTAGGCTTACTGCATTCCTGACGCCGATACGGGCATTTCAAATGCGTTTCTTCTGGGTAGTGTTGTTTGTTGTCCTTTCTGGCGTTGCGTCTGCGCAAACGACGATCCAGCCCGAAGGCACGATATCTGTAGAAGACAGCGCGACGCAGGACGCCGCAATTGCCAATCGCATTCGCGGAATTCTGGCGGAACTCGACGGGTTTGAAAACGTCACGGTAACCGTATCGTCCGGCATCGTCACCCTGCGCGGCACAACGCTGGACGGCGAAACCGCCACGCGCCTGAACACGATCGCAGGCCGGGTGGCGGGTGTTGTGGCGATAGAAAACGAAGTCGTTGAAACCACCGATGTGGTGGAACGGCTGAACCCGGCCGCACAGCGTTTTATGGCACGGCTGAACCAGTTTGTAGCCTTTCTGCCGTTGGCCGGCGTGGCCCTGATCGCCTTTGCCGCCGTTGTTTTCCTCGGATTTGCACTTGCTCGCCTGAAACGCCCTTGGGAAAGGATCGCGCCCAACGCATTTATCGCTGATATCTATCGCCAACTGGTACGGCTGGCCTTTGTTCTGGCGGGTCTGGTGGTCGCGCTTGATATCATCGGGGCAAGCGCATTGCTGTCGACCATATTGGGGGCCGCCGGTATCGTTGGTCTGGCAATCGGCTTTGCCGTCAAGGATACTGTCGAAAACTTCATAGCATCGATCATGCTGTCGATCCGCCAGCCGTTTCGCCCCAACGACACGGTTGAAATCGAAGGTGATACCGGCAATGTGATCCGCCTGACCAGTCGCGCGACCATCCTTTTGTCCTTTGACGGCAACCACATCCGGATACCGAACGCGACCGTTTTCAAAAGCCGCATCGTCAATTATTCGCGCAATCCCGAACGCCGGTTCGTGTTTGATCTGGGTGTGGCTTATGGCACCGATCTGTCCATGGCACGGCAACTAGCGCTGGATACCTTACAGGGGCTGCCCTTTGTGCTGGACACACCGGCGGCGAATGTGTGGGTCGAAAACCTCGGCGACAGTACCGTTGTGTTGCAACTGGCCGCGTGGATCGACCAGACCGAAACCAGCTTTGTCCTGGCGCGCGGAGAAGCCATGCGCGTTGCCCTGACCGCCTTTGAAAATGCCGGCATTGAAATGCCCGAACCGACCTATCGTGTTGTCAATTTCGACCAGGACACGAAAACCGCCCCGAAACCCGAGGCAACGGCACCTGCTGCAAAACCGGAAATCACTGTTGAAAATGTAAAAGCCGATGCGGAAGGCGAATTGGAACACATCATCAACGACGAACGAAACGACCAGAATACAGAAGACCTTTTGAAACTCGACGCGCGGGAAGAGTAACTTCGAAATTTTTACGAATGTGCTCTTGAATTGCCAGATGTTCGGGCGTAATTAGCCACCTGTGTTGGGATGTGGCCTAGCGGTAGGGCAACTGTTTTTGGTACAGTAGATCGTAGGTTCGAATCCTACCATCCCAGCCAAATCTCGTTTTTCGATGAATTGACGCCGTTGCCCGCACTTGAACGGTCGGCAGTGGCCGTAGTTTCCGCCAAGAGATCAAAGGGTTGACGGAAGGTGGCGACCACCTCACCATTCTCCCAAGAGCAGTTCGAAAGTACGAAGTTGAGCAGGCGGCGCTTTTCGCGGGCGGGCTGCCGTTCGAACAGGGCTTGCGCATTGCGGGCGAGTTCGAGAATCCGCACGCCTTCGTCCATGTAGGACTGCTCGGCCTCCTCGTGACGTTCGATGTCGTGCTGCAAGCGCCGCTGTTCCTCGCGCCATTGGCCCGCCATCTTGTCGAAGAAATCGCCACCGATCTTGCCGTCAAGCTTGTCGATATACATCGTGCTGATACGCTCGCCGAGCATTTCAAACCTACCATTCGCCGCATTGTGCACAAATTCACACAGCGGACTAAGCCGCCTGATGCGACTACTGCACACCTGCCCTCGCGAGCGAAGTTCTACGCTGTCCCAAGCAAGGAATCTCCACTTCTGAAAACCTGGTCAAACTCATCCGAAGCTTCACAGCCCATTTATGCTGCCTGGTGTCTTCGCCACCGTGCAGGCGTGGTCGCGGTCCAGCGCTTGAACGCTCGGATAAAGGCACGAGCCTCAGAGTATCCTAGCAATTCAGATATCTCGGTGATATCTTTGGCTGAGTGTTCGAGCAACCTAAATGCCAAGGCCATTCGTGTCTGATCCAGCAACTCTTGATGGCTTGTACCGTTAACCCTCAAACGGCGCGCATAGGTTCGAACGTGCATACCAAGCATTGACGCAATATGCTTTGCATCCACATGGTTAAAGGCCAATGCAGTCTGTATCAATCTTCGTACGCTCTCCAGAAAATCTTCGGGTTTCTGCTTCTCTAACGTTGATACTTTCTCAGCGATAAGCTGCGCGAGCGCCTCATCCGTCGAAGGCAGGCGGCGCGTGAGCCAACTTGATGAGAATTCCAGGCCATACATTGGAGCATCAAACTTCAAACTTATTTGAAAGAAGTCGCGGTAGGGCTCTTTGTTGTTAGGCGGCGGGCGAACAAACCACCCTGCAAGCGCCTTAAAATCTGGACCGCAGAGTTCGCGCATGATGTTGAATTGTGCCGCGACGGCTCCATCGCCGGCCTGATCGATCCCGGCGACGCCTTTTTCAGCGATTGCATAGGAGAAAAGTGCCCGCCCACCATCGACAGCGAGGCCGATATCAACTCCCTGCGCCTGGAGATGGAAGTGTCGGATCAGTCGCCGCAGTGCGGTCCCGACGTCGGGTGCATGCCGCGCCAGAAGGCCCACTATTCCAAGTTGGTCAAGGCCATCCCTCTCACCAACCAATAGGCCAAAATGTGGACATCCCGCCGCCTTCGCACAACTCTCAAGTAGTCTGCCACGCTCAGCGAGTGTTATGCGATTGTCGGCATGGTCAAAGAGAGTTTTCTCAAAGCCCAAGTCATTAAGGATGATTGATGGATCCTTTCCTAGGTCACGCAGCACATCCGGCAAGCCATGGACCGTGGAGATGCGGAGCAACGATTTGGGTGAGGCAAACGAAAGGGGCATAAACTTAAGATATCGCCAGTGTCCCAAAATGTCTATTCTTTGTCCCTTCCTGTCGTTCCCTGTGACCACCTTCACAGGGTAATCTTGGGTCATGGCTATGCGCTAAAGCCCATGCACACCAAAGTGGCATATGCCTGAGAAAGGGCTCTCACGGTCAATTGAGGTGAGCGAAGGTCAGTGGTGGTTCGGCTTATACGCATCTGGTCAACGCATGGTTCGCATCATTTTGACGCGGTAGCTGCGGAAAAAACGTAAAACGAGAGGAGGAGTGCAAAATGGCGACGATGACAATCAAGGGAAAAGAAATGCGTTCTGTCGAGGTCGACTGGAACGAGTTCTACTACACAAACTGCCCCCTGATTTCGCCCAGCAATGTGGATCAGGAAATTGGTTGGGTGAAAGAGGAACTGAAGAAAATTGGCGTCGCTTATAAATACCTTCGGTCCACCGTCGAGAACGACTGGTATCCACACTACGTCCACAATCTGGACAATCTGATGCGCTATGGTGGATGTGGTCCGGCAATCCACACGCAGGCCGACATCCGTCGCACCAAGCTAATTGGGACAACGCATGTCTACGAGGGTGGATGCATGCTGGTTCGGTCTAGAGACGACATCTACCGTATGACAGATTTGAAAGGTAAGAGAATTGGCCTTTCTAGAAGTATGAATGTCATCAAGAATGACTGGTGGCGCTTTCAAGAAGAGCAAGGCATCGAACTGATGCTGCGAATGAATGGCATGACCCGCGATGACGTAGAGATCGTTGATTTTCCATACCCTGACGATTGGTACGACAAGCCAGAAATGCTTACGCCGATGGAAAACCCGTCGGAGCTGTGGCTCAAGCGCGACATCAAACATGACTTGGGGTTCCGCCCACTGGAAATGCCGCTCCTTGAAGGCAAAATCGACGCAATCTACACCCAAAGCAAGGTGTTCCAGCATCTTCAGGAGCAAACGAGCAAGGTGAAGGCTATTGAGAACCTTGCCAACTATCCCGATTGGACGTTGCAGGGGGCGAATGTGCCCGCAACCATGACGGTTTCCGATGTTGCCTGCCAAGAGCACCCTGAAATCATTGTCGCGATGATGAAGGCCATGATTAAAGTTGGGCGCTGGTCCAATGAGCACAAACACGCGGCGGCGGTCATCCTCAACAAGGGAACCTACTACCTTGATGCCGAGGATACCTACAACGGCATCAAGCACGTGGATATGGTGCCGACACTTTCGCCGTACAACCTTGAAGCCCTCCAGATCAACAAGGACTTCATGCTGAGCCACGGCTACATCGAAAACGACTTTGACGTGTTCGAATGGGCTGCCCCGGAATTCCTTGAAAAAGCAGCCGCGGAATTGGCTGCGGAAGAATGGGAGATTAAGGAATCTCTGAAGAACTCCCCCATTTTGGCGTGATTTGGTATGGTTTCTGCGGATGAGAGAGGAGCCCGCCGATGCCCAAACAGCCTGCCATTCCCGGCCTTGGTGATGCGGTGAAGAAGAAGGTGACGCGCCGCGAGAAGTTCCTGTCGGAGATGGATGCGGTGGTGCCTTGGGGTCGTCTGTTGGCGCTGATCGAGCCGCACTATCCGAAGGTTGGGTCAAAGGGTGGTCGGCCACCGATGCCACTGGAGACGATGCTGCGAGTGTATTTCCTTCAGAGCTG
Source organism: Sulfitobacter sp. JL08 (assembly GCF_003352045.1). NCBI lineage: Bacteria > Pseudomonadati > Pseudomonadota > Alphaproteobacteria > Rhodobacterales > Roseobacteraceae > Sulfitobacter > Sulfitobacter sp. JL08. The sequence continues at coordinate 3,482,359 of NZ_CP025815.1, forward strand.
GTACGCGCTGAGCGATCCGATGGCCGAAGAGAGCCTGTATGACAGCGAGGCCATGCGCCGGTTTGCCGGTATCGAGCTTGGCGATGACCGCATCCCCGACGAAACAACGATCCTGAACTTCCGGCACCTGCTGGAGAAGCATCAGCTGACCGAGAAGCTGTTTGCCGAGGTGAATGCCTATCTTGCCGACAAGGGCGTCACGCTGCGCTCTGGCACGTTGGTGGATGCGACGATCATCGATGCGCCGTCCTCGACCAAGAATGAAGCCAAGGCCCGCGATCCCGAGATGTCATCCACCAAGAAGGGTAATGACTGGTACTTCGGCATGAAGGCCCATGTTGGCGTCGATGCAGACAGCGGCATCGTCCACAGCCTGGAGACCACCACTGCCAAGACCCACGATAGCCAGGTCTGGGACGAACTGCTGCACGGCAACGAAACATCCGTCTGGGCGGACAGCCGAACGCTGAGCAAGATGGGGTTCGAGCCCCGGATCATTCCCGCGATTTATGTGAAGCCTTTCAACAAGGGCCAGAAGAACGACTACAATGACGCTGAAGCTATTGCAGAAGCCGCTTTGCGTCCCAATCTCAAGACGGTATCGGAGAAGACGCAGGAGCAGCTTGATCTCCAGGCGCTGCATCGCGTTCGGTCACGGCTTGTGTCACGTCGGACAGCAGCAATGAATCAGATCCGGGCCTTTCTGATCGAACAGGGGATCACTGTCCGACGTAGTGTCGCGGCTCTGCGCGCCTCGCTCGAAGCCATTCTTAGCAATCGCGGCGACGAGATGTCCTTGCGGATGCGGAGATTGATCCTGGGGCTCCAACAGGATTGGATATGGCTGGATAAACGGATCGATATGACCACATCTGAAATCAAAGAGGTCAGCGAGACCGAGGAAAGCTGCCAACGTCTGATGACCATTCCGGGCATCGGGCCAATCATCTCAACGGCTGTGGTTGCAGCTGTCGGGACCGGCGAGGCTTATGATCGGGGGCGAGATTTTGCGGCTTGGCTGGGGCTCGTTCCGCGACAACACAGCACCGGCGGGCGCACCATCCTGGGTCGTATCACAAAACGAGGCAGCCGGTATTGGAAACGTGAAGCGAAGAGCTTGGCCAGCGACTTACTAATTTGAGTGCACCTGCGCTGGTTTGAGGGCACTACGTGAAGGTTGCAGAGGCTAGTCTTGTCGCGATCGTGCGTGTTGCTTAACTGCACCACTTTTTGCCGATGCTGAACGAGCACGGCCTTTCAAGCTAAATGGCGGTTTTGGTCTACTTCGCTCTTACGAAACCTTCCGTCAGTCGTTTGATTTATTGTTAGACTCAACATGACGAAGGGCCAACAGCGTGCACGGTGGGCCGATGATTTCAAATATTACAGTGGCAGCAACTGTGAGCGTCATGATCGTCGAGCCCCATTGCGGGATCGCCTCGGCCGCGACCAGCGCCATACCTACCGCAACCCCAGCTTGCGGTAAGAGAGCGGGCCCGTAAGCGTGCCGCTCTGTGACCGGAACTCGCCCTATTCGTGCTCCTATTTCACCGGCCATCAGGCGCGAAACGATACGCAACGCTACATAAGCCACGGTGATCCACCCTAACGACCACAGGGCGTCCACTTTTAGGGAGGCCCCGGCGAGCAGGAAAAAGAGCAGCATGAACGGCCATTGAATATGCTCGATTTCACTGAATGCGCGTTCATGGTGTCGCGCGAAATTCGCGATTACTGCACCTGCGGTCATTCCGGCGATCAGGAAAGACACCTCCAACAGTATCGATATCCCCGCTGTCAAAAACACCACGCCTATGGCTTCGGTTTGAAGCGGTTCCCCCGGCTTGAGCCGTCCTGTGAAATAGGCCGCTGGCACTCCCACGGCGGCCCCAAGAAGGATCGCGCCACCGATATCACGCACCACACCCAGAAGGGGTTCAGACCAGCCATCAGACGTATGCACGAGAGCAAGGCAAAAACTGAACACCACGAGGCCCCAAACATCGTCGATTGCCACAATACCGCTTAGAGTTTCCGAAAAACCGTTTCGAATCCCTGATTGATGGATGACATCAGCGATAGCGGCGGGAGCCGTGGCGGTCGCGATTGCACCCAGCAAAAGTGCGAGTCCTGGATTCAGGCCAAGCAGCGTGAGGCCGCCCCAGACGATTATTGTAGTCCCCAAAACGACACACAGCGAGATTGCAAAGATTGCACGCCCGTGTCTCGACAGGTTCTCCCCAGTTAACTCACTGCCGAGCAAAAACGCAACCATTGTCAGCGCGATTATTGAAAGCGGTTCGAACCATTCAGTTGATGTTTCGGGCAATAGGTCGAAGCCAGATTGGCCGACCAGCAAACCCAATAGCAAAAGCATCGTCACACGCGGCAAGCGGGTAGCGTGACCAAGCTGGTCAGCCACCAGTCCTGCCAGGAAAAGCACACCCAGCGCACCCATCAAAAGACCGTAGTCCAAGCTGTCTCTTCCCTTTGTCGGGTGTTGCGTTTTCCAACACTTGCCTGAAACAAAGGCCGCGAACCAGATAATTTGCGCGAGACACGAGGCTGGTACGCCAAAAAGGCCTCAATTATTGTTTGGCCGCAATTGGAGAGGTGGTGTCAGACCAATTCGAACCCGTCTCTGCAAGGACAGCGACACTGTCCATTAATTCACAAAGAGACCGCGCCACTCAGCCAGAGCGGCGGCACGGTTGAGTTTGAAATTCGTTCGATTTGAAAGGCTGCGTTCCTGATTGAAATGATTGTAGACGGAAGCGTGAACGGCGGCGAATTTCTGCAAACTTCGCATGCGCCGGAAGCGGAGCATCGCCCGTTCTCGTCGTCGGAAAGGCAGATGTGAATTTTCCACTCGGTTATTCAGCCAGCGGCCTGTTTTCTGCTTGTCTGCGACGCCAATCTCTTTGAGCGCAGCGCCGTACGATGCCAGCCCGTCCGTCACTATAACTTCAGGATTGCCGTACTTACGCATTGCTTTCTTTAAGAATTTCAAGGCAGCTTTCTTATCGCGCACCTTTTTGACGTAGCTTTCCAAAACTTCGCCTTGATGATCGACGGCCTGCCAAAGATAATGTCGCTCGCCGTTGATCTTCACGAACATCTCGTCAAGATGCCAACGCCACTTGCTCGATTTCACGCCAGCAACCCGCCGTTTTCGGATCTCCGCCGCGAACATTGGACCGAAGCGATGCCACCAGCATCTCACCGCTTCATGACTGACATCGATGCCGCGTTCATGCAGCAGATCTTCCACGTTGCGCAGCGACAGCGGGAACCGGACATAGAGCATAAACGCCAGGCGGATGATTTCGGGACTGGTTTTGAAGTAGCGAAATGGATCAGGTTAGGTCATCCGGTGAGGCTACGAAACCGCCCTGCCCGGCTCAAGCTGGTTTTGTCTGACAATGCCAGATTCCCGGACCTGAGTGCTAAAGCTGAAATTGGCAAAGCTGAGTTCGTAGTTCGTGCTCATAATGGGTATCCAATCAGAGGTAAGGGTCAGCGTTTCGAGCGGACCAGATCGCGGAGTTCGTTTTTGCGGATTTTTCCGGTGGTGGTTTTCGGTAATTCGCCAAAAATGACTTTCTTGGGGCGCATGTATCCGGCAAGGCGGGTTTTGGCATGGGCCAGCAGTTCTTCTTCGGTCGCCTTGCCCGACAGTTCGACAAAGGCGCAGGGCACTTCGCCCCATTTTTCATCAGGCATTGCCACAACAGCGACAAGACTGACGGCGGGATGTGAATAGAGCGCTTTTTCCACCTCGATGGAGGAGATGTTCTCGCCTCCCGAGATGATGATATCCTTGGAGCGGTCGCGGATCTCGATGTATCCATCGGAATGCTGCACCGCGATGTCGCCCGACCAGAACCAGCCGTCCTTGAAAGCCTTCGCCGTTTCCTCAGGAGCCTTCAGGTAGCCCTTCATCACAATATTGCCGCGAAACACGACCTCACCCAGCGTCTGAGTGTCCCAAGGGACGGGCGAGCCTGTCTCTGGGTCGAGAACCAGAACGTCTTCCTCCAGCTCATAAGCCACGCCTTGTCGCGCCTTTAGTTCGGCCTTTTCCTGTGCAGGCAGGTCGGCCCAAATAGGCTTTTCAGCGCAAACCACTGCCGGGCCATACACCTCGGTCAGCCCGTAGACATGGGTGATGGAGATGCCCATCGCCTCCATCCCCTTTATGACGCTGGCAGGCGGCGGCGCGGCGGCGGTCATCATTTTTACCTTCTGCGGGAAGTCGCGTTTCTGTTCCGCACCGCTGATCATCGACATGATGATCGGAGCACCGCACAGGTGGGTCACACCATGATCGGCAAGAGCATCATAAATTGCGTCAGCACGCGGCGCGCGCAGGAATACATGGGTACCGGCCAGCATGGTGATCGTCCACGGGAAGCACCAGCCATTGCAGTGAAACAGCGGCAGCGTCCAAAGATAGACAGGGTGATGCGACATTTCCCAGGTGACAACGTTGTTGACCGCATTCGTCCATGCGCCGCGGTGGGAATAGACGACGCCCTTGGGCCGCCCTGTCGTACCGGAGGTGTAGTTCAGCGCCAGCGCGTCCCACTCATCATCTGGCAGAGTATAGGCGAAGTCCGGATCGCCCTCGGCCAGCAGGTCGTCATAGCTGAGAGCACCTATCCTGTCGCCGCCAGGTCCTTCGCTGTCTTCGATATCCACGATCAGAAGATCTCGACCCGACTGGGCGACCGCCTCGGCGGCCATCGCTGACAATTCGGTATCCACCAGCAAGACCTTTGCCTCGCCATGATCCAAGATATAGCAGATGGTTTCGGCATCGAGCCTCGTGTTGTTCGCGTTCAGAACCGCGCCCAGCATCGGCAACGCCAGCGCGCATTCCAGCGCCTCTGGGATGTTCGGCGCGATCAGGGCAACGGTGTCGCCCTTGCCGATACCACGTTTGGCCAAAGCCGAGGCCAGCCGCTTGCACCGCTCCGCGACCTCACCCCAGTTGCGCCGGATCGATCCGTGGATCTGCGCGGGCAGTTCCGGGTGTACCCGCTCAACGCGCTTGAGGATCGAAACGGGGGACAGTGCCGTGTGATTAGCGGCATTGCGCGCCAGCTCCGGCCCATCAAACGTCATTCGCCTGTCCATTCTGGCATGGGTTCCTTGCGGGTGAAAGCACCGATTCCGACCTCGGCGTCGCGCGCCATCATGTTCTCGGCCATAGTGCGGCCTGCAAAGGCATAGGCCTCTTCCAGCGACATTTCGGCCTGCTCATAAAAGGCACGCTTGCCGATCTTGACAGCAGAAGGTGATTTGTCGGCAATGATGCGGGCCATTTCCATGGTCTTCGCCTCGACTTCTGCCAATGGCACGACACGATTAACAAGACCCATCTCGGCGACGCGGGTGGCAGGCAGAAACTCACCCATCAGCAGCATTTCCATCGCCATCTTGCGCGGCACGTTGCGCGATAGCGCAACCATTGGCGTGGAGCAGAAAAGGCCGATATTCACGCCCGACGTGGCGAATGTCGCATCCTCTGCGGCCACGGCCAGATCGCAGGACGCCACCAACTGGCAGCCCGCCGCAGTGGCGATTCCCTTGATCTCGGCTATCACGGGCTGTGGCAGACGAACGACGCGTAACATCATCGCCGAGCACTTGGCAAAGAGGTCCTGAAAATACTGGAACCCACCGTCTTCGTCGGCGCGGTGTGCGGTCATTTCCTTCAGGTTGTGGCCTGCGCAGAAATGGTTGCCGCCACTGCGCAGGATCACAACCTTGATGCTACCGTCCGCCGCGATTGCGTCCAGCATGTCGGACATTGCAGCCAGTATCGCCTCTGAAAGGGCGTTTATCGATTTGGGAGCGTTCAACGTCAGAACACAGATACCGTCCTGGTCCGAGAGCAGGATGAGTTGATTGTTTTCCATTGTACCATCCATGATTTACTCCAATGTGCCCCCGGCTTTTTTCCAAGCGCCAACGCCGCCGGACAGGTTGACAACCGGCGAGAGGCCCATCTCCATGGCCACCAGCGCTGCCATGGCAGACCGTCCGCCGGAGGCGCAGTAAAAAACATAAGTTTTGTCCTGATTGAATTCGGGCTTGTGGGCGGGGCTTTCGGGATCAACGTGAAATTCCATCAAGCCGCGGGACGAGGCCACGGCACCGGGGATGATGCCGGTTTTGGCCTGTTCGGTTCCGTCGCGCAGGTCAACAAACACGTGATCCGAACTGCCCTCCAGCGACAGCGCGTCTTCCGCACTGATCGCAGGGACGGCGGCCAGTGCAGCCTTGACCAAGTCTTTGGAACTCTTGGTGATGTTTTGGGCCATAATGCCTTTCCCTTTCCGTAAGTTTCTGTACTTCGCGACCAGAGCGCTCAAATGCCAGTCTATCGCCAGCGCCGGGCAACCAAATTCGCACGCGCCGCGTGAGAGGCCGTTTGTCTTTATATCGCCAGATCGAGACGCGGCTTCCAGAACGGGCGGAACAGCTCGATCTTGGGGCAGCGGTTCATCACCACCTTGAGCCCTGCGTCCTCGGCCAGCTTCGCAGCGGCATCGTCGTAAACACCGATCTGCCCCCAGATTACCTTGGCCCCGATGGCAATCGCCTTTTGGGTAATGGCATAAAGTTCTTCCTTGGGACGAAAGACTTCGACCATATCAACGGGGCGATTAATCTCTTCGAGCGAATGAACTACCGGAATGCCGCGAATCTCGGTCAGATTTGGGTTCGGATTCACTGGGATCATATCGTAGCCGGTTTCATGCAGCACGCGCAGCACCCCATAACTGAATTTGGTCTTGTCCGCGCTGGCACCGACCATCGCGATGGTTTTGACCGACTTCAGGATGTCAGCGAGGTATTTCTGGTCGTAGTCGTAAAGGTCATCAAGCGCGGTTGCAGGCATTTCAACGCTCCTTGGGGGTGGCAATGTCCGCCTTAAGCTCATGTGGCTCCAGCGGGTCGAGAAAGGGGTTCCGGTAAAGTTTGTCGTGACTTTCGACGCCAATCTCCAACGTGCAGTCGGTGACGGCACGGGCGACGCAGAGCAGGACATAACCATTGTTGATTTGTCGGTTGTTGAGCGCCACCTGACGCCGCTGATCGACCTCACCTTTGGTCAGCTTGGCCGCACATGTTATGCAGCCGCCATACTTACAGCCATAGGGCAGATCTACCCCTTGCTCGCGCAATGTCTCCAACAGCGGGCGGCGCGTTTCGACTTGATAGTTCGCGTCGCTCCTATTGGCGATTGTTATGGTGCGCGTCGCGCTCACAGCCAAATGTCGCTTGTACAATCGCCACCGGGGTAGCGGGTTTCGTGGCAGCGGCTGGGCCCGTTGGGCTCCTGACCGAAATCGACAACGAATTCCTCGTTTATCTTCATGCCTCCGTTTTCCACGTCGCAATCAATCATCAGCATGACACCGCCCTGCGTGCGGATCTCGGGGTAGAACTGGTTATCCCATGTCGAGAACAGCGATGTCGTGACATAGAGCCGCTTACCGTCGAGCGAGAGTTGGTACATCTGCGGTCCACCCGCGACCTTGACGCCATTGACCATGGGTGCCTTGCCCAGCAGGCCGCCCATCCAGACCTGACCGGTCAGCACCGGGTTGTGCGGATCGCTGATATCATACTGGCGCATGTCGCCGTGTAGCCAGTTGTTGAGGTAGAGATACTTGTCGTCCATCGACACGAGGATCGCTGACATCACGCCCGGCACCGGAATGGGCCATTCAGGATGCGGTTCGTTATCAACGTCGATGATCTTCTCCCATTCCCACTTGCCCGCCTCTGATTTCCAGAAATGGATCACGTTGGTCGACAAGGCCGCGCCACAGAAACCATGGCTGCTGTCAGGGTCATGAAGGAATTTGACCTCCAGCGGGATCAGCCCATCTTCACCCAGATACATGGTTTCGACCGGTTTACGAGCTTCGAAATCCCAGATGTGCAGGCGGCGGCCGTATTTCAGGTGCCCGACCTCTTCCAGATCGAAGCCCGGCATAAAGGTGTTGGGCGCGGCCCACTCGGAAGACACCATGACGTTGTGCCGTGGCTGGTACCAGAAGTCGTAGGAAAACGGGATGTCGCCCATGGTTTCTTCCCAGCGGCCCTGAATCTCGAATTCTTTGTTAAGATGCAGGTAGCCGCCCGGCGCTTCGCCATTCGCGTCACCAAGGAACGAAATGATGATTTCACTCCCGAGGCAATGCACGGTGTGGGGGCCGCTGAGATTAGTCTTTGACTTTATCTCCGCCCCGTCGATGACCTTGTGAAGGCGCGGCGCATAGGGATCGGTAGCCGTGTCGATGACGTGGATGTTGTTGGACCGCACACCCGGCACCAGCAGGTATTTGCGGCTCATCCCCGCGTCGTCATTGCAGGACGAGCAGGCGTTCCACCCCATGTGGTGTAGCTCATCTCCGATGCCGGGCATTTCCAGCCGGTGAATGACTTGTGAATAGGTCGGGCTGTCGGGATCCGCGTCAACCGTTGCAAGATAGTCCGGCTTCTGAATGCCGGTCCCGGTGTAGATGGCAATCGTATAAAGCAGTTTTTCGCGTGGGGCCTTGATGGCCTCTGCCGGGCTTGCATAGCCCGGGCCGCAACATGCACCGTCCATCATCACATTCCTCCCTTGCGATTCCGCTTCGAGTCTCGTAGTTCGATAAATAGATTCTCACAAGGCAAAAATTATGCACCTGGAACGCTTGACTAGCATTCTCGAAATTGTCGGACAGAAGGGCGCAGCAACCGTAGCCGAGATTTGCGTGCATGCCGACTTGCCCAAACCATCTGCCTACAGGTTAGTACAGGACCTTGTCTCTGTCGGACTGCTGGCGTCATCTACACGCGGACAATTCATCATTGGTACTCGCTTAAAGCGGATCACGCACCGAGACCTTTCTGATAAGGCACTAGTGGAAGTGATCGCGCCAGTTCTGGCCTTAGCCGCGACGGATCACGGCGCAGCATTCTTTCTTTCGCGACTACGTGGAGATCGGGTTGAAATCATACATGTGGCCACCCCTGAGAACGGCGTGTCCTATATGCATCCCGGCGTAGGCAAACGGCCTTTGCACGCCTGTTCGTGCTCCAAAGCGATTGCTGCATTCTCACCCGAGCTGTTGTCAAAGAGGAAACTGAAAGGACAGCTAAAAAAGTACACGGACAGTACCATCACCTGCCTTCAGGATTTAGAGAAGGAATTCGAAATTATTCGTAAACGCGGATATGCCGAATGCTTGGAGGAGCTCGAACGCGGAATCTGCTCAGTCGCGACCATCTTGGCCGAAACGGGACCCGGCGCCACGCTCTCTATCGGCTCCACAGCTTCTGTGCGGGTGTTGAGCGGTACAAAGCGAGAAGAAATTGGTCGAATACTGAAGGCTATGTCGCTTGAGTTGTCCAACTCTCTGGGCTGGAATAAAGCTGACGCCAGCCGGAAGGCGGGATAAGCTAGAAATTAAAGAAAAAATGATTGATGATCGTGATGAGCACGTGCTGCGGCCTTAGCCAGGCAGTGGACCGTGGACAAGTAATGGGGAACAAGTATGTCTGACGCAATGCATGGAAACTTATTCGCGATCAACATCAGGCCCGAATGCAGACAAGCCTTTTTGGACGCGAGTATCTTTGAAGCACAAAGTGTGGTCAGTGAAGAACTAGGGGTTTTTCAATTTCAGGTCATGGTGGATGCCGCCGATCCGAACCGTTTCTATTTTTACGAAGTATTTAGGGATGAGGCTGCTGTACAGGCTCATCGGGATACCTCCGCCTTCAAAAACTGGTGGGACTCAATCCAACCCATGTTGGAAAGCGAAATAGAAATCATTGCTAACATGCGCACTGTGTTTCCATCCGCAAAAGGCTTCGAAATTCAAAAACCTGGGCTGCTACAATGGTGAAACGGCGGCTTCGTCCGCAAAGCGGTTACTGGAACGAGTTCCTCCTTAGTCGTATGTCCGAAGGTGACAGTATTAGGAGCTCATTGTTCGAATAAAAGCCGCGACAATGGCCGCTATACCAAGTTGCTTACTACTGGGTTCTGCTAGACGAATGTGAACTGTCTGACATCAGCGCCTATGGATCCAAGCAGGGGGAAAATGTATAAAAAGCCCTCCCCTGCAAGCGTTTTGGTTGATGTTCCTTTGATCCTGCTTATATGGAATCGGTCTTTCGACGAGGCGTCAAATGCCCGACAGTGATCTGAGGTGCGATACAACCTGATCTGACCCTTGTCCCGTCTTCAAGCACGCGAATACCACTGGGAGATCACCTCGGCGTCTGTGCGCATCACGTCCAGCGAGGCACCAACATGCGGTGCGAGGTCAGTCTTGTTGATGACAAGGATATCGGATCGGGTGATGGCGGGACCACCCTTGCGCGGGATATTTTCGCCGGCCGCGACATCAATGACATAGATCGTAAGATCAGCAAGCTCGGGACTGAAGGTCGCCGAAAGGTTGTCGCCTCCCGATTCAATCAGGACGACCTCGACGTCAGGGTGACGCTGGCGCATCTCTGCCACGGCGGCAAGGTTGATCGAGGCGTCTTCACGAATGGCCGTATGGGGGCAGCCGCCGGTTTCGACACCAATCACCCGATCTGAAGGCAGGATTTGCATACGCATCAAAGCGTCGGCGTCCTCTTGGGTATATATGTCATTTGTGATGACGCCGATCGAGTGATTGTCCTTTAAAAGTTCGGCCAGACGCGCGGTTAGTGTGGTTTTTCCCGCGCCGACCGGACCACCGATGCCAATTCGCAGGGGACCATTGAGTTTCATCATGATTGGAACAGCCTTGGTTCGAGGATTTCGTGGACCATGGATGCGATGTCAGAGAAAAAGGCGTTGCTATAAACGTCGTCCGCATCGACGGTTTTCGTCTCTTCAGCGACTTCAAGGCAGAGAACTTGCAGTCTTTGAATCACCCGTTGACCAGCGGTCTGTCCAATCGGGCTGAGGCGGATGGCCGCCGAGGCGAGGTTTGTCACAAAGGCCTGTAAATAGAGCGCGACGGTCGCATCGACGTCGAGCCCTGTCAACCGGGCGGCGCGGCCGACGGCAACGGGCAAGATCATCTCGAGAAGGTCCAAGTCCCAAACTGCGTTCACCGTGGCGACAAAGGCGGCACCTTGTCTGTCAGCCTCGCGCAGGCGTTCTTGGGCAACGGCAAAGGAGCGCGCTTTGGCGTCGATCTCCAAGGGATCGTCCGAGGAATGGGCAAGCCGCAGCCAGATCGCATCAGCGCGCCCCGAGCCATCCTTCAGGCAATCACGCAGCCAGTTTTCCAGACAGTTCTCGTCGGCAATCCAGCCTTTGTGGATCGCAGTTTCGATGCCATGCGAATAGGCGAAGGCCCCTGTCGGAAAGGCGGGTGACAGCCACTGAGTCAGAGTTAAAAGGCGTGTGTCAATGGGCGTGGGCATGGGCCGTATGTCCGTGATCATGTGCTTGGGTGGGCTCCGAAGAAAACTTACGCGCTGCGATGAGGCAGGCTTCGGCTTGCTCCGCCAATTGCAGTTCCTTCAGCGCTAGCGCACGCATTTTCATGTGACCGGCTTCGTTTGGCCGCAAATCCGAAGCGGCCGCCGCATCTCGCTCTGCGCCTTCAAAATCACCGCCACAAAACGCACGACGCTGCGGTGGAACAGCCGATAAGGCTGGAGAGGATTTTGAGCCCCGAGTTCATTGCTCAGGCCGTCTGAGACTGGATTGCAGCCGTCGGGGCCAATACCGCTTACATCGAACCGGGGTCGCCCTGGGAGAACGGATATTGCGAAAGCTTCAACGCAAGGCTCCGGGATGAGCTGTTGAATGGTGAGGTCTTCTACTCGCTTCGCGAAGCACAAATCCTGATCGAACAATGGAGGAAACACTACAACACCAAACGACCAGATAGTGCTTTGGGCTACCGCCCACCGGCTCCGGAAACCATCGTCCCGATGGCAACCAGACCAATCATGCACTAACTTTCAAACTGGACCACTCAAAAGGGGCAGATCTTTGCGTGCCTAAAGAGGTGCATATCAAACATTGCAAATGGCTAAGAATTCAGCATCAGAAATTTCCACCCCCCCCTAAATGGTCATCGCGTTGCATAACCCTGGCAATCTTCTAAGGTTAACTCATGAAAACAGACGCGGCCCCTTTCAGTGAAATGCACGCCTCTGGGGTCCCTCGCTCCCCATACTCAGGCTATGATGAGTGGTTTGCCAAGCAGAACAACGGCCGACTCGCTACGAAATCACTAGAGGCTGAGGCTTTTTTTCGGCGCTCAGGCATTACGTTTAACGTTTACGGTCAACAGGATGCCGAGGAACGATTGATCCCTTTCGATTTGGTCCCACGGATTATCTCTTCGCGCGAATGGACAAAGTTGTCGCAAGGGATTGAACAGCGTGTCTATGCGATCAACGCGTTTTTGCATGACATTTATAACCGTCAAGAAATCCTGCGGGCAGGTATTATCCCGACGGAACTAATCGCGCAGAATGACGCTTTCTTGCCGCAGATGATTGATTTCAGCCCGCCGGGAGACGTCTATACTCATATCGTTGGCACCGACATTGTGCGCACCGGCGAGGACGATTTTTATGTCCTTGAAGACAACGCGCGCACGCCTTCGGGTGTTAGCTACATGCTGGAAAACCGCGAAACCATGCTGCAGATGTTCCCGGAACTTTTCAGTAGCATCCGGGTGCAATCTGTAAGCGATTATCCTAAGAACTTGCGCCGCTCGCTTGAAGCCTCTGCGCCCGCTGGCTGCGCGGATCGGCCTTGCGTGGCGATCCTGACGCCGGGCATTTATAATTCCGCCTATTATGAACATAGCTTTCTGGCCGATCAAATGGGTGTGGAGCTGGTCGAAGGGCATGACTTGCGTATCGTTGACGGACATGTCGCCATGCGGACCACTAAAGGATACAAGACGATCGACGTAATCTATCGTCGGGTGGATGATGAATATCTCGATCCGTTAACGTTTAATTCCAGCTCCATGTTGGGAGTGCCGGGCATCATAGATGTTTATCGTGCGGGGAATATCACGATCGCCAATGCGCCGGGAACGGGGGTGGCGGATGACAAAGCTGTCTATAGCTACCTTCCTGATATCATCAAGTTCTATACGGGCGAACCTGCAGTCCTCAAAAACGTGCATACCTTCCGCTGTTCGGAGCCGCAGCAGTTAAAATACGTGCTGGATAACCTCGCCGATCTGGTGGTGAAAGAAGTGCATGGCTCAGGCGGCTATGGAATGTTGGTTGGCCCGGCGGCCAGTAAAAAAGAGCTGTCCGATTTCGCCGACAAACTGCGCGCGCGGCCCGACAATTACATCGCGCAACCAACGCTTTCGCTGTCCACAGTTCCGATATTTACAGAAAGTGGCCTTGCGCCCCGTCACGTTGATCTGCGTCCCTTTGCGCTGATGTCGCCTAAGGGTGTGAACATTACCCCCGGCGGACTGACCCGTGTGGCTCTGACAGAAGGGTCGCTCGTGGTCAATTCAAGCCAAGGCGGTGGCACCAAAGACACTTGGGTATTGGAAGACTAATATGCTGGGCAAAACCGCAGGCGGACTTTACTGGATGTTCCGCTCACTTGAGCGGGCAGAGAACACTGCGCGCTTGATAGAAGCTGGCTTTCGCATCGCATTGACGCGGTCGACCACTGCTGAAGCGGAGTGGCAATCGGTGATCACGACACTGGCCGCCCAATCTGCCTATGAGGCGGCTTGCGACGGTTATGACAGCGCACAAGTGGTCAATTTTCTGCTTCGCGAACCCACCAACCCTAGTTCAGTTCTGTCGATCATTAAATCTGCTCGGGACAATGCCAGAATGGTTCGGACCGCATTGACGACAGAAGTATGGTCCTCAGTTAACGAGTCTTGGATGCTGTTCACAGATCTCTTGAAAGACGAGATACCTCAGACAGAACTGCCTGCGGTTCTTGCGACCATCCGTCAGCAATCAGGGCTGGTGCGTGGGGCATTGCACGGAACGATGCTACGCAATGATATCTATGATTTTTGCCGCCTTGGCACCTTCGTCGAGCGGATGGACAACACCGCGCGTATTATTGACGTGAAATACTATTCGCTGCTGCCTGCTCCGTCTTTTGTCGGCAGTAGGCTGGACAATGTGCAATGGGAGACCATCCTGCGCTCTGTTTCGGCCCATCGTGCGTTCCGTTGGGCGGTAGAGGAGGACTTCACTGCCTCCGCAATCGCCGAATTCCTAATTCTGGATCGACGCATGCCAAGGTCGCTTGCATTCTGTGCTGGGCAGATCGTCAACAGCCTGTCGCACCTGGCTGAAGAATACGGAACAACACCTGCGTCACATGACTTGGCCAACGCATTGTGTTCGCAGTTGGTAAACAGAGACATCAATTCTATCTTTAATGAGGGGCTGCACGAGTTTGTCAACGCGCTGATAGACAGCACCGCGAACCTCGCGCAGCAGATCGAAGTCGACTATAGATATACAGGATAATGGATCTCAGCATCAGCCACACGACCGAGTATGCCTACAGCGCGCCCGTGGAATACGCGCTGCAAAAGGTGCGGCTATATCCTTTGTCTTCTGTCATGCAAGAAGTTGTGGATTGGTCGGTAGAAATCACGGGCGGCAAGATTGAGACGAGCTACGTTGATCACTATGGCAACCACGTCGATCTGGTAAGCATCGAGCCGAGCGAAACCGTGCTGAGCATTCGCGCAAGCGGGCACGTGAAAACGCTCAACGACACGGGCGTGCTTGGCCCCGTTTATGGCCGCGCGCCGCTTTGGCACTTTTGCCAGCCAACCCCTCTCACACAACCGGGGGCCGCGATCAAGGCGCTGCCGAAGGTCTCGTTTGACCTCAATATGCAACTCGCCAGTCTGCACACGCTTTCTGCGGCGATACTAAAGGCCTTGCCCTACAAAACCGGTAGCACTGCAGTGGACACGCGTGCCGAAGACGCGCTGCTTGGTGACAGCGGCGTCTGTCAGGACCACGCGCAAATCTTTATCGCCGCGGCGCGACTGTCCGGGCTGCCAGCGCGTTATGTTAGCGGCTACCTAATGATCAACGAACAGGTGGTTCAGGACGCAACCCACGCTTGGGCGGAGGTCTGTATCAAGGGTCTCGGATGGGTTGGCTTTGACGTCTCAAACGGAGTGTCGCCGGATGAAAGATACGTGCGCATCGCTGTTGGTCGCGACGCACGTGATGCCGCCCCCATAGAGGGGCTGCGCATAGGCAACGCGGATGAAACTCTCATGGTATCTTTGCAGGTCCAGCAGTAAAGAGATGCTTGGGTTTTCCAATGGATAGAAGAAATGACATATTGCATCGGAATGCGACTGGACCGCGGGCTTGTTTTTATGGCCGACACCCGCACCAGCGCTGGCGTCGACAATTTTGCGGTCAGCAGAAAAATGTTCACTTGGCAGGTGCCGGACGAGCGCGCGATCACAATCATGACGGCAGGAAATCTGGCGACCACGCAGTCTCTCATCAGCTTGCTGGAAGAACGTTCCGTATCCGAACAGGATCGTAATCCAAGCATCCTTCGAGAACCGACCATGTTTCAAGTGGCGCGTTTGGTCGGTGCCACCTTGCGCGAAGTTATCGCGGGTTCTTCCACCTCGGGTCAAACGTCTGACGATCAATTTGGTGCATCAATAATTCTGGGCGGCCAAATCAAGGGCGGCAAACCGACGATTTTCATGATATATCCGGAAGGCAATTTTATAGAAATAACCGAAGATACCCCGTTCTTTCAGATCGGTGAAACGAAGTATGGTAAACCGATACTTGTCCGCGCCTATGACCATCAAATGGACTTCGATGATGCCATAAAGCTGTTGTTAGTGTCCTTCGATTCCACTGTAAAATCAAACCTTTCGGTTGGGTTACCGTTCGATCTGCAGGTGTATGAAAACGAGTCCTTTGATACGGGACGCACGAAACGGATCAATGAAGAGGATGAAGTGTATCAAACGATTGCGACCGGATGGGGTAATGCACTGCGGGATGCATTCCAGTTGCTACCAAGTTACAAGCTCTGACGTTCGCGACTATGATTTATCGCGCGCTGATTGTTGCGAATGGCGGGATCAGAAATAGTTTAGAATTGATCAAATACCTATCCGTTTCTTGGAATTTCTCGCAAACGCAAAGAATGTCCGCTTTCTGCCGAATTGCAGGTGTGCACGTATCTCGCAGCATCAGTCGAATTGGGCTCGAAGCAAGCATTCGACAGTTTTTCTCTGATGACCGGTTCGTCGCGTTAAGCAGCCGTTCACAACGGGAAATTCGAAGCTTTGCTTTTGAACGACTGCTTTCACCAGGCTGACGTTCGCTGCACCTTGCGCCAGTTGATAATTGGGGGCGAAGTGTCGAAAACCGTCAATTCCAGTATTGCCACTTTGAGCCGTTCGAGATTCCATTTTGACCCCGAACCACATGAAGAAAATCAGCACTATAAGTCGCGTTTTGAAAACAGATTGTTTCCTAGAACGGGATAGACATAGTTTTGCCACAATTTAAAGTGGAGTGGGGGCGGCGTGCTTGCGTAGCATGTATGACGATTTTTCCGAAGTAATTCGATTTAAGCTCGCACGCTCCTCCACGAAACTTACCACGTTTAAATCTTCTTGGCGGGCCTTGGTTCAGACTGCCGCGCACGACTGTCCTTTGGGATCTCCAAAGAAATCGCCACCATTCATGCCTCCGTCTGCACCCATTTCAATCAGGAGTGCGAGCGCTCTAGCAGAGACGATTTCACGATCAGCCGAGCCACTACTCTGACTGGGTGGCGTCAGCTTTTTGCCACATAAGTTCCTGGATTCTGAGTCAAACTGATACGAGTTCTAATCCGTCTGACAGCGCCCTTGCAGGCCGTATGTCCACTAAGGTCGCTCTCAAGTCTTTTCAAGCGTCGCGTAGAACTCCGTTGTGCCACACTGGGTCGGGAAAAGACTGACAATCTGGAAGGGCAAATCGAACAATGCCCGGACAGTGTTGATCGTATCAAAAAATTCCGTATCACTGAATTTCCAGCAGTGAACATCCACATAATCAGAACGCTTTTGCAAAGCGCGTAATATGTCGACCGCTTTGTGTGGTTGGTGAATTAAGGGTGCGGTTTTCGGTGTCACTTCGCCGTTCCAAACCTGCGAAGGTGTAACCTGTCGGATATTGAAGAAATGATCGCATTGTTGCTGGAACGATGGTCTGGTCCGCTCTTCCAGATAGGCCGCGATCAAATCCGATGTTTGTGACGGTTGTTTGGCAAGATCGAAGCAGTATCGTCGGTCCGGAAAAGCAATTGCGATCCGTCCGCCGATCCGCAGAATGTTTAAGTTGGCTTGAATCCATCCGACCAAATCAGGGACATGCTCTGCGATGTGCGAGGCAACGACAAAATCAAGGCTATCCGGATCAATGAATTCGTCAACTCTACGACCATCCGTTACTATGTCGATATCCGGAATTAGTTCAACGTCGACATTCGGATCGCTTTCATACTTTTTTACCAAAACATCTCGAGGTGCGAAATCGACATACCGTATGGATCGAGACCCAGATTTAGGAACCAAGGTTCGGTGCAATGGCCCGTATTCGATGCCGCTGCCCTGTTCTGGTATGGTGGCCAAAATACGCTGATTTCTAATTGTCATTGGCACAAAACCCACTTCGATATTACTTCAGAGCTTTTCAAAATCTTGACGCATTTTTCCAATCAGGGCTCTGGTCCACGATTATGCATTCGCGATCCAGGAGTTCCGGAAAAATGGTGTTGTCGCGGCGACTGTCTATCGCTCACATGGTTCACTTAGGCATTGGATTGAGTGTACCGCAAGCGCGCGGGCCTTTCGGTTGTCGACCTATGAAAATGCTGTGCACCACAATACGCGCTGTTCTGATCGCTTCGGCAGAGGCATTTGGGAGGACACCACCGACAAAGCATGCCTTTGACATATGCTGGCGCACGACATCGGCAACTTTGACCTCCAACTCCTGAGCGGGCAACCGCCAGCCGTCGAGGTTTCCTTCCCCGCTGTTTTTAATCAATCGGTGTGAGACATAGTATCGAAGCCGGACGCCTGCCTTTGTCTTTGAATGCGATGGCGTCAGCCGGTCGCCCGTCTCATCGAACAACTCACCGCACAGCAATGATCTCTGCTTCGCGGTTTTACGCGCCCTGCCCTTCGCAGCACCGCTCTGCAGCACCTGCTGGATCTGATCCCAACGGTCCGGATCGATGATCGCCTCATGCTGGCCATCGTGCACTTCTGTCTTGTGACGGATGCGGCCCGCGTAGACGGGGTTCGTCAGCAGGTGGTGGATAGGGCCGCGATCAAAGCTGATCCCGCCTGTTATAGATCCATTTGAACCCTTCCTCTGCCGACTGCGCAACCCCAACCGGTCAGCCGCATGTTTTACATTCCGGACCGTTCCGAGCTGCTCATAGAGATCGTACAGCGTTCGGATCATCGGAGCTTCGGCCTCGTTGACCTTCAACGTCCTGCCATCC
This sequence comes from Sulfitobacter sp. JL08, assembly GCF_003352045.1. Classification (NCBI taxonomy): domain Bacteria; kingdom Pseudomonadati; phylum Pseudomonadota; class Alphaproteobacteria; order Rhodobacterales; family Roseobacteraceae; genus Sulfitobacter; species Sulfitobacter sp. JL08. The sequence continues at coordinate 3,500,903 of NZ_CP025815.1, forward strand.
GCATCATAGCCAAGCGGCACCTGCCCGCCCATCCAAAGGCCCCGGCGTTTTGAGGCTGCGATCTTGTCGCGGATCCGCTCCGCTGTGACTTCTCGCTCGAATTGCGCAAACGACAGCAGCATATTCAGCGTCAGGCGCCCCATGCTGGTCGCCGTGTTGAAGGACTGGGTGACCGAGACAAACGAGGCTTGCGCCGCATCCAGCGTATCCACGATCTTCGAGAAGTCAGCGAGCGACCGCGTCAGGCGGTCGATCTTGTAGACGATGATCTGGTCCACCCGGCCGTCGGCGATATCCTGCAGCAGCTTTTGTAGCGCCGGTCGTTCCAGAGACCCGCCGGAAAGCCCGCCATCATCATAGTGTTCCGGCAGCAGCACCCAGCCTTCGTGCTTCTGACTGGCGATATAAGCGGCACAGGCTTCACGCTGTGCATCCAGCGAGTTGAACTCCTGTTCCAGCCCATCCTCTGATGACTTGCGCGTGTAGATGGCGCAGCGGAGCCTGTTCATGTCCGCCGCCCTGCAGGGCTGTTCAACCCGAAGAAGCGCGGACCCGACCACGTCACCCCGGTGATGTGCTTGGCGATGGCCGAGAGCGACTTCCACATTTTGCCATCCAGTTCAAAGCCACCGTCAACCACGTGCACCTGATACACGCGGCCATTCCATTCCCGAACGAGGTGCGCGCCTGGTTGCAGTCTGATGGCGCGCGCGGAACATGCGGGCTCCCCCTTGGAGATGCGTTTTAACGCACGTCTGGTTACAGCTGGCATTCCACCCAGCGCTTTACATTGCGTTTCATAGGCCAGGGCCTTCTGCATAAAGCGCACGGACAGATATGGCGGTGGAGGCGATCCAAAGACCGCCTCCCATTGCTTGAGCGTTACGGGGCGTTCGGGGTTCGGATCACGCCCCATGCGTCTCGACCTCTTTGGATGAACTTCTCCGAGAGGCTGGCGCGGCAAGAATGCGATACTTTGAAATGCCACCCGACGCAGGCTTCTCATTGGCGATTTCGTAGGTCTGATGCTGAAGTGCCTCTTCGACACTGACGTCCTGCGCGATCCCGTCCTTGCGGATGGTCAGTGTTCGGTCGAAGACGACCTCGAATGCCGAGCCTGTTGGCGCGGGCGCGCCATCCTTCGGGCGTCCTTTAGGATTGCCGCTTTGCCCCTTCTTGAAACGGGTCTTGTTAGACGGCTTCTTTGATCCATCATCGGCGGTCATGCACCAGCCCTGTTCAGCAACTTGGGTTCCTTGTTGGTCATGGCGCGCCAGCGCTCGATGGCCACGTCCACATATCCGGGATCCAGCTCGACGCCCCGGAACTTCCGACCAACGCGCTCGGTGGCAATCAAGGTCGTGCCCGACCCCAGGAAGATATCAAGAACCAGATCACCCCGCCTTGTGACGTCCTGGATCGCGTGCGCGACCATCGCCGTGGGCTTTACGGTCGGATGCAGGGCAAGATCTTCGCTCCGGCTGCCTGCCAGCGAGTTAGCGGAGGCATAGTTCCAGACATTGGTCCGGTTGCGACCGTGTTTGCCCAACTCGACATTGTTCAGATGTTGCTCCGAACCGACCCGATAGACAAATACCAGCTCATGCTTGGATCGGTAGAGTGATCCCATACCGGCGTTGGACTTGTTCCACACACAAATGTTCAGCCTGCTGTCGTAGACCTTTGCACCCGCTTGGGATAGTTAATCAATATGCCGCCAATCCATGCAGACAAAATGAACCGCACCGCTGCGCGACACCGCCGCACAAGCTTCAAGAGTTTCTTCTAAAAACGTACGAAATGCCACTTCGGTCATTTCTCCAGAGGCCATGGCGAACTCGCGGTGACGCCCCTTGGCATTTGCATGGCCGCTGATCTTGACGTTATAGGGCGGATCTAGAAAGGCGGCATCCACCGCGGCGCCCTGCCCTACAACCTCTTTGAGAAACTCCAGATCACGCCCGTCGCCACACCCGATCCGATGCTCACCCAACTCCCAGATATCACCAATCCGCGTGCGCGGTTCCACGGGTACCGCCGGAATAGTCTCTTCATCCGGATCGGTCTCGTCCGCAAGGATCACATCCACTTCTCCCACAGAAAAGCCTGTGAGAGAAACATCGATATCCAGTTCTGCCGACGAGAGATCAAACAGTTCATCTTTCAAGAGCTCCAGATCCCAACCTGCGCCCAATGCAATCTTGTTATCGGCCAATCGCAGTGCGCGTGTCTGCGCCTCGGTCAAACCACTCAAAACGATCGTTGGGACCTCGTCGAGCCCCAAGTCCTTGGCGGCACGAAGGCGCCCATGACCGGCAATGATCAGGCCATCGGCATCAATTAGTATGGGATTTGCGAAACCGAATTCGGTGATCGAAGCTTTGATCTGCTCGATTTGCCGCTTGGGATGGGTTCGCGCATTGCGAGGGTCCGGGCTGATCGCATTGATCTTTCGATACGTGATGGTAAGCGGTCGGCTGTCGTCATGCTGTGTCATCGCCAAAAACCTTTGTCTGCAATCGCCGGTGCGCGCCCGCTTATTCTAAGGGGTGGGATGACCAAAGTATATTGGTGCCGACAACCCCAATATGTTGCTCGTGCCCCGTTCACGATACTTCGGATCATGGCACACATTCCCCTGTTACGCGCAATCTGACCAGCTGTTCGGTCAAACAACAGGCCCTGTTCCGTTATTCTTACGCCCTGTTCCGCACATTAACAGGAAAGATTGTTTTTTACCCACAACTATCTGTTATTGCGAACTAAAATCACACTCTATCGCAAAGATCATCCCCAATCATCCTGTTAATCAGGCGCAATTATAATCATTTCCCTGTTAATTCGCTGCAAACAGGGAAATCAGACCCGAGATTGGCTAGCTTAAGACTGGCAGCACAGCCAAACACTTCATTAAAAACAGACGCTGAGATTTTACCGCGCAAAGTACCCGTGTTTTCGGGGGCTTGGCAGATCGCTGTTTCCAGTGAGACGGATATGTGATCTTTTTTCGAAAGAAACGCTGCTATTCGATCAAGCCGCAGCGTCCATTGATTTCGCGATCACCGAGGTCGTTCGCTATGAAGATCGCTTTAATCAGAAGTCGATTGTTGGACTTCGGCAGCCATTGCATCCTCAATATTCTTCAGTTGTGCCAGACATGCCGCCTCATCGCCAGCGTCCATCGCCTCTTTCGCAGCGGCGAGGTATCCGTCAATCGTCTTGTCGCTTGGCGGTTTGCCAAACCAGTTCTCTGTTGGCTTGGCGTCGCTGTTTGTGACCTCGACAGTGCCCTCGGTCGTCGGTACTGTAACGTCCTCTGGTTTTGTTTCTTGGGATTGCGCTGTCGTCCAGGTTTCGGACACTTCTGAATATTTGGCCTCACAATCTTTCGACGTGTTCGATGCCGCAAAGGCCGGAACAGCGACAATCAGCGTTGTCAGGGATAGGGCAGTGGTGATCCGTTTCATGATAATCTCCAATGTAATTCTTTCGAACACAACTATCGGGCCACTGAATAGTTCCGATTATACATTCGCGTTCTGATCAGAAGGCGTAAGTCAGTTCCCGACCGTCGGCGCAGACTCGTCGATCATCTGGGCGTCGTCATCCACCCAGTCGGCATCGTCGTCCAGGGAGGAATAGACATTCATGAGAAATAGAATGGCCGCGAATACCACGACTGCTCCGATCCCCCAAAGGACAGGCCAGTGACGGCGTTTCTGCTTTTCGACATTTGTATTTGGCGCGGACATTGCGGGTCTCCTGAATAGCTTACTGTTGATAAACGTGAAACAGGGCCTTCTTGTTCCATTTCAAAAGTCCGTAAAGACAGACGGATGTCTGATCCGAGACTTCCGGAACTTTCCCGGGTCAGACCTGATAACCCACAAGTGACGGTTACAAACGGCGGCTAGACCGACATGAACGCGAAACAAAACGGCGCATAGGGGCCACCATGATCGCTCCAGTCTTTTTATCTGAGATCAGCGCTAAAAGGATGATGACTTTGCAGGAGCCGTTTCAGACGGGAAAATTCTCTTCTTCTTCGCTTTCGCCCGTGCCCCGGTCTTCCAGCCAGTCTTCTGCGGCTTTCTTGTCAGAAAGCGGAAAGCTCTTGATCTCAAGTGACGGGATCACGGCACCCTCGATCTCGGCGGCAGTCCGGATCCAGGCGGTATCCGAAAGCACCGCACATTTGTCGAACTTGCCAATCAAGCTGAACAGATTTGGCAACTTCTGGAATTCAACGGCCATGGCACCCAAGGTCGGCATCTCGAAGTTAGAAATCGTGTAAAGCATCCTGCCGTTCTCGATGCCTTCCGATTGCTCAATAAGATGATCAAGCGCCGAGCGCATTTCTTCTGCATCAATAGCTCCCGAAAGCTCGAGATCTAAACGATTGGCCGATGGTTTCGAAACGTTCAGCATTTCCAGACTCCTTTTCTCTACACCGGACAAGATGCGCGATCCGGATCGCGGCAGCGTTGATGCAGGTCAACAACCTGGCACGCGATAGCAAATGCGTCGAAAACTCAGTTTCAGAAAAGTTGATTGCTCCACCTCCTGCAAAAACTGATGGCGCATGTCTTCGCGGAAACTCTGCCAGTCCGAAATCTGCAATACGAATATCATTCTCGTTGTTGGGTGCGATCCCGCTCCACGCGGCATCTTGGAAGTCGGCAGGCAGGCGTATACGTTTATCCTATCATGACCAAGCTACTCATCGTCTATCATTCCAAAACCGGCGGCAGCCGGCAAATGGCCGAGGCTGCGGCAATCGCCGCGAAAAAAGAGGTCAATACTGACCTGAAGACTGCGCGTGACGCAGAACCTGATGATCTGCTGCAGGCCGATGGCTACATATTTTGCGCGCCGGAAAATCTGGCGGCAATTGCAGGCATCATGAAGGACTTTTTCGATCGGTGCTATTATCCGGTTCTGGGTCGGATTGAGGGTCGGCCCTATGCCCAGATGGTCTGTGCGGGGTCCGATGGCGAAAACGCTGCGCGCCAAACCGCGCGCATTGCGCAGGGGTGGCGCCTTCGCGAAGTGCAGCCGCATCTCATTATCTGCACCCATGCCCAAACGCCGGACGAAATTCTGGCCGACAAAACCATTCCCGAAGAGCAACTCGCCCTTTGTCGCGATCTGGGCTCCGCAATGGGTGCGGGTCTTGGTATGGGGGTTTTCTGAGCAAAGCTATCGGTCTGCGGTTCGTTGCTACCTTTTGCATCAAGATCTGCTAAAAATCTTTTGGGAGGTTCCGTCCAGCTAACCCCAGCGCAATCCTGTCCGTCACCGGACCGTTCGAGACAGCCGGCAGTTTGACTATGAGCGATAATTGCTCGGTCTTACTCTCAGTTTGCGGCTGATAAGGCGGCCGGCGTGTATGCTCGAAAACAAAGCTTGGACCGAATGGATTGATCCGGCAAGGTTCTAATGCGATGCAAGTCGTCAGGAACACGGACCCCGCCAGACCTGTGCCCGCAGGAAATTCACAACAAGCACTTCGAAAGCCCGATCATGTCCAAAGACCCTCTGCTCCAACCCTTTCAGCTCAAGCATCTGACACTGAAGAACCGCATCATGACGACCAGCCATGAACCGGCCTATCCCGAAGACGGGATGCCAAAGGACCGGTACCGCGCCTATCATGCGGAACGGGCAAAGGCCGGCGTTGCATTGACCATGACCGCCGGATCGGCCGCGGTGTCAAAAGACAGCCCGCCGGTCTTCAACAACATCCTCGCCTATCGCGACGAGGTGGTGCCATGGATACGCAACCTCACGGATGCCTGCCACGCGCACGATTGTGCCGTGATGATCCAGCTGACACATCTGGGACGCCGCACAGCCTGGAACAAAGGGGACTGGCTGCCATCGGTGTCGTCCTCGAAACACCGCGAACCCGCACATCGTGCGTTCCCAAAGCTGATCGAAGACTGGGACATCGAGCGGATCATAGGCGATTTTGCCGATGCTGCGGAACGCATGAAAGCCGGAGGAATGGACGGGATCGAATTGCAGGTCTATGGCCATCTGCTGGATCAGTTCTGGTCTCCGCTGACAAATGATCTGACCGGACCTTACGGTGCGGATACGCTGGAAAATCGCCTGCGCTTTCCCCTTGATGTGCTGGCTGCGATCCGCAAGCGGGTGGGCGATGAATTTATCGTTGGTTTTCGCTATACTGCGGATGAGGCCCAGAAAGGCGGGATCACACCGCAGGAAGGGATCGAGATTTCCAAGACGCTTGCCGCCACAGGCCAGCTTGATTTTCTCAACGTAATCCGGGGGCGTATTCATACCGACCCGGCGATGACCGATGTGATCCCGGTTCAGGGTATGCCAAGCGCGCCTCACCTTGATTTTGCGGGCGCAGTCCGCAAAGCAACCGGCATGCCGACCTTTCATGCCGCGCGTATCCCGGATGTCGCCACCGCGCGCCACGCCGTGCAATCGGGACAGCTTGACATGGTGGGCATGACGCGCGCGCACATGGCCGATCCGCATATCGTGAAAAAGATCATGGAAGGGCGCGAAGAAGACATCAGACCCTGCGTCGGCGCGACTTACTGCCTTGACCGGATCTATCAGGCAGGCGACGCACTTTGCATTCACAATGCGGCGACGGGGCGCGAGCTTTCGATGCCACATCAGATCGACCCCGCCCCCGTTGCGCGCAAAGTGGTGATCATCGGTGCCGGCCCCGCCGGGTTGGAGGCCGCCCGCGTGGCAGCCGAACGCGGACATGACGTGGTGGTGTTTGAGGCGCAGCCGGAACCCGGGGGGCAAATCCGCCTGACCGCGCAGAACCCGCGGCGGCGGGAAATGATCGGCATCATTGACTGGCGGATGGCGCAATGCGCCGCGCGCGATGTGGTTTTTCACTTCAACACCTGGGCCGAGGTCGAAGAGGTGCGCGCCGAAAAGCCTGATGTGGTGATCGTCGCGACAGGCGGCTTGCCCAATCTGGAGCTTTTCGAAACCGGGCGCGAGGCGGACCATATGATCTCTGCCTGGGATATCATTTCGGGCGATGTCAAACCGGCAGGCGACGTTCTGATTTACGATGAAAGCGGCGATCACCCGGCCCTGCAGGCCGCCGAGGTGGCAGCCGCCGCCGGCCTCAAGGTCGAGATCATGACGCCCGACCGCACGTTTTCGCCCGAAGTCATGGCGATGAACCTGGTGCCCTACATGCGCAGTTTGCAGGATAAAGACGTGGTCTTTACCGTGACCCGGCGGCTGACGGGCGTCGTTCGCAGGGGAAACAAGCTGACCGCGACAATCGGCACCGATTACAGCGATCACACCGAAACCCGGGACTATGACCAGATCGTCGTGAATTATGGTACCATGCCGCTGGACGAGCTTTACTTTGACCTCAAGCCTTTCAGCACCAACAAAGGGGCCGTGGATCACGACGCGCTGATCGCGGGCGAGGCACAAAAGACAATGCGCAATCCTGACGGTGCATTCCAGCTTTTCCGCATCGGTGATGCTGTTTCAGCGCGCAATACACATGCTGCGATTTACGACGCACTGCGGCTGGTGAAAGACATCTAGATCGCATCAAGTACCTGTTGGAAATTCGTCGGGGCTGACCGACGGGAATACTCAATTCGCGATTTGGCCTCCAAGGCCGCATTAGCCGCGTCTTGCAATTGCGCTTTCGGGCTTTGTTTTACCAATAGTAATTTCGGCCGTCCGAGATTTGATCGCGGCACTTTGGGCCTCAATCGCTCGAAGACGGTCTTCTGGATGCAGTCGAGGACGTTACCTTTTATCAGTCCCAAACGGATTCTGCCCTTGCGGTCTCGAAGTTCATTTATGGCAGGCAGCGTATCGGCCAGACCTCTGAAACGGGTGTAGTGGAACCTGGATTGATCAAAGGGCTGGCCAGTCTCGACAATCTTCACGTGATAGATGTGACAGATGCCGAAGCCGCCGACACCGGCAACGGCCACTGGTACTTTCAGTCGTCTCCATGGGCGAGCAGCGACCTGTTCATATCACTTCTGACCGACAAAAACCCGGCAGAACGCGGGCTCGTACGTGAACCGAACGATATAATCTGGCGCTTCCCATCCAATTACCCTGATGTTCTGAAGTCGCACGACAAAGGCATTTAGGAAGATTTATTCCACAGCATACGACTGTTTTTTCCGCTAACCCGAATAGACCAAATGTACCTGAGCAACCTTGAGTCCACAAAGACAAGGAACTCAATTGGGAAGGGCAGTCTCCAGTGAACTTGCCAACTTCTCTACAAGTTCGTCCACCTGCGCCTCGGTAATAATGAACGGAGGGGCAATAAGCACGTGATCGCCGCTTTTCCCGTCAATCGTTCCGCCCATCGGATAACAGATCAGGCCGGCATCAAATGCGGCCGCCTTGATCCTCGCGTGTCGTTTTTCACTGTGCGGAAACGGGTCTTTGCTGGCGCGGTCCGAGACCAGTTCAATGCCCTGAAACAGCCCCACGCCCCTGATGTCACCCACATGCGGGTGCTGCCCAAATCGGGTTTGCAGAGCCGTTTGCAACTTTATCCCCGCTGTGTTGACGCGTCCAAGAACATCGTCATCCACAAGGCGTTCCAGCACGGCAAGGCCTGCAGCGCAGGCCGCCGGATGGCCCAGATAGGTGTGCCCGTGCTGGAAAAAACCTGTACCGTCCCGGATGGCGTCATGGATTTCCTTGGTACACAACGTGGCCCCGATAGGTTGATAGCCGCCGCCCAACCCCTTGGCGATCGCGCAGATATCAGGATCAGCCCCAAACTGTTCGCAGGCAAAAAGCGTGCCGGTGCGCCCCATGCCACACATCACCTCATCAAGGATCAGCAAGATACCATAGCGATCGCACAGTGCGCGCACGCGGGCGAAGTAATCACCAACGGGCGGCACCGCCCCAAGCGTGGCCCCGACCACCGGTTCCGCGACAAAAGCCATAACCGTTTCGCCGCCAAGCGCCTGAATTTGATCTTCGATTTCAAGCAGAAGCCGGTCCACATAGGCGGCTTCTGTTTCGCCTTCTTGTATTCCGCGATAGGCATAACAGGGGGCGACATGCGTGACATCCATCAGCATGGGCGCGAATTGCGCGCGGCGCCATGCATTGCCACCCGTGGCAAGCGCGCCAAGCGTGTTGCCATGATAGCTTTGCCGCCGTGCGATGACGCGATGACGGTTTGGCTGGCCAATTTCAAGATAATACTGACGCGCCAGTTTCAGCGCCGCTTCCATTGCTTCGGACCCGCCGGAGACGAAATAAACACGGTCCAACGCGCCCGGCGCCAGCGATATGAGCTTGTCCGCAAGCCGTTCTGCAGGTTCCGAGGTGAAGAACCCCGAATGCGCGAAAGCCACCTGATCCAGTTGATCTTTTATCGCCTGCGTGACGTGCGGATCGCCATGGCCCAAGCACGATACCGCCGCATCCCCGCAATTCAGATAGGCCTTGCCGTTTGTGTCATAAAGATACGCACCGTCGCCGCGCGCGACTTTAATCGGCGGCGCTTTGGAATTGCGTGGGAATACATGTGTCATGAGGCGAAGGCTTTCTTTTGCGTAGCGCTGTGCGGTGCAGCCCTGAGTGAGGTGAAGGCAGCAGCAATACTGCGAATCTCAGGCGCGATTTCATCCATGCCCGTCGGTGCCTTGGGGCGATCCGGCTTGTCTGGGCGCGCACCATAAGGCGCTACCATGATGAAGGGATCAAGAAGAAGTCTGGCGCGCATTTTGATCGTGGCCCAAAGCCCATTGTGAAGGGCATGGGGTCGTTGAAACATATATTTCAGCGATTGACAATGCGTGAAACACTTGCCAGCCTGTGTTTCAAAGGGGGATCATGGGACAGCAACAATCGCTTCAGGAACGGGTGTCGGAACGCTATTCCGGCTTGTCCGGACAACTGCGAAAAGCGGCCGACTTTGTTCTGGCCAATCCGCTGGATATTGCCAGCCGCAGCCTGCGCGCGATTTCCTCTGACAGCAAAGTCTCACCCGCGACCTTCTCGCGTCTGGCACGCGCGTTGGGATACGCCACATTCGAAGACATGAAAGAAGCCTCGCGGCGTTCGTTGGGCCTGCACGTGACCAGCCTTTCCGACAAGGCCGAGAAACTGCGCGCTGATCCGTCGCTGGTCAGAACAATGCTTCAACGCCAAAGCGAGGCCTGCATCGGCAATATACGCAGCTTTGCCGCCCAGACCGACGAAGCGCGATTGGCCGATGTGGCCAAGCTGATGCGCGAGGCGCGACAGGTTGTTCTGTTCGGGGCGCTGGCCTCAACGGGGATTGCCGAATATATGGCTTATCTGGCGCATTACTTTGCACCCAACTGGTACCTCGCCGGGCGTTCGGGCGATTCTCTGGGTTCACGCATTGCGGCGCTCGGACAGGGTGACGTGGTGTTTATCGTCACAAAAAACCCTTTTGCGCAGCGCGCCGTGATCGCGGCAAGGCAGGCGCGTGATGTCGGGGCTGACGTGATCCTCGTCACTGATTCTTACAAGTGCCCGGCTTTCTCCAGTGCAAATTATGGCTTTGTTGTTCCTTCAGAAAGCCCGCAATTCTTCTCCTCATATGCGGTGACACTCGTGTTGATCGAAACATTGATCGCCATGATTGTCGCCGGCTCTGAGGCAGATGCAACCGCTGCGATCCAAAGGGTCGACGCGAAAAACCAGGAACTCGGGGAATACTGGTCCGAGTGAAACTAAAACTAGGGAGACTACACACATGCGTAAACAACTGAAAATCGGCGGTGCCGTGCTGCTTGGCGCAATGACCGCAGCATCGATGGTCGTCGCACAACAGTTCATCTCGATCGGCACTGGCGGCGTCACCGGCGTTTATTACCCGACAGGCGGCGCGATCTGCCGCTTGGTCAATAAATCGCGCAAAGAGCATGGCATCCGCTGCGCTGTCGAATCCACAGGTGGATCTGTCTACAACATCAACACGATCAAGGCGGGCGAACTGGAATTTGGCGTCGCGCAATCTGACTGGCAATACCACGCCTATAACGGCACATCGAAATTTGCGGACAATCCTTTCCCCGAAATTCGCGCCGTGATGTCGGTTCACCCCGAACCCTTTACACTGATCGTGCGCGGTGACAGCGACATCGACAGCTTTGAGGGCATCAAGGGCAAGCGCGTCAACGTGGGCAACCCCGGTTCGGGCCAGCGCGCCACGATGGAAGTTGTGATGGATGCCTTTGGCATTGGCATGGACGATCTGGGTCTTGCGACGGAATACAAAGGCTCGGAAATGGCCAAGCAGCTTTGCGATGGCAACATTGACGCGATGATCTACACGATCGGCCATCCCGCCGCCGCCATCAAGGAAGCCACCACAACATGCGATGCCAAACTGGTCAGCGTGACAGGTGCACCGATCGACAAGCTTGTCGCCGACAACCCGTTCTACCGTGTCGCGACAATCCCGGGCGGCATGTATCAAGGAACTGATTCAGACACCGTAACCTTCGGTGTTGGCGCAACCTTCGTGACTTCGGCCGATGTTCCGGAAGATGTTGTCTATATTGTTGCCAAATCGGTCATGGAAAACATCGACGATTTCCGTGGCCTGCACCCTGCCTTTGCCAATCTTGAGCCTGCGCAGATGGTAAAAGACGGGCTTAGCGCTCCGCTGCATGATGGCGCAATGAAAGCGTATAAAGAACTCGGCCTGATCGAGTAGAATTGCGCGACCCAAAAAAGGATCATCCGGCTTGGGCCGGGTGATCCTGTTTTCATAACAAAAGAAAATAGCCAAACGGGGGACAGTATGGCTGAGATGCAAAACGCACCGTCTGCGGACGATATGGTGGCCGAGGCTGATACTGGCGCCCGCAATCCATCGGCGGCCTGGCAGGCCAAGTTGATTATCGGAACCTGTATCGTCTGGTCCCTGTTTCAGCTTTACATCGCGTCCAAAGTACCCGGTGTTCTGGCTCAGGCCACCGGGATGAACTTCTTTGCCAATATTGTCGCACAGGCGCGTTTTGTGCACCTCGCCTTTGCTATCATGCTGGCAACGCTGGCTTTCCCGCTTTTCAAATCTTCTCCCAAGGATCGCATCCCGGCCTATGACTGGGTGCTGATCATCCTTGGCGTCGCCTCTTGCCTCTACCTGATCGTTTTTCGCTTTGAAATCGGTGATCGACCGGGTTTGTGGAGTTCGACAGACATCACCGTTTCAGCGATCGGCATGCTGGTTCTGTTCACGGCTGTGTACCGCTCACTTGGCCTGCCGCTGGTGATCATTGCCGGTGCATTCGTGGCTTTCGCCTTTTTCGGCGGCTATTCGGAATGGGCCCGCAATATTACCAACTATGGTGGCGCATCCCTGTCCAAGGCGCTTGGCCACTACTGGATGCAGACCGAAGGCGTCTTTGGCGTGGCGCTGGGTGTTTCGACAACCATGATCTTTCTCTTTGTACTGTTTGGCGCATTGCTGGACCGCGCCGGTGGCGGCAGCTGGTTCATCAAGGTTGCCATTGCACTGCTTGGCGCCCTGCGTGGCGGGCCGGCAAAGGCTTCGGTCCTGTCATCGATGCTCACCGGGATGATCTCGGGCAGTTCGATTTCAAATACAGTCACAACCGGCACATTCACCATCCCGCTGATGAAGCGCATCGGCTTTCCGGCCGAAAAGGCGGGCGCTGTGGAAGTCGCGTCTTCCACGAACGGCCAGCTTACACCGCCTGTGATGGGCGCGGCTGCCTTTCTGATGGTTGAATATGTGAACATCCCCTATATCGACGTGGTCAAACACGCCTTTCTGCCGGCGGTGATCAGCTATATCGCGCTGCTTTACATTGTGCATCTGGAAGCGCTGAAAATGCAGATGCAGGGCCTTAAGAAAGCAGGCCGGCATATCGGTCCTGTGTTGATCCTCATACTCTTTCTCTCGGGCTTCTTGTTCCTCGGCGCGCTGACCTACGCTATGATCCTTCTGCGCGGCGTGCTCGACGGGTTCATGACAGAAAGCGTCTATGGCGGCCTTGTGGTTGTGGCGCTGCTCTATGTCGTTCTGGTGTACTACGCCTCGCGCTATCCGGATGTGGCGATGGATGATCCCGACGGACCGTTGGAAGCGCCGCGCCTGACGCCGACCCTTTTGGGTGGCGCGTATTTCGCGTTGCCGATCTTCATTCTGGTCTGGAACCTTATGGTGCGCACCGACAGCCTTGAACGCCTGTCGCCTTCGCTTTCGGCCTTTTGGGCTACAGTGTTCATGATCATTGTCGCGCTGACACACCGTCCGCTCAAGGCGATGTTTCGCGGCGAAGGTCTTGGCGGTTCAACCGTGGCCGGCTGGAACGATTTCGTCCAGGGCCTGATCCTTGGCGCACGCAACATGATCGGGATCGGTGTGGCCACGGGGGCCGCGGGCATCATCGTTGGCACGATAAGCCTTACAGGCGCGCATCAGGTGATCGGTCAGGTCATCGAGGTGATCGCCGGCGGCAACATCTGGGTTCTTCTGATCCTCGTGGCGATCATGTCACTCATCCTTGGAATGGGCTTGCCGACTACCGCCAATTATATCGTTGTGTCTTCGCTCATGGCGCCGGTTATCGTCTCGGTGGGCGCGCAGGCGGGCTTTATCTTTCCGCTGATTGCCGTGCACCTTTTCGTGTTCTACTTTGGCATTCTGGCGGATGATACGCCCCCTGTGGGCTTGGCAGCTTATGCCGCCGCGGCCATAAGCCGGGGCGATCCGATAAAAACCGGTGTGCAGGGCTTTTCCTATGATATTCGCACGGCGCTCTTGCCGTTCCTGTTTATCTTCAACACCGATCTGCTGCTGATTGATGTGGGCTTTGCCAAGGCTATTCTGGTGTTCTTCATATCGCTGATTGCGATGCTGCTGTTCGCGGCGGCAACCCAGGGCTATTTCATCGCCAAAAGCCGAATATGGGAAACCGTTGTTCTGCTCTTCATCGCCTTCATGCTGTTCCGGCCTGATTTCTTCCTTGATCAGGTCAGCGACAAATACACCTCGGCCAGCGGACCTGCCGCGCTCGAGTTGATGGCCAGTGCAGAAACCGGCAAGGAGTTGCGGGTGATCGTGGAAGGGCCCGATTTCGACACGGCTGCGATCCGGCCAACGACCATCACACTGCCCGCCATTGCAGATGACGCCGAAGGCGCACTTTCTGCGCAGGGTCTCACGATCCTGCCCGACGGCGATACGCTTGCAATGGACGAACCTTTTCCCGGTACGCCCTTTTTTGAAAGCCTGGGCAACGAGTATGATTTCTACGGCGACACTCCCGTTCAGGTCACGCAGGTACAGATCGAGAATGAGCGTCTGCCCAAAGAACTGTTCTTCATCCCTGCCTTGATCCTGCTGATGGGCATCGTGCTGATCCAAAGCCGCCGTGCCACCCAACCCGCGTTCTGAGGAGGATACCATGTTCAAGTCAATTTTACTTGCCCTTGACATCAACGATCCGGATGGCGCGGTGCGCTGCACCAAGGCCGCGGTCGAGATGGTAACCAGTCAGGGCGCCAGTCTGCATATCCTGAATGTTGTTCCAGATGACGGCATGGCGATTGTCAGCGCCTCTTTGAAAGCCGATCACAACGAAACTGCGGTGGAAGCCTCGCGCGCGGCGCTGCGGGCCTGGGCGCAAAGCAACGTTCCGCCAGAGCTTGGGCCCCAATTGCACGTGGCGCGGGGAAAAATCTACGACCAGATTCTGAAAACCGCGCGCAAGCTGAATGTGGATGCTATCGTTGTCGGCGCGCACAATCCCGAACTGAAAGACTATCTTCTGGGATCAAACGCCGCCCGCGTGGCACGCCATGCCAAACAGTCAGTCTTCGTGATCCGTTGAGCATGTTGCGGGTCTTGCAGTGTTGCGGCTGATGTCGACGACAGTGATAGGGTCAGGCCGGTCTTTTGCTGCATTCGACGCCAGCGGCTGCAATGCGGACAAAATTGCCTTTAGCTGCGCGTGCGCCAATGACTGCTTTGAAAGCTTCTGTGCATCAAGATCATGTCAATCTTGTCAGCAAAGAGGTTCTCGGAATCACCTTGTGGCAATTGGCCTAGCAATTTGTGAAATACGCTGGAATTTTTTGCGGTATGCAGCCGGAGACAGGCCCACGCCGCGTTTGAACACCCGACGGAAGGAAGCTGGGTCTTCGTACCCGACTGAACCACCGACATCATCTACAGATTTGGCATCAGTTTCCAGCATCTGCTTTGCTTCTTCTATTCTGAGCGCCTGAACATATTCAATCGGGGGGAAACCAGTAACGGACCGAAACCGGCGTGAAAAAGTCCGAGGGTTCAGACCTGATCGCTCAACCATTTTTTCGACCGGCTTGGTCACGTTGTAATTGTTCGCGATCCAAACTTGGCAATCAGAGATTTGCGCATCCGAGGTTTCCATCGGACGGGTCATCACTGAATATGGAGACTGGCCTTCGGAGTGGCCGCTGATCAGAAACACTTTTGCTGTCTCGATGGCATGCTTGTAACCGCAAAACTTGGCGATCAGATAGATTGCCAGATCATGGTAGGCGCTGACCCCACCTGCCGTCACAATGCGGTCAGCTTCGGCTGACAGGCACAAGATGGACTCATTGCGAAAGGCAACTTTAGGGTAATGGCGTTGGAACATATCCCGATATGCCCAATGGGCTGTCGCCTCGCGCCCGTCCAAAAGCCCCGCCTCCGCCAAAAGGAGCGAGCCCGAGCAGACCGACGTTATCAACGCGCCGTCCCTGTGCATGTCTCGCAACCAGGCAATTTCCCGGGGATATCGCTCCTTCGGCACGTCATAGATCGACGTATACATGTCGCACACAACGACGGCATCAGGTGTGCCCAGACTGTTGGTCGCTATGTGCGGTTCAACCGGAATATTTCCGATGCAATGAAATGGCTTTCCGTCTGCCGACACAATTTTGATGTCCAGTAGTTCGTCACCCGGCGATCCTGATATCAATTCAGGGTAAACGGCACCTACCGATAGCAAGACATCATATAATCCGTAGAGAACGGACGATGAGGTTTCTGGTGCAGCGAGCAGCACGATCAGGGGCTTGCTAGGCGGGGTCATGTTACATCCTTGTCCAATTATGCACGGTATTGGCAAATCTGGCTTGGTCACGTGTCCAGTATGCCCCTTCTTTGGCGGCAATGCCACTCTGTCCGGCGGATAGGGTGCGCTAGTCTGGGTTCAGGTTTTGGAAAGGATGCACAAAGTGGAAGACTTACTGAACACATTAGATATGCCGGGGCATGCATTTGGCGGCGAGTTGATTGGCCCCGAAGACGCACGATTTGACGATGCGCGAGGTGTCTGGAATGCGATGATTGATCGCCGCCCTGCGTTGATCGCCCAGTGCAGGACAGCCGGCGACGTGCAGGCCGCAGTCAAGCTCGCGGTAGCCCATGACCTGCCCATTGCCATTCGAGGTGGCGGACACAATGTTGCAGGGCATGCGGTCTGCGACGGTGGTGTCATGATCGACCTTTCGCTTATGCGGGGTGTGACAGTTGATGCCTCTGCCCGTCTGGCAAAGGTTCAGGGCGGCGCTTTGTGGCGTGATGTAGATGCCGCAACCCAGGTACATGGACTTGCGACACCGGGTGGCTTGATTTCCGACACGGGCGTCGCAGGACTGACGCTATCGGGGGGCATTGGCTGGCTGCGCGCTCAACACGGTTTGTCGATCGACAATCTTGTGGCCGCTGACGTTGTTACGGCAGACGGCGATCTGATCCATACGAGTTCCGACGAGAACCCAGAACTGCTCTGGGCTCTGCAGGGCGGGGGCGGCAATTTCGGTGTCGTCGTGCAGTTCGAATTCGCGCTGCACACTTGCGGCCCGGAGGTCATGTTCGCAGCCCCAATCTATCTCGTCGAAGACGGGCCCGAGCCAGTTCGGGCATGGCGCGACTTCATGGCCAAACACGGTGACAGAGTTGGATCGCTTTGCGAGTTTGCCACCGCAGGGGGCGAGGATTTCCCCGAGGAACACTGGGGGAAGCGGATCGTGACGCTCGCCTGCGTGTACAACGGTGACGCCGCTGAAGGTGAGGCGCTTCTTCAGCCTCTTCGTGAGCTTGGCGAATTGTCGGCCGACTTTTCCGGGCGAATGAACTACTGCGACGTGCAGCAGCTGTTTGACACGCTCATGCCCGCCGGAGACTTTCGCTGTTACTGGAAAGCCCGCTACCTGACTGACCTGACAGATGAGATGATTGATCTGGCCATGGCCAACGCAATCGCCGCGCCGTCGGATAACACACTCTCGTCGCTGTGGAATTTCGGCGGGGCGACTGCGAATGTATCAGCGGAGGCGACCGCGTTCGGCGATCGGTCCATGGGGTGGATGTATTCACTGGATGGTGTCTGGTCCAATCCCGCCGATGATGAGGCCAACATCGCCTGGGCCCGTGAGGGCTGGTCCAATTCCGAACGCTTTGGACATCATGGGCGCGCATATCTGAATTTTGCAGGCCATGGTGAGGACAACGCCGCACTGACGCGGACCAGTTTCGGTCCAAACTATGAACGGCTTGTCGCGGTAAAAACCAAATACGATCCGCAAAACCGGTTTCGCTTCAACCAAAACATCGCCCCGGAGGCTTAAGATTGACGTCGCGCTCCGCCAAAGACACCTCTCGAAGAAGGCAAGTCCGTTGGTTGAAGTACGAAAGGCCTTTCCCAACAGAAATGTATTTGGCGGAGCTGCGGCACGGATTTACGTGCATGTTGAGAAAATTGGGCGAGCGCTTGTAGCTGCAGCGTAGTCCAAACTGAACATCGAATTTGAGACCGAAAGCGGACATTAGTGCAAACCGTGACACACGACACATTGGGCTCTATCCGGTCATTCGTGCCGGGTACAGCATCCGGTAATTTGGGTTCATTGCGGACATTCGTTCGCCGCGCAGCATCGTGCAAAAATGGGCTCTGACCAGTCATTCGCCGTAGGCTGCACCAATCACCGCTCTGCGCCCCGTCCGGGCCATTGCGTGATCCGGGCGGTGCGCAGGTTGCGGCGCAGATTATCAGGCCTCTTTTGCCTCACATTGCGCGGCGTTCTTCGACAAGGCCTTTGAACACCGCCCAGCACATCAAAAGCAGAACGACCGTGAAAGGCAGACCTGTAGACAGGACAGCCGCCTGCAACGAGGCCAGACCGCCCCCGATCAGCAAGGCAATCGCCACCGCGCCTTCAAAGCAGCACCAGAAGACCCGCTGGGTAACGGGCGCATCGATTTTGCCGCCCGCCGTGATGGTATCGATCACCAATGATCCCGAATCCGAAGAGGTCACGAAGAATACAACCACCAGAATGATACCGATGAAGGATGTAATCGACGCCAGCGGAAGCTCCTTGAGCATCTCAAACAGTTTCAGTTCAAGCGGCGCCTCACTGACGGCTGTTACCCCATCGTTGACGAACTGGGTGATCGCGGTGCCGCCGAATACGCTCATCCACAACACACAGACAAAGGTCGGGATCAGTAATACGCAGATAATGAACTCGCGCACTGTGCGCCCGCGGCTGACCCGCGCGATGAACATGCCCACGAAAGGCGACCAGGAAATCCACCACGCCCAGTAAAACGATGTCCAGCCCTGGGAATAGTTGGCGTCCTCCCGCCCGAAGGGTTGTGACAGCGGCAGAACGTTCTGCGTGTAAGACACGATTGAATCCCAGAAAATCGCCAGGATCGCAGCCGTAGGCCCGACCAGCAGCACAAACAGCAGAAGAATGAAGGCCAGCCCCATATTGATCTCTGACAGCACCTTGACGCCGCCGTCCAACCCGCGGACCACCGATATCAGTGCAACGGCGGTGATTGCGCTGATCAGCACCACTTCGGTTGTGACCCCCACAGGTATGCCAAACAGCAGGTTAAGACCGGCATTCGCCTGTGTCGCACCATAACCCAGCGATGTGGCCAGACCGAAGAGGGTCGCAAAGACGGCAAGAATGTCGATCACATGTCCCCACCATCCCCACACACGTTCGCCAAGAATAGGGTAAAAGGCCGAGCGGATCGTCAGCGGAAGACCCTTGTTATAGGTAAAGAGCGCCAAAGCCAGCGCCACAACGGCATACATGCCCCAAGGGTGCAAACCCCAGTGATAGATCGTGGCCGCCATACCCAGACTGATGGCGGCTTGCGCGTCGCCCGCAGCGCCACCCAATGGCGCCCAGTCGGTGCGTACCCCGCCCTCTTCCGTGATACCGCCAAGCGAGGTCGAAAAATGACTCATTGGTTCGGACACACCATAGAACATCAGCCCGATCCCCATACCGGCAGCGAACAGCATCGCGAACCAGCCCGGATATCCGTAATCCGGCGTTGCATCCTTGCCGCCCAGCCGGACGGAGCCAAAGGGGCTGACGATCAGGAACAGACAGAAAATGACGAAAATATTGCCGGCGCCGAGGAAAAACCATGCAAATGTCGAGGTTAACCAAGGCCGCAGTGCGCCAAAAATTGCTTCGGCCTGCGCTGGCAGGGCCAGTGCAAAAAACACGAAAACCACAATGGACAGCCCAGAAATCAGAAACACCGGATTGTGAATATCCAGACCGAAAGGCCCGATCTTTGTTTCGATATTATCCTGACCGATCTCGTAGTCGGTTTCGATGATATGCGCGTCACCTTCCGGCGCAGGTATTCCCTGATTGGTCATTTCATCGGCCATTGTCGACCTCCCTTTAAGACAGAGTATTCAAATTTGCGCCGCTGCAAGACGTGCTCTCAAGCGCGCACCAGCATCACCGAACATTTCGCATGCTCGGCCAGTTTCCCGCCGTTGGACGGCCATATATATTCCAGCGCACCCGGCACATGGCTGGCCATGACAACAAGGTCAGCGCCGGTCTTGTCGATGGCCCGCATCAGGGCATCATCAACTTCAACTGTCGGATCATGTGCGATCTCGGTATGTGCCGTAATCTCGATCCCGTGCTTGTCCGAATGCGATTTCGCGAAGTTCTGCAGCTTCCGGCTATACTCTCCCGGTGTGCGCGCCACGCTGCTTGGTGCTGAAGACGTGACACCCACATAACCCAGCGATGCGCCATACATCTTCGCAAGATCTGCCGCACAGGTCAGCGCATTACCAAGTTTATCTGCATGCGCGATATCAACCGGTGCCAAAATCAATTTGAACACGTCAGCCCTCCATTTGAGTGCGGATCGGATCCCAATCTAACAACCTCGGGCTACGCACTCCTTTGTCCTTTGCCGAACACGCCCGGGTTGTTTCTCATGCTAACCTGAAATCGCCGCGTCTTGCAAATTCCGAGAAAAATTAGCCAGATCCCTCGGGCGCTTGCCCGCAATCCAATCACTCCGACCGCAAGTCAAACAGAAGGCCTGAGCGAACCCGATTGTGTTGATGCTAGGGGCAGAACGCGGAATCATCACACCGGACAGTCCGGTGTGGAACGGCCACTTCCGCCAGCCATTAAACCCCATGCGCCAGTGTGACCCATCGCATATTTCGGTGGCAGAATTCTGCGCCAGAGCTGGCGATTTATTGCGAAGAAGTTGCATTGTTCCCGCCGAAAACAGCCCCATCGCTTTTGCAATTTGATAAACTAGCACGGACCCGCGGAAGAGTCGCGGGACATCACAGGCAATTTGCCGGATCTGGGAGGATTACATGCTAAAAGACGTATTTCACTGGCCATTGGGCTTGATTGGAACGGCAGCGATTGTCGGGATGAGCCTTGGCGCGCCCGCTGTGGCGCAGGATCAGCTTTCAATCGCAACAGGCGGTACGGGCGGAACCTATTATCCGGTCGGCGGCGGTCTGGCCGAAATCATCAACAACCACATCGAAGGCTATTCCGCGACGGCAGAAGTCACCGGCGCATCGGTTGAAAACATGGGACTGATCGCCACCGGCGATGCTGATCTGGCGATCGCGCTGGCCGATACTGTTGCGCAGGCCTACACCGGAACCGGAAAATTCGAAGGCCAGCAACTCGATATGGTGCGCGGGCTTGCCTCGCTCTATGCCAACATGGTGCATATCGTGGCTCTGGAAAGCAGCGGGATCACGACGCTTGCAGACCTTCGCGGCAAACGCGTATCGATCGGCGCGCCGGGATCGGGCACCGAGGTCAACACCGCCGCCATTCTTGAGGCGAACGGCATCACCTATGATGACATCGAAGAACAGCGCCTGAATTTCAACGAAACCGCAGATGCGCTGGCCAACGGCGATATCGATGCCGGGTTCTGGTCCGTGGGCGCGCCCACATCGTCGATCCTGAACCTTGCCACCACGCAAGACATCGTCATCATCGCGCTGACGCAGGCCGAACTTGACGCCGCAATGGCCGCAGATGCGACTTTTGCGACAACCACCCTGCCCGGCGGCAGCTATAACGGTGTGGCAGACGACATCGTGGTTCTTGGCATCCCCAACGTGCTGACCGTTTCGTCCGAGATGTCGGATGATCTGGCCTATGCGCTGACAAAAGCCATGTTCGAAAACATCGCCGAGCTTCAGGCCGTGCACCCCGCGGCCAACGAGACCACAATCGAGTTCACGATGGGCGCAACGCCAATCCCGCTGCACCCCGGTGCGCTGCGGTATTACGACGAGGTCGGCGCGAACGTGCCGGATGACCTGCGCGAATGACACCCGCGATCCGAGGAGGGCTTTGTGCCCTCCTCTTTTTGCCTGTGACTGCTGCCGCCCAAGACCTTGTTGCCACCCGCGCCGATGACGGAACCGAGATCGCGCGCATCAAAGTACCCGAAGGCACAGGGTGGTGCGTGTTGTGGCATCATTCCGTCGAAGGGTTCGAAGTCTCGGACTGCTACGAAAACCGCGAGGGTCGCATGGTCCTGGTGCAGTCGCACCTGCCTGATTTTGCGGCCGGACTAGGCCATATCCCCGGTCGCGGCAGGCAGGTTTCAGACGGTGCCGGCGGGTATTTCATCCTGAATATCGACGAACCGGTGCCCGGTGACGCCTATATCCTGCGCCCCGGACTTGCTAGCGTCGACCACCGGTTACAGGTGGGTGAACAAATCGTATCCCTCTCGGCGGTTGCCCCGCGCGAACGAGTGCAGATCGCACTAACAGGAGACGTGGACAAATGACTGCAACAACCGAAATCAGCCCGCCAGAGGTGACGCCGCCGCGGATCGTGCTGCGTGCCATCACGGTGATCGGGATCGCGCTGTCGCTGTTTCAGCTTTACGCGGCCGGTGTGCAACCTTTGGGCCTGTTTTTCCAACGGCCGATCCACCTGGGTTTCGTTCTTGTTCTCTGCTTCCTGATCTATCCGGTTTTCGGCCGCCACAAGGCACGCGGCGTGCTGGGCTGGGTCATCGACGGAACCTTGATCCTGCTGGGTGTGCTTGCGGGCGCCTGGGTTCCGATCAATATTGATACCATCGCCAATCAGGTTTTTCCCCGCGACATCGATGTCTGGATCGGGGTCCTGACCATTATTGTCGTGCTCGAGGCCGCGCGCCGCGCCGTGGGGCTTGGCATGACGCTGATCGGCGCCTTCTTTATCGCCTACGCCTTTGCGGGCAACCGGGGAGAATTGCCGTTTCTGGCCGATTGGATGCCCGGCATCCTCAATCATCGCGGCTATTCGCTTGATCGTGTTGCCAGCCAGATGACACTGGGGGCCGAAGGGATTTTCGGCATCCCGCTGGGTGTGGCGGCAACGTTCGTTTTTATCTTTGTTTTGTTCGGGGCCTTTCTTGAGGTTACCGGTGCCGGCAAATTCTTTATCGATCTGGCCTATGCCGCCGCAGGCAAACAGCGGGGCGGCCCTGCCAAGGCGGCAGTCATCGCCAGTGCGGGTATGGGATCGATTTCCGGCTCGGCGATCGCAAACGTAGTCACAACCGGCGCCTTCACCATCCCCCTGATGAAAAAACTGGGCTACCGGCCCGCACAGGCCGGCGGGATCGAGGCGGCGGCCTCGACCGGCGGACAGATCATGCCGCCCCTGATGGGCGCAGGCGCCTTTCTGATGAGCGAATTCACCCGCGTGCCGTATGTCGATATCGTGCTGGTTTCGATCTTTCCCGCGATCCTCTATTTCGGCACGGTCTATCTGCTGGTTCATATCGCGGCGGTCAAACAAGGGATGACCGGCCTGACCGCCGAAGAATTGCCAAGCGTACGCGCAGTAATGGCGGAGGGCTGGCATTTCCTTTTGCCGCTGGTCGCGCTGGTGGCGTTGCTGGTTGCGGGCTATTCGCCCATGCGGGTTGGTTTCTATGCCATCCTGTCGATCATCGCCGCCGCCTCGGCGCGGGCGCTGTGGACCTTCGCAGCGTCAGGGCCGACACTGGCAGGTTTCGTTGCGCTTTGCCGCCGTGGTATCGCGCTGACACTTGAGGCCCTTGATCTGGGTGCGCGCAACGCGGTCGCTGTTTCGGTGGCTTGTGCCGTGGCAGGCATTATCGTTGGCGTTGTCGGCCTGACGGGGCTGGGGCTTAAATTCTCGGCCATGATGATCGCCTTCTCGGGCGGCAACCTTGTTCTGGCACTGATCCTCGTGCTTCTTGCCAGCCTGATCCTTGGTATGGGCCTGCCGGTTACTGCTGCCTATATCGTGCTTATCATTCTGGTTGGTCCGGCTTTGACCGAACAGTTTGGCGTGCCGGTTTTGATCGCGCATCTGGTGGTGTTCTGGTATTCACAAGACAGCAATGTGACACCGCCTGTCGCGCTGGCCGGCTTTGCCGGGGCCGCGATTGCGGGATCGAAACCCATGGAGACCAGCGTTCAAGCATGGAAATACGCCAAAGGCCTTTATCTGATACCGCTGTTCATGGTCTTCAACGAGGAAATCATCCTTGGCGGCCCGCTGCCCTACGTGCTGTTCAGTGGCGTCATTGCCATTCTGGGCCTCGTGGCCTTTGCTGCGGTACTGGAAGGGTTCTTGTGGCGTCCGATACCGGTCTGGATGCGGCTGCTGCTGGTGCCGGGTGTGGTGGCACTGTTCTGGCCCGACCTTACGGTCGAGATTGCAGGAACGGTTCTGATCGTTCTTTTGCTGGGCATGAACTGGGCGCAGGCGCGTCAGGAAAAGACCTAACCGGCAAATCCGGCAGGGATGGGACACGCATCGGAAACCTGACACCATGACACTGATCCGGCCGCTTCTGGTTGCAGGTCTTGCCGCGGTACTGGTTTGGATTGCCGCGCAGCACCTTGCCCTGCGGGCAGCGCGCACCGAACTGGACCAGACCTTGCTTTTGACCGCGCGCGCTGTCGAGACAGAAGTGGAACGCCTGCGATCCCTTCCCGCTGTCGCGGCCGAGGATGTTCGTGTCCGCAATGCGCTGGCCGGGACAGGCCCGCTGCAAGCCGCAAACACCTATCTGGAAACGGTCGCCGTACATGCCCAGGCGGGCGATCTGTTTCTGATCAACGCGCAGGGCGACACGATTGCCGCGTCGAACTGGAACCGGCCGGGCAGTTTCGTCGGGCAGAATTACGCGTTCCGCCCCTATTTTCAGGAAGCGCTGGAAACAGGACAGGGTCAGTTCTACGCAATCGGGGTCACAACCGGCGTACCGGGATATTTCCTTTCAACCCGGATCGATGCGGCAGACACCCAAGGCGTTCTGGTCGTCAAGCTGGACTTGCGCCCGTTAGAGGACATCTGGCGTGCCGCCGATGCAGATGTGGCCCTTGCCGATGAGAACGGCGTCGTTTTCCTTTCCGCGCGGCCCGATTGGCAATACCGGGCACTTACCCGGCTGAACACCGATGTTCTTGATCGCATTTCCGCCACCCGCGCCTATGAGGGGATCGCGCTGGCGACATCCGAACCGCTGGTATCTTCGCCGCTGAAGGGGGTTGATGCCGAAGGCGCAGGGTGGATCGCGCGGATTGCGCCGATGCAAGCGACCGGCTGGCAAGTGATCGCCGCCCGACCGACCGCAGGATTGCAGCTTCTGGCTTTGGGCTGGGCCGCTCTTGCCGCGCTAGCCACACTGGCGATTGCGGCTGCGTTGAAAGCGTGGGAACAGCGTCGCCAGATCATTGCATTGCGTCTTTCGCAGTCGGAAAAACTGGAATCCATGGTCATTGAACGCACAACGGATCTTGCCCGGGAAGTGGATGCCCGCATTCAGGCCGAAGTAGACCTGAGAGCCGCGCAAGAGGCGCTGGTCCATACTGAAAAGATGGCTGCTCTTGGGCGGATGTCGGCAGCGATCGTCCACGAGATCAGCCAACCGCTTGCGGCGATGGAGGCCACATTATCGGCGGCGGAACTGGGTGTGGATCACGGTGACGCACCAACAATGACCCGTCTGGGCAAGGCGCGCGGGCTGATCCGGCGGATGCAGCGCACAACAAAACACCTCAAAAGCTTTGCGCGCAAGGAAGTGGTGGAATTGTCACTCATCGACATGCGCGTTTCGGTGGATGCCGCCCTTGATCTGGTTGCGCCGCGATTGCGCAGCTTGGGGATTGTACCCCGATATGAAAGCCCGGCAGATGCGGTTTTTGTGATGGCTGGCGCCATCAGGATCGAACAGGTCGTGGTGAATCTGCTGCTGAACGCGCTGGACGCGATTGCCGAAAAACAGGATGCCCATATCAGTATCACTTTGACATCTGAACAGGGTCGGGCGTGCCTGTGCGTGAAAGACACCGGCGTCGGCATTCCCGACGCCGACCTGTCGCATGTCAGCGAACCTTTCTTTTCGACCAAGCTGACCGGTGAGGGGTTGGGTCTTGGCTTGGCAATCTGCAAGGCGATCCTTGCCGATTTCAACGGATCGCTCGATATTTCTTCGACCAAAGGCAAAGGCACGCAAGTGACAGTCACCCTGCCCCTGGCTGTTAAGGAAAAGGTAAAAGCCGCATGACCGCCAGCATCTATATCGTGGATGACGATGCCGATCACCTGTCAGCGCTTGGCGATCTGGTTCAGATTTCCGGCTATGCGGTTCAAGGCTTTTCTTCGGCGGGCGACGCTTTGCGCGCCTTGGCGGGCGAGCCTGACCTTATCATCAGCGATCTGCGTATGCCGCAAATGGACGGTATTGCCTTTCTGAAAGAGATCAAGGCGCAAAGACCGGACGTGCCAGTGGTTCTGTTGACAGGCCACGGCGATATTGGCCACGCGGTCGAGGCAGTCCGTGCCGGCGCCGAGGATTTTCTGGAAAAGCCATACGATTCCGCGCATCTGCTTGCCGTCGTAAGCCGCGCCTTGGAGGCGCAGGCCGCCCGGCGCGAGGTTGCCCGCCTGCAAACGGTTCTGGCCCAGCACGCAGATGTCAGCATTCTGGGAAAGTCACGTGCCATGCGCGGGTTCCGTAAACGCATTGCGGCGCTGGCTTCGGTCGATCTGGACGTGCTGATCACCGGCGAAACAGGTACGGGCAAGGAACTTGCGGCCCGCGCGATCCATGCCGCAAGCACCCGTGGCAAAGGCCCTTTCGTGGCCCTCAATTGCGCGGCCCTGCCGGAACAGATGGCTGAAACGATCCTGTTTGGGCATGGCGCGGGCGTGTTTGCCCACGATGCCAAAGGACGCGCCGGCAAGCTGGAGGCGGCACACGGGGGCACACTTGTGCTGGACGAGGTCGAGACGATGCCCGGCGCCATTCAGGCCAAGCTTTTGCGCGTGTTGCAGGAACGCAGCCTGGAACGGATGGGCGAAACAGCAGCAAGGCCTCTTGATGTCCGGGTCATCGCCACGACGAAAACCAATCTCCGTTTGCTCGACACCTTTCGCCCCGATCTATACTTTCGGCTGGCAGGCACAGAACTGAACACGCCGACATTGCACGAGGCCGGCGAGGATATTCCTTTGATCTTTGCGCATTACGCACAACTTGCCGCCCGCCGCTATGGCCGCGCAGACCCCAAGGTGCCTTGGTCGCTGTCACAAAAGCTCAAGCGTCTTGCGTGGAAAGGAAATGTGCGTGAACTCAAGACAAGCGCCGAGGCCTATGCGCTTGGGCTGTTTGACCTGGGCGGCGTGGCTGGCCCAAGCTCCGGCCCGATGACCCTTTCAGAACGTGTATCTGAATTCGAAGCCCGCGAGATTTCAGCGGTTCTGGATGCCCATGCCGGCAATACGC
Organism: Sulfitobacter sp. JL08; assembly: GCF_003352045.1. Lineage (NCBI taxonomy): Bacteria > Pseudomonadati > Pseudomonadota > Alphaproteobacteria > Rhodobacterales > Roseobacteraceae > Sulfitobacter > Sulfitobacter sp. JL08. Next base: position 3,528,003 of record NZ_CP025815.1, read on the forward strand.
TGCGTGCCGCGGAAAAACTGGGGATTCCCCGCCGGACCCTTAATGACAAGATGCGGCGCTATGGGTTGTCTTCCGACCCCGACGCCAAGTCTGACAGAACAGACTGATTTGCCCCGCCTGTTCATTTCATCTTGCGCTTGACGGGGAAACAAAAGGGCTAGCTTGCCATACTACCCAAAGAACCTCGGCGATACTGGGCCAACGGAAACTCAATTTGGCGAATTACCCGATCTCGGGCATGTCAGTTGGTTCTTATCCATTAACTATCTTCGCCACCGCATGTGCCGCGAGGTTTACGGCTGTCTGCGTCATCTCCAAATCCTCATCCGTCAATGCCAGTGATGGATAAAACTTGCCCGGCGACTTGAAGATGCCGTTCTCGCGCAGGACAGTGTTCCAGACTTCGTTCAGTTTGGGATCGCTGTGTTTCGCACTGCGGTAATCCACCGGGTCGACATCGGTAAAGTAAAGATCAAACAGGGTCGGGTCGCCGCAAATCCTGTGGTTGATACCCGCCTTGGTCAGGGCCCGTGCCTGCATATCAATCAATCGTTGCCCAAGGTCGCGCAGCCGGTCATATTGACCCGCCCGGCGCAGAATTTCCATTGTCTTCAGCCCCGCGACTGATGCGACCGGATTGCCCGACAATGTACCAAGCTGCATCAGCCACTTCTCGGAACCCACGGTCGCCTTGTCAAAATGCGACATGATTTCGGTGCTGCCGCCGAGAGCAGCCAGCGGAAAGCCACCGCCGATGATCTTGCCCAGCGTACAGATATCCGGCGTCACGCCATAACGCTCCTGTGCGCCCCCATAGGCAAGGCGGAACCCGGTAACGATCTCATCGAAAATCAGCAGAACGCCATGCTTGTCGCAGAGGTCGCGCAGACCTTGCAGAAAGCCGGGAAGCGCCGGGATGATGCGCTGCAAAGGCTCTGCGATGATGGCAGCCACGTCATTATGTTCGCTCAGAAGCGATGCGACAGCTTCCAGATCGTTGAAGGGCGCAATCAGCATTTCGTCGGCGACGCCCTGTGGAATACCGGCGCTGTCGGGTACGGCAGTGGGAAAGTTGACCTGTCTGACCGGTGCAAGACTCATCTGCGCCTCTGCGGACATACCATGATAACCGCCTTCGAATTTCAGGATTTTGGATTTGCCGGTAAAGGCGCGCGCCAGACGGATCGCATACATGTCAGCCTCACCACCCGAGGTGACAAAGCGCACCTGTTCGCAGCAGGGTACAGCTTCGACAATCGCTTCGGCCAGCTCTATGCCTTTGGCGTTGTTGGCAAAAAAGGTCATTCCTTGTGGCAGTTGATCAAAGATCACCTCCATGACCTCGGGATGGCCATGACCAAGCAGCATCGGGCCAGAACCGATCAGGTAATCGACATATTCCTTGCCATCCTCGTCCCAGACGTGGCTGCCCTGCCCCCGTGCAATGACAATGCCCGGGTCAAAATTTCCAAATCCCGCGGCCGGAAGAACCTTTCGCGCGCGTGCGATCCAGTCGGCTTGGGTGTGAATGCGGTTCATGTGCTCAGTCCAGTATCAGGTCAGGTGTGCCAAGGCTGCCTTCGTCGATGGTGATGCCAAGACCGGGACCATCAGGCGGAGCGATGCGGCCATGGTCGCGGGTCGGCGCGTCGGGTGCAAGACGCGGGCTGACATAGCCTGACAGGTCACAGACGTTCAGAACAAGGTTTGGCGGAGTCGCCGCGCCAAGGTGCAGCGCGGCAGCAGTGACGATATCGCTGCCCCAGGTACATTCGATACACATCTTGGCACCCAGATGCAGGCACAGGTCGCGCGCCCGGCGCGAAGGCGAAAGCCCGCCGAACTTCGACAACTTCAGCGCCACTGCATCCATGATCCCAAGCCTGTGCCCTTTCAGAAGGGAGGCCGTGTCATGGGCCAACTCGTCAAGTTTCATCGGCAGGCCGGTTGCAGATTGCACCCGTGCGCAGTCCTCCAGCGTAGCGCAGGGTTGTTCCAGCATGATGTCCAGATGCGCAACTCCGCGCCCCACACGGATCGCATCCAATGTCGTGGCACCGCAATTCCAGTCACCGTAAACCAGCGGACCGGGGCCGACCGCCTCGCGCACCTTGACCAGTCGTTCAATATCGGTCTGCCAGTCGCCCAATGCGCCCAGTTTTGCCTGAAACTGGGTGATGCCGTTTGCTTTCGCCTCGTGTGCGATGCGGGCCATCTTGTCGGGGTCGACGCAGGTGATGGAATGGTAAAGCGGCAGGCTCTCTTGCCGGCGTCCGCCCATCAAGGCATGGATCGGCAAACCCGCCGCTTGCCCGGTGATGTCCCAAAGCGCAATGTCCAGCGCAGATTTCGCATAGACGTGACCGGGAAGAATGGCGTCGGCCCTGGCCATCAGGGCCTCTGCCCCGACGGGGGCGCCCCCAAGGATGACCGGTGCCAGTTCCTGCAAGGCGGGTGCAACGCCACGCGCATAGGCAGGCAGGTAATGCGGGATCGGACAAACCTCGCCCCAGCCTGTCAGCCCGGCATCGGTATCGACCGCAATGATAACCGTTTCCACCGTATCGCAGGTTTTGCCGTCGGCCATGTAATAGGCCGTATGGCTGGTCAGCGGCACATGCCAAAGCCGCAACCTTGTAATGCGTTGACCGGTCCCGACAGGCGTCAGCGCAGGAGACGCGATCCGGTTCATTGGGCGGGCTCCTGAATGGCATCCACGCGCGGCAGTTCGCTTTGCGGATCGTAGGCCGGTTCGCCAAGTACGCGGGCAGCGCGGGGCTTGCCATGGATCACCACCTCTAGCGCGGTTCCGGGTTCGGCGGCGTTTGGCTTGATATAGGCGAAAGCGAGGATTTTGCCGACCGTATGGCCATAGACAACTGATGCTGTGGAACCAACCACTTTACCGTCAAGCAACACAGCCTCGCCACCGTGACCGTCAATCTCGCCATCCGGTTCGATCCCAAGATACGCACAGACCCAAGGAAGGTCGGTATTCAAGGTTTTTTCGCGTCCCAGATAATCCTTGTCCGTCCGCGCAAAGCGCAACACGCCCGCTTCGGCCAGCGTGACTTCGTTGGTCAGTTCACCCGCGCCCTTGAAGCCTTTTTCCATGCGCATCACGTTCATGGCGAAACTGCCGTAATCAGCTATATCATACGGTTTACCGACGTTCCAAAGCGCGGCGTAGACATCCGCCATCGCCGCAAACGGCATGTGCAATTCCCAGCCCAATTCGCCGGCATAGGACATGCGAAAGGCCCAAATTCTATGTCCGGCAATGTCGATTTCCTGTGCCGAAAGCCAACGAAAGCCCGCGTTGTCAAGCCGCGCGGCAGTGACAGCGCCCAGAACATCGCGGGCGCGAGGACCGTTAAGCGATAATGCGCCCCAGCTATCGGACAAGGCGGTGATGGTCACATCCTGTTCGCCGAGATGATGGCGCAGATGATCCAGCAGACGTTGTTCGAAAAAGGCTGCACAAACCAGATAGAACCGATCATCTGCCATGCGGACAACCGTCGTTTCAAGCTCTATTCGGCCGCGGCGGTTCAGCATGTGGGTGAGCGTGATCGATCCGACTTTTTGCGGCATCCGGTTCGCCGTCAGATGATCAAGCAACGCATAGGCATCCGGCCCCTCGACCAGCACCTTGGTGAAAGCGGTCACATCCATTATCCCGACACGTTCGCGCACCGCCTTGACCTCTGCGGCGACCATGTCGTCCACCTCTGTGCGACGGAACGAATAGTGATCTTTCTGCGCTATGCCATCCCTGGCGAACCAGCGCGGGCACTCAAAACCATAGACCTCTTCATAGACGGCGCCTTTCGCCCCGAGAGTCTCGTAAAGCGGCGATGGCTTGATCGGGCGCCCCGCCAGCCGGTTAAAATGGGGGAATGGAATTTCATGGCGCAGGCAGTAGTCTTCCTTCGCCTTAGTGACCTGCCACTCTTTGACTGCGTAGCTGCCAAAGCGGCGCGGATCGAAATCACGCATCGAGATATCCGCTGCGCCATGCACCATCCAACGTGCCAGTTCACGTGTCAGACCGGGGCCCCAGCCGATACCGATCTGGGTGCCGCAACAACACCAGTAATTTCGCACGCCGGGCGCAGGGCCGATCAGCGGGTTGCCATCCGGCGGATGGCTGATTGCGCCGTGCACATCGCGCGTGATGCCCAGATCGGCAAAAATCGGCATACGATTGAGAGATTCCTCAAGCCACGGCATGACACGGTCATAGTCAGCTTCAAAAAGTTCGTTCTCGGCTTCCCAAGGGCAATGATCCGTCCAGACGGTATTGGGATTGGTCTTTTCGTAGATGCCGATCAGACCCTTCTTTTGTTCCATCCGGATATAACCGGATACCTTTCGATCATCGCGGATCACTGGCAATTCACGCTCCAGATCGCGGAACTCCGGCACCTCGTCGGTCACGAAATAGTGGTGCGTCATCGAAGTCATCGGCAGTTGCAACCCCGACCACTCGCCCATCTGCCGTGCATAGGTGCCACCCGCGTTGACCACATGTTCGCAAGTGATTGTACCCTGTTCGGTTTCAACAACCCATTCGCCGCCCGGCGCTAGCGCGATGTTTGTCGCCCGGCAGCGACGGATGATCCGCGCCCCCTTGGCCCGCGCACCCGTAGCCATTGCCATTGTCACGTTGGTTGGATCTACATGTCCGTCATCCGGCGTGTGCAGCGCGCCCAACACACCTTCAAGGTTGTAAAACGGGTGCAGTTCCGCCACCCGGTCCGGCCCGACAAGTTCGATATTGAACCCGAGAGAGCGCCCGACCGAAAGTGTATGCCGAAGCCAGTCCATCTCGTCCTTGGTATAGGCCAGCCGGAATGAACCGCAGCCATGCCAGGTGACAGCCTGTCCGGTCTCTGCCTCCAACCCGCCGGAATAGAGGCCGATATTATAATCGACGCATTTGCCCAGACCAAAACTGGAGGTGGAATGCGTGATCTGCCCCGCGGCATGCCACGTACTTCCGGACGTCAGCTCGGCCTTTTCAAGCAAGACCACGTCCGGGCCCCATCCTTCGTGCGCGAGGTGATAAGCCAGCCCCACCCCCATCACACCGCCGCCAACAATGACCACACGGGCGTGACTGGGAAAACTCTTCTCCGACATGGTCATATCCTTTGCCCGAAAATCGCGAAACTGATGGACAGGTTAGATGCACATGTGTACCAATGTCAATCATGAATGGCACAAATGTATCATCGAACGTCTTGGACCGCCTCACCGAAGAGTGGGACGCGCTGACACCCGAGGCACAGAAGGCTGCGCGCTACGTCCTCGAAAACCCCAATGACGTTGGGGTTTCGACCGTGCGCGAGATTGCCGAGGCGGCCAATGTCAAACCCAACACCTTTGTGCGTATGGCGCGCCAGGTGGGGTTCGAAGGTTACGAGGATTTCCGCGCGCCCTTCCGCGAGGCGATCCGCAAAGGCGCGGTAAGCTTCCCCGACCGGGCGCGCTGGTTGCAGGATATTCGAAAATCCGGCGACCTTGGCGGGCTTTACGCTGATATGGCCGGCGCCGCGATCCGCAACATCGAAGAAACTTTTGCCGCCACCAGCGCAGAAGCAATGAAATCGGCGGCTGAAACGATATGGGCGTCGCGGCAGGTGTTCACCCTTGGTGTCGGCGTCAACAATGCCAACGCGCGCAACTTTACCTACCTTGCGTCGACCGGCATGACGCAGTTTCACGCGATCCCGCGCCCCGGATCGACCGCGGTAGACGATCTGGCCTGGGCCGACGGGCGCGACGTGCTGATTGCAATGTCCATGCGCCCTTACCGCAGCGAGGTTGTGGCCGCCATCAACGTGGCGCGCGAACAGGGGGTGACGATCATAGGTCTGAGCGACAGCCCCGCCAGCCCGGTCATACGCGCCGCCGATCACGGTTTTGTCGTGGCCGTGGACACACCGCAATTCTTCCCCTCTTCGGTGCCAACCATCGCCCTACTGGAAACCCTGCTCAGCTTTGTCATCGCCGTGGCATCCGAAGAGATCGTGGAGCGGGTCGAGAAATTTCATGATCGTCGCCATCAGCTTGGCATCTACGTGGAGGATCCCGAATGAGTGACATGACCGCGCCCTCAAACAGCGAAGCGGCGGCGCAGACAAGCACGCCTGTGCGCTCGCTTGATGCGCGTTATTACACAGACCCGCACGTCTATGAGGTGGAAAAAGCAGGCCTGCTGGCGCAGACATGGCAGTTTGCGGGACATGCAAGTCAGCTGGAAAACCCCGGTGATTACTTCGCCTTTGATATGGCCGACGAAAGCCTGTTTTGCATCAAGGGGCATGACGGAGTCATTCGCACCTTCTACAACGTCTGCCAGCACCGCGCGCATCAGCTTGTCAGCGGCGAAGGATCAACCCGTGTCGTGGTTTGCCCCTATCACGCATGGACCTATGAACTGACAGGCGGGTTGCGCGCAGCACCCAATTCCAAATCCGTACCGGGTTTTGATAAATCCAAGATCTGCCTGTCCGAAGTACGTACCGAAGTCTTTCTTGGCTTCATTTTTGTCAATCTTGATCCGAACGCCGCGCCAATGGACGAATGGTTCCCAAATTCCCGCGCCGAAATCGAAACATTTGTGCCGCATTGGGCCGATCTGAAACCACTGGAATGGGTGGAAATCCCCGAGAATTGCAATTGGAAAGTGTCGGTCGAGAACTACTCGGAATGTTACCATTGCAGCCTGAACCACCCGACCTTTGCCACTGGCGTGATCCGGCCCGAAACCTATGATATCCAGCCGCAGGGCTATTGTTTGCGCCATACCACCGAATGCAACGACCTGTCCCAGATGACCTATGACATCGCAAGCGGGTTCGAAAACAATGACAAATACTCGTCGTGGTTCTTGTGGCCGATGTTCTCGTTTCAGGTTTATCCGGGCAACCTGCTTAACACCTATCACTGGCGCGCCGTGAATGCGGATCATGTGGTGGTCTGGCGCGGGTGGTATTCGGTCGGTGGCTATGACGACGAAACCGTACGCCGCATGGCCCAGCAAGATCGCGCAACCACCGTCGAAGAGGATATCCATCTGGTCGAAAGCGTTCAGCGCGGGTTGAAATCGCGCGGATATGTTCCGGGTCCGCTGGTTGTCGATCCCGGATGCGGCGTGAATTCCGAACATTCGGTGCTGCATCTGCAACGCTGGATGCGCGAGGCTGTGAATGGCTGAGCTGTTCGCAACATCCGGCTAAGGTCTCGAAACGCGTCGCGATGATCCACGCCATGATTGGCGCGCTCGTCAAGATGTACGAATAGGAAAGCCACCCGATTTCATTTGCTTTGGATGTTCTCTCGATATTTGTATTGACGCACTCCCTATATTTCCAATATTCGTGAAATATGGAATCATTGCTCACAGACCGACTCGCAACTCTTAGCCATCCCCAGCGGATGGCGGTGTTTCGTCTGCTCATGCGGCGCTGCCCCGATGAACTGCCCGCCGGCGAGATTGCCGAAGTGCTGGACCTGAAGCCCAGCACCGCATCGGTTTATCTTTCGGCCCTGACACAGGCCGGGCTGATCTCGCAACGCCGGGACAAGACACGACTGCTTTACGCCGTAAATCTTAATGCTGCCCGCGATGTTGTTGCGGGTCTCTTTGTCGATTGTTGTCGCGGCCGGGCAGATCTTTGCCCGCCTCACTTTTCTGACCTTATCAGGAGTATTCCTCTCATGGCTGACAAGAAATATAACGTGCTTTTTGTATGCACCGGCAATTCGGCCCGCTCGATTTTTGCCGAAACCATCCTGCGCGACATGGCAGGTGACAAATTCACCGCTTACTCCGCAGGTACTGCGCATCGCTCAGAGTTGAACCCACTTGCCGTTGAAATGCTGCAATCAAAGGGGCACGACATCGCCCCCTTGCGGTCCAAGAACGTGTCAGAATTTCAACATTCCGACGCGCCGAAAATGGAATTTGTCTTTACAGTGTGTGACCGCGCCGCAAACGAAGAATGCCCCACCTGGCCCGGCCAGCCGGTTTCGGGCCATTGGGGCATGCCGGACCCGGTCAAGGCTGATGGGACTCTTGCTGAAAAGCGGCTGGCGTTTCAACAGACATACGGGGCTTTGTACAACCGGATCAACGCATTCACAGCGCTGTCTTTCGACCTTCTTGATCGCGCGACATTGCAAAAACGAGTCGATGAAATCGGCAAAGAAACCGCCACCCAAGGATAACTGATTATGACCACCTACGCACTGAACGGTCTTGGCCGCATCGGTAAGCTTGCCTTGCGCCCTTTGCTTGAACGCGGCGCGCAGATTGCATTCATCAATGATGCCATTGGCGATCCTGCCATGCATGCGCATCTTCTGGAATTTGACTCGGTTCACGGGCGTTGGCCTGCGGAGTTTGCGGCAGACGCGGATGCGATCAGCATTGACGGAACCCATATTCCCGTAACCAGCACCCGCACGCTGGAAGACCTGCCTTTGGACGGTGTGGATGTTGTCATAGACTGTACAGGCGCCTTCAAGACAGAGGCCAGCCTGGCCCCGTATTTTGCCGCAGGTGTGAAAAAGGTCATCGTATCGGCGCCGGTCAAGGACGGACCAACGGCAAACATCGTTTATGGCGTAAACGAGGGTATTTACGATCCGGCAACCCACCAGATCATTACAGCGGCCAGTTGCACGACAAACTGCCTTGCTCCGGTCGTGAAGGTTTTGCTTGAGGGGATCGGCATCAAGCACGGTTCCATCACGACAATCCATGATGTGACCAATACCCAGACAATCATCGACCGCCCGGCCAAGGATTTGCGGCGGGCCCGCTCTGCGCTGACCAACCTGATCCCGACCACGACTGGATCGGCCACGGCGATTACCCTGATCTACCCGGAATTGACCGGCAAACTGAACGGCCATGCCGTTCGCGTTCCGCTGCTTAACGCCTCGATCACGGATTGTGTGTTTGAAATGGCCCGCGAAACGACCGTGGAAGAGGTGAACGGGTTGTTCAAGGCCGCCGCCGAGGGCCCGTTGAAAGGTATTCTTGGGTACGAAACACGCCCCCTTGTGTCATCGGATTACACGAACGATCAGCGCAGCAGCATCATTGATGCACCATCGACGATGGTCGTGAACGGCACCCAGCTTAAGGTCTATGCGTGGTATGATAACGAATATGGCTATGCCTACCGGTTGGTCGATGTTGCCCTTATGGTCGGCGGCAAGCTGTGACAAAACCTGACGAACGGCCTGCGGGATTGAGCGCTTACATCGCTGTCACGGCGGCCTACTGGGCCTTCATGCTGACCGATGGTGCCCTGCGCATGCTGGTTCTGCTGCATTTTCACACTTTGGGATTTTCGCCGGTCCAACTGGCCTATCTCTTTGTTCTTTACGAAATCGCCGGTGTCGTGACCAACCTGTCTGCCGGATGGGTTGCGGCGCGGTTCGGCCTGACCTCGACACTCTATGCCGGGCTGACCCTGCAGGTTGTTGCCTTGCTGGCGCTAACCCAGCTTGATCCCGCGTGGAGCATCACGGCCTCTGTGATCTTTGTGATGTCGGTGCAAGGGCTGTCCGGCGTGGCCAAGGATCTTGCCAAGATGAGTTCCAAAAGCGCCGTCAAAATCCTTGCGCCGCGTGACGGCGGCGGTCTGTTCCGCTGGGTGGCGCTTCTGACAGGATCAAAGAATGCAGTCAAAGGAAGCGGCTTTCTGCTGGGTGCCGTACTGCTGGCGGTGTTCGGTTTTGTTCCATCTGTTCTGATAATGGCCGTGATCCTTTTCGCGATCCTGATCGCGGTCGTGATCGGCATGCCATCCGGCCTGCCGGTTGCCCGAAAGGACGCCAAATTCTCCGAGGTGTTATCGAAAAACCGCAACATCAACTGGCTGAGCGCGGCCCGTCTTTTCCTGTTCGGCGCCCGGGATGTGTGGTTTGTGGTTGGCATCCCGATCTATTTCTACGCGGTGCTTTCCGATGGCAGCATCGATGGCAAACGCGCCGCATTCTTCATGATCGGTACATTCATGGCTGTCTGGACAATCCTCTACGGCTTTGTTCAGGGCTGGGCCCCCCGCATCCTCAAGGCTGCATCGCGCACCGACGAACAGATTCTGGCCCAAGCCAAACGCTGGGTCGCTATGTTGATCATAGTGCCAGCCCTGCTTGCCGGTCTGGTGTTTCTTGCCCCCGAACCGTCCGGTGCACTGACCTTGACGATCGTTCTGGGTCTTTTGGTGTTTGGCGGCATCTTTGCCGTCAACTCGGCGCTGCACTCTTTCCTGATCCTCAGCTTTACAGATGAAAAAAGGGTCACGATGGATGTCGGTTTCTATTACATGTCCAACGCAGCAGGACGTCTTGTCGGCACGGTTCTGTCCGGCCTGACCTATCAACTGGGGGGGCTTTCATTGTCTTTGGGCACCGCCGCATTCATGATAGGGCTCAGCTGGCTGGCGATGCTGCAACTGAAAACACAAAAAACGACTGGGATTGCAGTATGAACATCTTCGAAAAATACCTGTCCCTCTGGATTGCATTGGCAATGGGGGGCGGGATCGTTCTGGGCAATATTGCACCCCAACTGGTCAATGCGGTCGCAGCGGCGGAACTGGCCAGCGTCAATCTGGTTGTCGCTGTGCTGATATGGGCAATGGTCTATCCGATGATGGTTGGCGTTGATCCCAGATCGCTGCGCGATGTGGCGAAACAACCCCGCGGATTGCTGATCACACTTGTTGTCAACTGGCTGATCAAACCGTTCACCATGGCCGCTTTGGCGGTGCTTTTTTTCCAGTATGTTTTCGCACCATGGATTCCACCCGAAGACGCGATGCAATACATTGCCGGGTTGATCCTTCTTGGCGCGGCGCCGTGCACGGCGATGGTGTTTGTATGGTCGCAACTGACGCGGGGCGATGAAACCTACACGCTTTTGCAGGTGTCAGTGAATGATCTGATCATGGTCATCGCCTTTGCACCGATTGTGGCGTTCCTGTTGGGTGTTACGGATATCAACGTGCCGTGGTCGACGCTGGTTCTGTCGGTTTTGCTGTTTATCGCGCTGCCCCTTTTTGCAGGTTTGATGACACGCCGCCGGCTTGGGTCGAGTGACGCGATCGAGGCATTTCAGGCGCGTGTGAAACCCTATTCAATCGTTGGCCTGATCGTAACCGTCATGATCCTGTTTGGCCTGCAGGGGCAGGTGATTGTATCCAAACCATTCATCATCATACTGATCGCCGTACCCATCATTCTGCAAAGCTACGGCATTTTTGCAGTCGGTTACGCGGCCGCCTTTGCATTGAAAGTACCGCACCGGATTGCGGCCCCATGCGCGCTGATCGGCACGTCGAATTTCTTTGAACTGGCCGTCGCGGTTGCCATCAGCCTGTTCGGATTGAACTCTGGTGCTGCCTTGGCAACCGTTGTCGGCGTTCTGGTCGAGGTGCCGGTCATGCTGACCCTTGTTGCATTCGCCAACAAAACGCGGGCACGGTTTGTATCCTAGCACAGCAAGGAATGTGGCACACGCCCAGCCAGGAATGCTGTCAAACCAAGGCGCCCAGTGAACGCAACTGCCCGGCAAGGGCGTCATCGACTTCCACGCCGTGCGCGTCGGCACGGGCACGCGCGCTATGGCGCTTGTCGCCGGGTACGCGGGTGTTTGGCTCTTGCGTCATGTCGGCCAACATCTGTTCAAGACGTTCGGCGTGTCCGGTTTGACCCAGCCCATCTGGCCGGATCGCGATCAGGGTTTGCCCCAGTCGTGGCGGTCCGCCAACATCATCCCCAAGAGAGGATGCACGATAGGACCAGTTGGCGCCAGTCAACCCCGCGGCAAGAACTTCGACCATCAGGGCCAGCGCCGCCCCTTTGTGCCCACCCGCCGGTGCAATGGAGCCTGCCATGGCTTCGTTTGCATCCGTTGTCGGCTGACCATTCGCATCCAGCGCCCAAGTCGACGGGATCGGTTCGTTGGCTGACGCGGCATTGGCCAGATTAACAAAAGCCGTGGCCGACGACGAACTATCAATAATCAATGGTTCACCCACGCGCGGGGCCGCAAAAGACCACGGGTTTGTTCCGAAAAACGGTGTCTTGCCACCCCAGGGCGCCATCGTGGAAGATGCGTTCGCGGTCATGATCGACATAAGCCCGGCACGCGCCAGACGACCGGTGAAATACCCGAGCACGCCACAGGCATAGGCATTTGATATCCCCATGAGGGCAATGCCGTTTTGCTGCGTCGCGTTTATCAAGGCCTGTTCGCCCGCTTCAAATGCCGGGTGCGCGAACCCGTCCGCGGCATCCACCCTGATCAAAGCGGGAAGAGGCTGCGTAACAATCGGGGCGGCATCGCCGTTGATCTTACCAACCTTCAGGTGCTGGCAATAATAGGGGACATATCCCAACCCGATGCCACGAATTCCTTCGGCCTCGGCATCGCGGATCGAACGGGCGACAGCCGATGCCTGAATCTTGTTGGCACCGCTTGCAGACATCGTTTGCTGCGCAGCGGTTTCCACTTGGTCAAGTGACAGGGTCAGGGGCATTCTGGATTTCTCCGGTTCAGGATTTACGAAAAAAGCTGCCGTAGCCACTTCCCTTCGGGGCATGGGCACCCGAGGGAAAGCGACCTTCGTCAAGATATCGCTGATGGCATCTTTGCAGGGCTACGGGGTCTATCGTGACACCCAGACCGGGGCCATCCGGCACCGCCGCAACCCCGTTTTCCAATTTGTGCGGGCCACCCTCAATCACATCGTCAGCATACCAGTGAAACAGCGTTTGACTGGCGCCGCGCACATGGTCCAACGCCGCTGTCATGTGCAGGTAGGCCGCGCTGGCAATACCCGTTTCGCCCGAATGAAAGCGAAACCCGATATTCATGGCGGCGCAGGCAGCAATGAAATCGCGAGTGCCAGAAATGCCGCCATGTTCATTGATGTTGGTCACAATCGCATCCGGACATCCCAGCGCGACAGCCTGTGGCAGGTTGATCGAATGAGCAGAGAACGAACAGGCGGAATGGGTGCGCAGGGCCGCCATTTCGCTATATGTTTCGCACGGCTCTTCGAACCAGGTAATGTCAAACCGGGCAAACCGGTTCAAAGCATCACGTGCGGTCGGAACTGTCCACGCCCCATTGGCATCCAGCCGCAACTCGCGATCCCCGATGGCGGCGCGCACCTCGCGCACCATATCAATCTCTTCTGACAAAGCGACCGTGCCAACCTTGCCCTCAAAAATCAGGGAACCGTGGCGTTCAATCATATGTGCGCAATATCGCGCGACCTCTGTCGGGGTCGCCTCGCCATTTTCTTGGGCACCGGGTGCGCGATAGCTGAAATACTCTGTCAAAGGGATGTTGTCGCGCACCGCACCGCCCAACAGCGTGACCAGCGGAAGTTTTTCGATCTTGCCGCGTGCATCCCACATCGCCATTTCAATGCCGCCAAATGCGCGCCGCGCGGCCGTGGTGTTATCCCAAGGGGTATAGCCCATTCCGGGCACACAGTTCTGGCGCGCAAGGTGGATATCCCGCACATCAAGTCCGATCAGCCTTTCGCCCATCGCCACGACATCGGCACTTCTGTCACCGTCGGCACATTCACCCAAACCGGTGACTCCGTCAGCGGTATCCAGTTCAATCACCGTTTTGGTCAGCGACGCGATGGAGCCATAGCTGAAACGATAGGGCGCACGAAACGGGATGTTGACGGGCGTTGCCCGAATGGCGGTAATTTTCATGTCTTGAATTCCAGTTGCGTCAAATATGTGCCGCCATATTCAGCATATGGCGGCACAAAGCCGGATCAGATGTCCAGCCAGACCTTTTCAAGGTGCATTTCGCGCAGCGGGTGGCGGGTATACCCCTTGAGTGCTGCGGTATGATGCATCGCAAGTTCGCGCCAATAGGCCTGCACAATCACGCCGCTGTCCTGCAACATTTTTTCCAGTTCAGCCATCAACGGACGGCGCTGTTCCGGGTCAAAGACACCCAGTGCTTCGTCAAGTTTTGCGTCGAATTCCGGGTTGGAATGGGCGCTTTCGTTCCACGCTTCGCCCGATTTATAGGCCAGTGCATAGACTTGGACGCCCAGCGGGCGTCCGCCCCATGACGTTGTGGAGAACGGGTATTGGGTCCAGTCGTTCCAGAACGTCGCACCCGGCAGAACGCGGCGTTTGATGTTGAACCCTGCATCGCGCAGTTGGGCGGCAACCGTATCGGCAAAATCTTTCAATTCGCCATCATCGATTGAATTCAGTTCAATTTCCGTTGCGCTGTGCCCGCTTTCATCCAGCATGGCCTTGGCCTTGGCCGGATCATGGGGCGCGCGTGGTACATTGGCATATTCCGGGTGCACCGGCGCAACATGGTGGTTGTCTGCAACCGATCCCAGACCGGCAATCGCCAGTTCAAGCGCGACCGAGTTGTCGACAGCCAATTGCACGGCATTGCGCAGCATCTGATTGTCGAACGGCGGCTGTTGCGTGTTCATGCGCGCCACAGCGGTTGTTGCAGTCAAAGCCACGCCCCGCTCCAGGCCCAGTGCGTTGAACGCTTCTTCGGAATTGCTTTGCGTTTCATCGTTCATGTCGATGGCGCCATCATCAAACGCTGCGATAAACGCCGCATCATCATTGCCCAGATCAATGAATTCCAGCCCGTCAAGATAGGCTTCGCCACCCCACCACGACCCGTTTTCACGGCGTTTCAAAATGGCAGAGCCACCGACATTGAATTCGACCAGTTCAAAGGCGCCGGTTCCGATTGGCGCGTCCTGCAACTGGCCCGCAAATGATTGGTGCACACACAGCGCCGGATAATCCCCAAAGGACGGGATCAACGAAATATCAGGGCGGAACAGGTTCAGACGGACAGTGAAATCGTCCACCTTTTCAACGGCACCCGCCGCCGCCTCGGTTGCATCGCCATCTCGCAAGGCGCCCAGACGAGCCGCCATTGAGTTGCCCTCGACCGTGGCATCCGCCATTCGGCGAATGTTGAAAACAACATCATCTGCCGTGAACGCATCGCCATTGTTCCAGGTTGCGTCCTGACGCACCTGCAACGTGTAGGTCAACGCATCATCACTGACTTCCCAGGCAGTCAGCAGCGAAGGAGAAAACGACCCGTCTGCTTCCCACCTTACCAACGGTTCGCAGAACTGGCGCGCGACATTGGACTTTTGTGGCCAGTCATAGGTTCGTGGATCGTTGATATCCAGAATTTGCTGACCGATCCGCAGCACGCCGCCGCGCTTTGCGTCCTGTGCACGTGCCGGGGTTGCCAGTGTCATGCCCAACATACCGGATGCGGCGGCCGCGCCGACGCCCCAGATGCTGGCCAGTGTCATGAATTCGCGGCGGTCCAACTGGCCGGCTTTGACGGATCTGGCCATATTCCTGAGTTTCGAGAGTCTTTCCTGTTTCATTTCCATTTCCCTGTTTTGGTTGGTTGCGAGTTAAATCATGCGCCCTTGCAGGCGGTCATCGAATGGGTAATTGGACATACGTTCGGCACCGGTCTGTGTGATCAGAAACTGATCTTCCAGCTTGACGCCTTCATGGCTTCGGTCCCAGCCGATATAGCTTTCCAGGCAAATGATCATGCCCGGTTTCAGCATACCATCCAGCGGGTATTCGCCGCCGTCAGGATCGTGATGGGGAATATTGGGCCATTCGCCCGCAAGCCCCAGACCGTGGCCGATACAATAGTAACGGCTGGCCTGATGCTCTTGCGGGATCACCCAGGCCTTTTCCGCAAGCGCGCGAAACTCGACATCCGGCCCCAGCAGTTCGGCATTGTGTTCAAGCTGTTCGCGGGCGCGGGAATAGAGCAGTCGTTGATCATCGCTGGCCTTGCCCTCACCGCACAGAAACGTGCGCGAAAAATCCACGGCATAGTTTTCAAACCCCAGCGCATCGGTATCCAGACACAGCAGATCCCCCCGTTCCAGCAGGCGCCCGCCTGCCTCTTGAAAATAGGGGTAGGTATTGGGGCCGGACTGGAACAAACGCGTCGAGACGTACTGGCCTTCCTTGGCCATCAGCGTGTAGTGAAATTCCGCTCAGGTTTCGGTTTCGCTCATACCCGGCTCTGCTTTGGACTCAAGCCGCGCAACGCCTGTTTCGACACGCCGCATTGCCTCTTGGATATAGGGCAGTTCGATATCCAGCTTGATCGCGCGCGTCAGGCACAATGGCTCTAACGCATCGGCCACGTGCAAGCCGCGGGCGCGCACCGCGTCCACCGCCTGCCATGGCAGCCGATCAATGTGTACCCTGTCGATTTCCGGATCGACACCAAGAATGACACCCAGAATTTCATCCGCGAACCGATCAGCAGCCGCCGCGATATCTCCTCCGGATCCGATATAATCCAGCCCCTGTGCCGCGCGCACTTCGGTTATTGTGGGCAATCCCGCCGCCAGATGCGCCGCGCCGGGAGAATCGTAGAGGATCACCGGGCCGTCGGCGAACGCCAGCAAATACCGCGATGGCGATCGCAATCCCCATAGCATCATATTGCTGGATCCGGTCATGTACCGGATATGATTGGCATCGCAGATCACCATGACGGCAACATCCTGTGCGCGCATTCCCGCGCGCACGTGATCCTGACGCGCACGGTAAAGATCATGCCTTCCCTGCTTCAGGGTTGCAGCTGTCGTTTCGGGATCAAGCGCGATGTTCATCATCAAATTGTGACCCCGTTGCCGCGATTCCGAAATTGACAATTGCGACACTTCGTTTTTACCTGAGGTAAAAGGATAGCGCCAATTCCCAATGCTCCGTCCATGACCGCCCTGCGCGCATTCGAAGCCGTTGTCCGCCACGGAACCCTGTCGGCTGCTGCGCGGGAACTGCACGTGACACCCGCCGCAATCAGTCACCGCCTGAAGGACCTGGAAGCGGCCGCAGGCAGGGATCTGGTGTACCGACAGGCCGGCATTTTCCGCCCCACGGTTCTGGGGTCCGAAATCATTGATGGCTTGGGCGATGCGTTCACACGCATCCGGCAAGCAGACAGGCTGCTGCGGTCCTCGATGACCGGTACATTGCGGATCAGCGCCGCCTACTCCTTTGCCGTTTTGTGGCTGAGCGCCCGGGTCATGCAATTTGGCACGAGACATCCCGAAATCGATCTGCACATTGAACCGTCCCATAGTCCGAAAGAACAGGATGATGCGGACGTGGTGATCGTACATTCCGACAAGCGCCCCGAAACAGGGCAGTGGACACTGCTATTCGAAGATACCTGTGGCGTTCTGGGGCGGGCGGATCATCCGATATTTTCCGGAACTGCGCCATCACTTGACGATCTTGCCAAGGCAGATCTGCTTCACATTGCACATCGCAACGGACCGCAATCAGGTGAATTCAGTTGGCGCCAATGGTGTGTCCAGCAGGGGCTGGTCGGGCTAGACCTGAGCCGCGGTGCCCGCGTCAGTGCGGAACACCTTGCCGTGGAAATGATCTTGCGCAGCCCAAACCTTGCTCTGGTCAGCACGTTCAGTGCGCAGGATCACATTGCCAGCGGCGCATTGCGCGTCCTGCCGGGCAGCACCGTCAGTTCCAATCGCGGCTACTGGATGATGACATGTGCGCAGGGCGGCAACGATCGACTGGTCAAGGAGTTCGAAAACTGGCTGATCAAGGAGATCAATTCCGGCCTGTTGCCCGAAGACTAGCCGATCGGCCCGCCCGTTACCCGCTTTTGAACGCGTCCAGCGCAGCTTTCGCAGCGCGCATCAGATAGGCCTGATCACTTCCCAGAACGAACACGGTCGCGCCTGAATTCTGCCAATCCGCACGTTTGGAAAGATCGGTCAGAAACAGCCCCGCAGCCTTTTGTGCAGCAACACCGGCGCTGATGGCCTGCCGGCACAGCCCTGTAACCGCGTCCGATGCGGGATCATGTGATCCGATTGACACGGCAAGGTCCACCGGCCCCACAAGCACCCCGTCCACACCGCTGACCGCAGCGATTTTCCCTGCTTCCTCGACGGCGCCGGGTTCTTCGATCTGGCATATCAGAACGGTTTCTTCGGGCTGCCGTTCCAGATGTAGCGCAATGCCCCGCGTTCCGTATTCGGCACCGGGCGTGGATGGTGAAAACCCCATGCCGTCCGGCCCGTATCGCATCAATCCTACAAGGTCGCGCGCAGAAGCCGCATTTTTGACCTGCGGCACCATCACGCCGGCACAGCCTGCATCCAGAACCGTTGCGATCCAAGCGCCGGTCGCTTCCGGAATGCGCACCATCAAAGGCAGACGGGCAGCGCGCGCAGCCAGCGCCATAAGCGCCACATCGGCGCGATCAAAAGCGGCGTGTTCCGCGTCCAGAATGGCGAAATCGAACCCGGCATGACCCAAAATCTCGACCACTGCGGGATCGTTCGACTTGATGAACGTCCCCGCGATGATCTTGCGCGCCCGCAGATCCCGCGCAAAACTGGCACGCATATCCATCAAGCAGCTCCGTAACCGCCGCCACCCGGCGTCACCATCATCACTTCGTCATCCCGGCGCATTTCGCGTTTGCGCGTATCTGTCACGGGTTCACCATTGATCATGAACTGACCGGCCTTGCCATCACCGCCGCCGTTCAGGCCTTCTGGTCCGGCAGTCAGCCGCGATGGGATCGTATTCAAAAGCCATGGCTGGTCCGTACGCATTCTATAGCCGATCCTTTGACCGTCACCCCCTGGCTGCCGGCCCGCACCACCTGTGCCATGCTCCAGCTCTTTGCAGGTAAACGCAATGGGATAGGATGCTTCCAGAACCTCTACCGGAACTGCGGACACGCCCGTCGGATAGCAGACCGCCGAAATACCCGGCTTGGTCGCGCGCGCGCCCATGCCGCCGGAATAGTTGAACATCGAAGACGTGAACGGCTTGCCTTCCGCATCGCGCCCCTGAATTTGAACCGTCCAGACAGCACCAGACCCTTCGGCCAGAACCGCATCCGGGACAACCTGCGCTAGCGCCTTGAGGATCGGAAACGGGACATACATGCCAACAACATGCCGGGCATTGACCGGCGACGGGTACTTCGCGTTCACCACGCAGCTTTCGGGCAGCTTGAGCTTGATCGGTGACAGCGATCCGGCATTGTTGGGCAGGTCAGGGTTAAGGGTCGAGCGTACTGCAAAGGTTGCATAGGCGTGCGTGTAAGCCGGGACCACGTTGATGCCCATCGGACTGGGCCCGCTGGAGCCTTCAAAGTCGACTTCGATCTCGCCTTTCTCTGCGTCTATTGTGACAGCGGTTTTCAATTCGATCACTTCACCACCCGGCACGTCAAATCTGGACGACCCGTGATAGGTGCCACCCGCCAGTTTCCGGATGGCATCGCGGGTGGCCACTTCGGACCGGGTGATGATTTCCTGGGACAGCGTCGAAATATCGTCAAGCTTGTAGCGGTCGCACAGGGCATTCAACCGCTCTGATGCGATAATGCCGGATGACACCTGCGCCCCCAGATCGCCCATCAGCGCATCCGGCGTGCGCACGTTGCGCTTGATAATCGCGAACAGTGTTTCGTTCGGGCGGCCCTCGTCATACAGTTTCATTGTCGGTATCCACAAACCTTCTTCGTGGATGTCGCGCGCACCCGACCCGATGCCATAGCCGCCGATATCAGAATGGTGAATGGTCGATCCGGCATACCCGATGATCCGCCCTGCGCGGAAAATCGGTGACAAGACGGTGATGTCAAAGAAGTGTCCAGCCGACATCCACGGATCATTGGTGATCAGCACATCTCCGGGTTTCAAATCCTTGGGATCATAGCTCTTCAGCAGGTTGCCCGCAGCCGCAGCAAGCGAATTGATGTGTCCCGGCGTCCCAGTTACGGCCTGCGCCACCATCCGCGCCTGTTCGTCAAAAAGCCCGTTTGCCAGATCGCCCGCTTCGCGCACGATGGGGCTGAAGGCGATACGTTGCAGCGCGCGCGCCTGCTCGCTGACAATACCGATCAAGTTGCTCCACAGGATCTGAAGTTCTACCCCGTCCATCATTTCTCTCCTGTTTTGCGTGCCACAAGGCTGCCGCTGGAATGCAGGCTCACATCCCAGCCTTCCAGTACAAAGATCGTCGTTTCGCGTTCTTCGATGATGACGGGACCAGTGATCAGGTCGTCCGCCGTGATCGTAGCGCGTTGCCACACCGCAACATCGCGAATGCCGTCGCGCAGGTGCACCGGCCGTGTTTCCACGCCCTGACCAATCTCCGCATGCGCCTGTTTCTTTGCGCTGCGGTCTGGCTGGATACCCGAAGCAGTGACCAGCCAACTGACGATCTCAATCTTCATACCGTCCAGTTTCAAACCGTATTGCCGCAGATATTCCGCCTCGAACAGGGCCTTGATCGCAACGGTGTCACGGGCTCGGCGCGGGTCGTCTTGCAGGGCGATACGCACTTCGGATTGCTGGCCAAGATATCGCATTTCAACCGAAAACCCGAACGTGATCTCGTCGCGCTGCATCCCGGCCTCGGTCAATGCGGCAGTTCCTTCGTCTGTCATGCTGTCCAGAACGCCACCCACACTATCCCAGTCCAGCGTATCAAGCGTGGTCACGTTGGAGCGGACAAGATCAATCTGAACCGGCGTCACCAACGTGCCGAATGCGGACAGGACAGACGCAAGCGGCGGGTAGATGACCTTGGTGCTTTCCGTAAGTTCCGCAACCATGCAGGCATGGACAGGCCCCGCGCCGCCAAACGCCAGCAAAGGCAAGCCGCGATAATCGATACCCCGTTCCGTGGCGTGGGTTCGCGTGGCAGCCGCCATCTGTTCGCACACCACTTCGAAGACGCCCCATGCGGCCTGATTTCGTGGCAGGTTCAGCGCATCCCCCAACCGATCGAACGCCGCCTGCGATGCGGCAAGATCCAACTGCATGTCGCCCCCAAGAAAGCGATCCGCGTTCAGTATGCCCAGAACCAGATCGGCATCGGTAACGCAGGCATCCTGTCCGCCACGACCATAACAGGCCGGGCCGGGCATCGAACCCGCACTTTGCGGCCCGACACGCAACAGGCCCAGATCATCCACCGATGCGATCGAACCGCCGCCGGCACCGATTTCGATCATGTCGATCGATGGTACGGTGATCGGCATGCCCGACCCGGGCTTGAACCGGTACCGTCTGTCCACCTCGAATGTGCCGGTTACCAACGGTTCGTGCCCCTGTACGATGCAGGCCTTGGCCGTCGTCCCGCCCATATCGAACGATATCAGGTCTGGAATATCGAAAATGCGGCTGAAATAGCATGCCACCAGCGCCCCGGCGGCAGGGCCGCTTTCAATCATCCGCACGGGCATTGTGCTGGCACGGTCGGCACCGATCACGCCCCCGTTTGACAGCATGATAAGGGGTTGTTGCCGGAAGCCGCGCTGTTCCAGTTCCTGCACCAGCGCCAACAGGTAGGGGCGGGTAATCGGCACCGTGTAGGCATTGATCGCCACCGTAGAGGCGCGCAGATACTCGCGCATTTGCGGCGCGATCACGGACGAGAGCGAGACATAGATATCTGGCGCTTCCTCGGCAAAGATACGTCGCACCTCTTCCTCGTTCGCGCCGTTCCGGTAGCTGTTCAGAAAGCAGACCGCTACTGAAACGATACCCTTGGCGCGGCATTGTTCGATCACGTCGCGCACGGCATCGGCATTCACCGGGGTTTCGATGCTACCATCCGCATATGTGCGTTCTTTCAGCGTAAAAGTCCGTTCGGCCGGAATCAGCGGTTCGGCGAACTCGATTTGCGGATCGTACATGTCATAGCGGTGCTCTTCGCGGATATAGAGCACATCGCGAAACCCTTCGGTCAGCAACAGAGCCACAGGCGGGCCTTTCCTCTCGATCAGGGCATTGGTTACGACCGTGGTGGCATGAACCACGACATCGTCCACATCCCTGGGCGCGATACCGGCCCTGGACGTTACCAGTTCGACCCCGCGAAAGAACCCTTCCAGAAGATTGTCATGCGTTGTCAGAGTTTTATCAACATAGCTTTCCCCGTCTGACGACAACATAACAGCATCGGTAAATGTGCCTCCGATATCGATGGCAAGTGAATGTCGCGTCATACCGGATACTCCATTAGTCCAAGATCGGTCGAGATTTCGCGCGCAGCGCCCAAGACCGACGCAATGTAATGCTCGGACGGGTCGGGGGCGATGTGAAGAACCGACCCGACGATGGTGATCGTGGCGGCCAGATGTCCGTCCTTGTCGAAAATCGGGGCGGAAATGGCGTTGACCCCGGGCAGTGTTTCTTCGGGTGCCACAGCCCAACAGGTCTTGCGGGCATGGGCAATCTCGGCATCCAGCCAGATCATGTCACGTCCCTGCAATGCGACTTCATCAGCGGCAAACGCGGCCTGAATACGCGCGCGATACATCGGATCGCCCCATGCCAGTGCGATCTTGCCCTGGGCAGAGGCATGCAACGACAAAAGCGCGCCGGGTTTGGTAACGATCTGCACAGGCGTTTCCACCCGTACAATATCAATCACACGCATCCCGTCTTGTTCCGGGATCGACAAAGTAACCGTCTGCCCCACCGCATCGCGCAAAGCCGCCATGACGGGCCGTGCCACGCTGGTCAATTGCGTACCGTCAGCGATGGCCTGCCCAAGATGAAACAGTTTAAGCGTCAACCGATAACGGTCGGTTGCCGGATCCTGACGGACATATCCCAGTTGAACAAGCGTCTGAAGATAGCGAAAGACACGTGTGCGCGGCATACCCAGCGCCGCAGCGATATCTGTCACGCGGGAATCTTCGGAATGCTGCGCCATTTCCTCCAGTATCGCAAAGGCCGCGACCGTGGACTGGTTCGTCGTGTTCGAGTTCTTGCTATCGATCATATTCAGCCTCCCAGCCATGTTGGCAGCGACAAAGTGAGGGCCGGCACGAAAGCGACCAAAAGCAGCACAATCAAAGCAAGGCCAATCATCGGCAAGATCGCCATCGCCACCTTTTCCAACGGTTCCTTGCTGATTGCCGCCACGATGAACAGGCACAACCCGACCGGTGGCGTGATCATCCCGATCATCAGGTTCAGCACCACCATGATGCCGAACTGCACAGGATCGATCGCAAGAAGCGGGAATATCTCGTTCAGGATAGGCATCGCAAGAACAAGTGCCGCAAGCGGTTCAAGAAACAGCCCGAGGATCAGCAAGACAAGGTTCAGCAAAAGGATCAGAACCCAAGGCCTGTCGCTGATTTCCAGCATTCCCTGGGCAATGGCGCGTGGAATGTTCTCGATACCCAGAATGAACGAGGTCATCGACGCGACCGCAACGATCAGCATGACGCCTGCGGTCATGGTTGCAGTGTCATAAAAAGCCCGCGCAATTTTCGCGCCGGACAATGTGCGGTAAAGAAAGACGCCGATCAGCAGTGCATAGAGCGCCGCAATCGCCGCTGCCTCGGTAGGTGTGAACACACCCGATTTGATCCCGCCGACGATGATCACGGGCAGCAGCAAAGCCGGGAGCGCGCGAATGGTCAGGCCAATGCGTTCATGACTGGCGACAGGGTCCGGCATCGGGTGCTCTTCGACCCGCGCGCGCCAGACCGTATACAGAACCAGAAGCCCGCACAGAACAAACGCCGGAAAAATCCCCGCCAGAAACAAGCTGGAGATCGACGTACTGGTCAGCACACCATAAAGGATCAAAGCCAGCGAAGGCGGCACCATCGGACCAAGGATCGATCCGGCAGCCGTAAGCGCGGCCGCGTATTCGGCGCGATACCCATCGCGGCGCATGGCAGGGATCATCACCGACCCGATCGCGGACGCCTCTGCTGTCGCAGCGCCGGACACGCCGGAAAACATCATCGAAGACAGCACGTTCACCACCGCCAACCCGCCTCGCACCCGCCCCACCAGCATCTGGGCAAAGCGCACGATCTGACGGGTCAAATCGGCAGAATTCATCAGATTGCCCGCCAGAATGAAAAACGGGATTGTCAGCAGCACGAAATTATCGATGCCCGCGATCATTTTCTGCGGAAAACCGATCATAAGGTGCCATTGGTCAAAAACCATCAGATAGGTAATGGACGCAATGCACAGCGCAAAGGCAATCGGCACACCGATCACCAGACAGACAACAAAGGCGAAAAGATAAAGGGTCATTGTGGTGTGGCCCCCATACGACGGTCAAGCGCATCACCCAGCGTTTCGCCGTGTGCAAGGGCGCGTGCGCAAAGAACAATGTCGGCCGCCAGTCGCAGCGCGACCAGCGCCATACCGAATGGCAGCGCGATGTAAATCCAGAAAATCGTCGGGGCTTGCGGCGCATCTGCACCGAACAAATCGTCAAGAATGAACCGCATCGCCGGAATACGGGAACCACCCGCAAGATCGGCAAAGCGCCATCCGTAACAGACAAGCAGCAGACATGCCGCGAGCGACAGCGCAAAGGTGAACATCGCCAGCAAAAGGGCCGGGCGCCGTGACAAGGCGTTGGAGACAAACGTTAGTGCCGCGACTTCACCGCGTTCATAGGACATCGCAACACCCAAAAACGCCAGCCAGATCAGCATGTAGCGGCACATCTCTTCTGCCCACAAAAGCGAAGAATTAAAGCCGTAGCGCATTACGATCTGTGCAGTCATCAGCACTAGTAGCGCTCCGATCAATGTGATCAGCAGGCCACTTAGCACGGATCGGATCAGTCTTTGCATGTTCGAAACGTTCCTAACACTCGAACGCACCTGTCTTGACGGGTGTCGCGATCAAAGCAGATCACGCCCACTTATCCTTTTGGTGCCTGTTATGATTTGCATGTGGCCCGGCACGAACACCGGACCACACGTTTCAGGTAAAGTCGGCTTCCTGATATTCGGTAAGATGCAGATAATCTTTGCGCGGCGGCGCGAATACATCAAGGTTCACCGCAACTTCATCGCCCAGCGCCTCTCCGCAATGCACCACATCGGGCGGGATACGCAGCACATCACCCGCGCCCGCCTCGACCACATCATCGCCGATCTCAAAACGCACGCGGCCCGACAGGATATAGGCAAGCTGTTCAAACGGATGGGAATGGGGCTTTTTCTCCATTCCCGGCTCAAGCCAGTTCATCACCATAATCGCACCATCGCCGCGAAAGGCCGTGCGCGAAACGCCTTGGCGCACGGATTCCTTTGGCAGTTCGCTCCAGCGATAGACATTGACCGCCATCCGTCAGCTCCCTGATTTCAGCGCGTCAACGATGCGGGCAACCAGCGGGTCCTTGGCGGTCCAGGTTTCGACAACAGACGATGTCTTGGCCTTCATCGCGTCCAGATCAGACATTTCATTTATCGTCACACCGTTATCCTCAAGAAACGCGGTTGTATCCGCCTCCTGGCTTGCGGACAAAGCATAGGCTTGCGCAGTTGTTTCACGCCCGGCCTCTTCTATCGCTGCCTTTTGATCGTCTGTCAGGCCGTCCCAGACATTGGCCGACAGCATAATCGCGCCCGGCCAAAAATAGTGGCCTGTCAACGTGACCTGTTTCGCCGCATCAAACAGGCTTTCGGACCGGATCGAGGAAAGGTTGATTTCAACCGCATCGATGGTTCCCGTTTCCAGACCGGAATAAACCTCGCCATAGGCCATGCCGATAGGGTTCACGCCGATGGCTTCCCACGTGGCCTTGTGCAACGGGATTGGCACGATGCGCGTTTTCAAACCCGCAAAATCATCGGCCGACATCACTGCGTCGCCCTTGGCAAGAAAATGCCGCTGACCTGCTTCGATAAAACCCACGCCCTTGATCGACTTGTCGTCCAGCGTCGCCAGCAGCTCGGCACCCAGATCAGAGGTCAGCACATCAGACATCTGTTGGTAGCTGGATGTTACGAATGGCAGTTGCAGCGCATCGAACCCGCCCAGTTCCAGCACCAGCGGCAAGGTGGCCGTAGACACCAGCGCGCCATCGATCAGGCCGATTTGCAAGCCTTCAAGCAATTGCTTGTCATCCCCAAGTTGGCGATCACCGAAAACCTCGACCGCGACAGAGCCGCCTGTCTTGTCCGCCACCTTGGCCGCAAAAATCTCGAGTCCTTCGTGGAAAACATGCTGTGACGAAGCCGCGTGGCCCATCTTGATCGTAACATCCTGAGCCGCTGCAGATAACGGCACTCCAAGGATCAATGTCGTTGTCAGGAATAGATGTTTCATCCCGGGCCTCCTCTCCCATTGTGAATGCTGTTTCGCTGTGTGAAACAGACAATACGAGAATGAAACAACTATCATCACGAGTCAATGGAGTTGATAAGGGCTGATGCGCTGGCCGATCCCCTGCCCCGCACCCTTCAGATGCAAAACCGGTTCCGTTCGCCCGCAAACCCGATATACTTGCCGCCAGTCATCTCAAACTTCTGCGGAGTGTCATGCAGGTTATCGTTCACACTGGCGCGCACTACACAGACGAAGAGCGGTTGATGAAGTGCCTGTTGAAGAACAAACAGGCTTTTTCGGATTTGGGCGTTGCGGTGCCCGGACCGGGAAAATACCGAAAATTACTGCGTCAGACGCTGATTGCGATGCGCAAGTCAGCGGCAGACCCCGATGCCCGCGAAGTGTTGCTGGATGCCATACTGGATGAAGAAACCGCCGACCGCGTGATCCTGTCCAACACAAATTTTTTCGGCGCGCCCAGAGCGGCGGTACGGCGCGGGAAAATATATCCGACCGCAGCCGAACGCATGTCGCACTTTCAGCAGCTTTTTCCCGATGACGAGGTTGAAATGTTCATGGGGCTGCGCGATCCGGGAAGCTTTTTGCCAGCGATCTACAAGGAATCCCCCAAGGACGAACTGCACGATTTTCTTGACGGCGCGGACCCGCGCGAACTGCGCTGGTCCAATACGATCCGCGACATAAAGGAAGCAAACCCCGGAATATCTGTCACCGTCTGGTGCAACGAGGATACGCCGATGATCTGGTCCCAGATCGTCAGGGATATGGCCGGTATGGAGCCCTTTTCAGAAATCGAGGGCGCCTATGACCTGTTGTCCGACATCATCAGCCCGCAAGGCATGGCACGTTTTGAAACCTATCTGACATCGCATCCTGCGATGACCGAGGTCCAGCGCCGTCGGGTGATATCCGCGTTTCTGGACAAATTCGCTTTGGAAGATGAAATCGTCGAGGAACTGGACCTGCCGGGATGGACGGACGCGTTGGTTGGCGAGCTGACCGATATCTACGAAGAAGACGTTCTGGAAATCTCGCGCATGCCCGGCGTCCAGTTGATTTCGCCTTAGCTTGGTGCGGTACAGCCAGTACCCGCTTTGACCCCCGTCATCACCCTGCTTTTTGGCACGCAATAATGGCTCGAAGGCCGGAATAAACGCGCATTAACACTTCTCAATCACGCGCCAAGCGACTTATGCTGTCACAAAGACAGGGCATGAATTCATGACAGTTTTTGTCGGTTTCTCTTGAGGTTGCGCGCAAACTGTCACAAATAGGGGAAACTGTCCGGCCCACAGATCAGGAGTTCACGTGTCTCTTTTCCTTGTCGTTGCCCTGCCCTTTCTGGGCGCGCTCTTGCCCGGGTTGATGAATTCCGCTGGACGCCAGGCTTGTGCAGGCGTCACCTTCACCGTCTCACTCGCGGCATTTATCGGATTGCTCACCAATCTGCCGACGGTCCTTGCCGGCGATTTCGTGATGGCACGGGCCGATTGGATTCCCTCGCTCGGGCTGAACTTTACGTTGATGCTGGACGGGTTGGGGTTCTTTTTTGCCGGTCTTATCCTTGGCATCGGATTGCTGATTATTGCCTATGCGCGTTTTTATCTCGCGCGCGAGGACAATATGGGCGAATTCTTTACCTATCTGCTGTTGTTTCAGGGCGCGATGGTCGGCATCGTTCTAAGCGATAACATACTGCTATTACTGATTTTCTGGGAACTTACGTCGCTTTCATCCTTCTTGTTGATCGGGTATTGGAAACATCTGCCCGAAGGGCGGCAAGGCGCCCGTATGGCGCTGGCTGTGACCGGCATGGGCGGGCTGGCGATGATTGGTGGCATGCTTATTCTGGGCCAGATCGCGGGTAGTTATGATCTGAGCGTGATCTTGCAGAACCGTGAACTGATCCAGGCTTCGCCCTTGTATCTGCCCGCCCTGATCCTGATCCTGCTGGGCTGTTTCACCAAATCCGCGCAGTTTCCTTTTCACTTCTGGTTGCCCCACGCCATGGCCGCGCCGACCCCGGTATCGGCCTATCTGCATTCCGCAACGATGGTGAAGGCCGGAATATTTCTGATGGCCCGTATGTGGCCGGTGCTTTCGGGCACGCCGGAATGGTTCGTCATTGTCACCACGGCCGGCTTGGTCACGATGGTGCTGGGGGCTGTGATTGCGCTGTTCAAACATGACCTGAAGGCGCTGCTCGCGTTCTCAACCGTCAGCCACCTGGGCCTGATCACCATGTTGCTGGGCACGGGAACCGCGTTCGGCGCTATGGCTGCCGTGTTCCACATTCTGAACCATGCAACATTCAAGGCTGCGTTGTTCATGTCCGCAGGCATCATTGATCATGAAACCCACACCCGCGATATCCGCAGGCTTGGCGGGTTACGCCACCTGATGCCCGTGACCTTCGGCATTGCGACACTGGCGGCCCTTTCCATGGCTGGTATCCCGTTGCTGAACGGCTTCTTGTCCAAGGAAATGATGCTTGAGGAAACAACGCACACCGTCCTGTTCAACACGTGGTGGCTGGTGCCCGGACTTGCGGTTCTGGGTTCGCTTTTTTCTGCCGCCTATTGCTTCCGGCTGATCGGGCACGTGTTTCTGGGGCCGGTCCGCGACGATTATCCGGCGCAGCCTCATGATCCCGGCTCGGGGCTTTGGTTGCCACCTGCAATTCTGGTTATTCTGGTTGTTGCCATCGGCGTGGCGCCGTTTCTGGCAGAGCCGCTGGTGCGCCTTGTCACTGCAGCCGTATTGGGTGACGCCGCCGAAATGCCAAAAGCCTATCTGAAAATCTGGCATGGTCTGGTACCTGCCCTTTACATGTCGATTGTTGCGACGGTCGGCGGCTTGCTGTTGCTTGCCGCCTACCGCCCGGCCCTGAGAATGTGGGATGCCGCCCCCCGGCCAGAAGCCAAGGTTATTTTCGACGCGATTATTACTGCAGTCGTCGGGCTGGCGCAGCGTGTCATCAACACGCTGCACGATGGTGCGTTTTCTCGCTATGGCGCGATTATGGCTGTGACCGTTCTAAGCGCAGGGTTCTACGCCTGGACAACCGGGACCGTCGGCAGCGCGACGCGGATCATGCAACCTTCGGGCCCGATTCCAATCCTGGGTTGGCTGATGCTGGTGGCTGCAACCTGCGGTCTGGTGTTCCTGCACCGCAACCGCATGCTATCGCTGATCCTGATCGCAATCGTCGGTCTGGTCGTTTCGATCGGGTTTGTCTATTTCAGCGCGCCCGATCTGGCGATGACCCAGATCACCGTAGAAGTGGTCACGATCATCCTGCTGCTTCTGGCGCTGAACTTTCTGCCAAATCGCACACCGGTCGAAAGCACTGTGTTGCGCCGCACGCGCGATACATTCATTGCCGTGGCCGGCGGCCTGTGCGCAATGGCGCTTTCCTATCATTACCTGCTGCGCGATGCCGTCACGACACCGATTTCGGAGTTCCACCTTGCCAATTCCTACAAGGGTGGCGGCGGCACGAACGTTGTGAACGTTATTCTGGTCGATTTCCGCGGATTTGACACCTATGGCGAAATCATCGTTCTGGGGATTGCCGCACTGCTGATCTATGCATTGACCGAAACGCTATTGTCCGGACCTGTCCGGGCGCGCCTGCTGAACCGCAAGCCCGACCAGCCACGCTCGGGAGACATGCACCCGATGATGATGGTTGTGCTGACGCGGGTCATCATGCCGGTTGTTCTGATGGTCGGATTCTACATTTTCCTGCGCGGTCACAACGAACCCGGTGGCGGCTTTATTGCCGGTCTGGTGGTATCGATCGCGGTGGTCATGCAGTACATGGCCAGCGGTTTCAACTGGGCTTCGGACAGGTTGCGCTATCCCTATCACGGCGTCATTGGTGCCGGTGTTCTGGTGGCGGGGTTGACCGGTATCGGATCGTGGTTCTTCACCAAACCATTCCTGACATCGGATTTCACCTATGTCCGCATCCCACCCTTTGAAAAGTTCGAACTGGCCACGGCAGCAGCCTTTGATCTGGGTGTTTTTCTGGCCGTGGTCGGTGCCGTCATGTTGTCACTGGAAAGTTTTTCGCGCCTAGCACGGCGTGCGCACGTTCCCGACAGCGATCACCCGATGGATATCGACCCGTCACGGGACGACCCACAAGCCGACCTGCGCCTCGCGCAGAAGGAGGTGTAGAATGGAACTTCTTGTCGCCTCTGCCATCGGCATTCTGACTGCCGCCGGATTGTATCTGGTGTTCCGGTTGCGCACGTTTCCTGTGATCCTTGGCGTGTCGCTGCTGACTTATGCGGTCAATGTGTTTCTGTTTGCGTCTGGCCGGTTGACGGTGGCGGCCCCACCGATCCTGACGGAAGGCGTTTCAACCTATACTGATCCGCTGCCGCAGGCACTGGTTCTGACTGCGATTGTGATTTCCTTCGGGATGACGGCTGTTGTCGTCATGATTGCGCTGGGCGCTTATCTCGGCTCGGACGATGACCATGTGGACGATCAGATTGAACCGCCTTCGGACGCATCTTTGACCAGGACGGAGGACGCGACATGATTCACTGGATCATCGCCCCCGTTATCCTGCCCGCCATTCTGGCCCCGTTTATCGTGTTGGCCGCACGATATCATATCGGCATCCAGCGGGTCTTTTCGATAGCCGGCGTCTCGATGGTGATCGCCATTGCCGCAGGTCTTGCCTGGCAGGCATCCGATGGCACGATCACGCTTTATCAACTGGGTGATTGGGCTGCGCCTTTCGGCATTGTGCTGGTCGCTGACCGGCTTTCCACGTTGATGGTGCTGCTGACCGCGGTGCTTGCGCTGTTTGTGCTGCTATATTCCATCGGATCGAGATGGGATGACCGCGGACGGCATTTTCACGCGCTGTTCCAGTTCCAGCTGATGGGCATCATGGGTGCGTTTCTGACCGGCGACCTGTTCAACCTTTTCGTCTTTTTCGAAGTACTTCTGATCGCATCCTATGGTTTGATGATCCACGCTGGCGGCAATGTCAGGTTGCGGGCGGGGGTGCAATACGTGCTGTTCAACCTTCTGGGGTCCACCCTGTTCCTGTTTGCACTGGGCGCGATCTATGCGGAAACCGGCACTCTGAACATGGCCGATCTGGCGCAGCGCGTAAATCTGGTCAGTGCTGACACCACGGTCGGCATCAGGGTTGCCGCCATTCTGCTGTTGCTGGTCTTTGCCATCAAGGCAGCGGTCGTGCCGCTGCATTTCTGGCTTCCGTCAAGCTATGCAGAAGCCCCGGCACCTGTTGCAGCCCTGTTTGCCATCATGACCAAGGTGGGTGCCTATGCGATCATCCGGGTCTATACGATCGTTTTTCCACCCGATCTTGCGGTGACGGCGGATTTGCACAGCGCTTTGCTTCTGCCAGCGGCGCTTATTTCGCTGGCCATCGGGATGGTTGGAGTACTGGCGGCAGGCAAGCTTGACCGCCTTGTGGCCTTTGCCGTTATCGGATCGATGGGAATGGTCATGGTCGCGATTGCCATGTTCACGCCCGACAGCATCGCAGCAGCCTTGTATTATATCGTCCATTCGACATTGGCCGCGGGCGCGCTGTTCCTGATCGTCGATCTTGTCCGCACGGGGCGCGCCAACGTAGATCTGGTGGCGGCCCCTCCTGTCGGGGGGGCGGCCCTGACCGCCGGTTTGTTCTTTGTCGCGGCGATCGCGATGGCAGGTCTGCCGCCTTTGTCGGGATTTGTGGGCAAGCTGATGATCCTTGATGCAGCCTATTCCACGCCGGCAATGGTCTGGATTTGGGCCATCGTTCTGTCGGCCAGCCTTATCAGCGTCGTCGGGTTTGCCCGTGCAGGCAGCATCGTGTTCTGGAAGGCGCAAAGCATCGAGCGCCCCGAGGACGAACCTCTCCCCCCCTCACCCGCGATATTGTCATATGTGGCCGTTGGCGGGCTTTTGGGCTTGCTGGTCGCGCATACCGTCTTTGCCGGACCGGTGCAGCGCTACATGGCCGCAACTTCCGCGCAACTTTTTGCACCGGAACCCTATATTTCGACAGTATTGGACACCCCCGGTAAACTCAGCACACCCAAGGAGGCCAATTGACATGATCAAAGCATTCCACTGGCTGTTACCGCACCCGCTTTTGACTCTGTTGCTGGCCGTCGTCTGGACCCTGCTGCAAAACGATGTTTCGGCGGGCATGATTGTGTTTGGCCTGATCCTCGGGATTATCATACCCTTGGGAACCTCGGTCTGGTGGCCTGACCGGCCCGAGGGATTCCGAATGGGCCGGATGATCGGCTATGTCATGATTGTGATGTGGGACATTATGGTGGCCAACGTTCAGGTGGCATGGATTGTCCTGACGCGCCCCAATTCCAAACTGCGCCCGGCCTGGGTGATCGTACCGCTGGACCTGCGCACGCCCGAAGCCATTACAATCCTCGCGGGAACCATCACACTGACGCCCGGTACCGTTTCGGCAGACCTGTCCAATGAAGGGCACAGCCTGCTGGTACACGCGCTGGATACCAATGATCCCGACGCTGTACGAGACGAGATCAAGAACCGTTATGAACGCCGTCTCAAGGAGATTTTCACATGACCCTTGCAACCGATGTCATGAATACTGCGCTAATCATTGCGTTTGTCGCAGTTGCGCTGGCACAGCTTATGGCCATGATCCGGCTGGTAATCGGGCCCGATACCGGTGATCGCATTCTGGCGCTTGATACCATGGTGGTAAATGCCATTGGCCTGATCGTGCTGTTGGGAATAGGGCAAGGCACGCGGGTTTACTTCGAGGTTTCGCTGATCATTGCCATGCTGGGGTTCGTTTCTACAGTGGCCTATGCCCGGTTCGTATTGCGCGGGGACATCATAGAATGACGGTAGAAGATTTCCTGACTTATGCCGTGGCTGTCTGCCTTGTGATCGGGGCGTTCTTTACACTTGTCGGTTCGATCGGCCTGCTCAAGTTCAATGATTCCATGACACGGCTTCACGCCCCCACCAAGGTGGGCACGGTGGGTGTTGGTGCCCTGTTGCTGGCATCGATGATCCATTCTTTCACCTTTGGCGAAGGGTCCCTGCACGAGTTGTTGATCATGGCGTTCCTGTTCGTCACAGCACCGATTTCGGCCAATTTCATGGCCAAGGTGACCATTCACAAACGCGCCTGCGCCGAACCCCCGTCGCCTCCGCGCGATGAAACATGGTCGACCCTGGATGTACCCGAAGCAGACCGCGAATTTGTAGAACAGAGCGAAACCTGACCATATGCGCCAACCGTCTATGGCGTTCTGAAACGCGGTGCGGGGCAACGGCTTCACCGTCCAAAAGTGCAGGAACCGCGCGAGATTTTGACTATCGGACAAAATGTGGCAGAGTACCGGGATTGATCAAGATTTTTTCCGGTCCCCTGTTTCATGCTGTCCCTACGTTTTCTTACTGCCCTTCTGTTCGCCGCCATCTGTGGTGCTTGTACCCTTCCGGTTATTCCCGATGATGCACAAACAACGATCCTTGCATTGCGCCATGCGGATCGTTCCGGGGATGAATTAAGCTCAAAGGGACAGGTGCGTGCGAAAAACCTGCCTGCGGCTGTCGCTGCCTATGATCTGGATGCCATCTACAGCCCCGATATCGCGCGTAACATTGCCACGGCAGAGCCGCTGTCGCAGGCAACAAGCTTGCCCATTACCCTGATCCCAAAGGAATATGCTGGCGCGCGCATGACGCAGGAACACCCCGACGGCACCGTTCTATGGGTGGGAAACAAGGATAACCTGCGCGCGCTATGGTCCGAACTGGGGGCGCAGGATCCCGCGCCACAGAATTACGGAGAACTGTTTGTCGTCAAAATGCAGGGTAAATCCGCAGCTTCGGTTACGCGCCTTCATGTGCCCGCAGGACTACCCTAGGCTCACTCGCGACAGTATGTTCACATCGTTGTCATGCCTCTTTTGCAACAGTCGGCAAGCGGTTATCCTGAACAAACCTTGATTTTGAACCCCTGCCCGACACATAAAAGTCGAGGGGTGTTTTAGAAGGATTGCTTATAATGATTTCCCGTCGCTTATTTTTGGGAACCGGTATTGCCGCCAGTACACTGCCACAAATCGGTTTTTCGCAAGACGTTGTTTTTGATCCCACACCACAAGAGGTCAGGATCAAGAAAGAATTCCAACCCGGTCAACTGCTGATCCTGCCACGATCCTACTACCTGTATTTCGTGACCGAACAACGCAAGGCCATCCGCTATGGCGTGGGCGTGGGCAAAGCAGGGCTTGAGTTTACCGGCAGCGCCACAATCGACGTGAAAAAGGAATGGCCGACATGGCGGCCGACCGAAGAGATGATCGAACGCGATCCCCATCTCTATACGCAGTTCATCGACAATGATTACATCATGCCCGGTGGCCCCGGAAACCCCTTGGGCGCGCGGGCGCTCTATCTGTTTCAGAACGGAGTAGACACCTATTTCCGCATCCACGGAACGACCCAGCCAAACACAATCGGGCAATCCGTATCAAACGGGTGCATCCGGATGCTGAACGAACATGTCGCCGATCTTTATGAACGCGTGCCTGTCGGAACAGTGGTAACCGTTCTGTAAACGGACCAGCGGACAGTCCCCAATAGAAAAGGGCCCGTCGATCTGACGGGCCCTTTCTTGCGTTTGCTTCGCTTTAGTTCAGCGCTTTGTCCGTAATCGCATGAGTCCACGCGCCTTCGGGCGCTTTGGTGATCATGCCACCTTCCATGGTGATCGCGACAGTCCGGTCAAAAGCGGCCGGATCCAGCGTTCCGTTCGACCCTGCGGTCAGCTTTGCGATTTCGCCCATCATGCGGCGCTGGTGCTTTTCGGTCTGGGCACCGGTGTTGTCATATTCCAGCACGATATCCGCGGCGGCATCCGGGTTTTCCTCGGCCCATTTCCAGCCTTTCATCGACGCACGCACAAACCGGACAAGCTGGTCTGCCTTTGCCTCATCGGCAAGCGTTTCTTCAGTGACGTACAGGCCGTCTTCAAGCGTAGAAATACCTTCGTCTTCGTATTTGAAGACCACCAGATCATCGGGCGTCAAGCCGGCATCAATCACCTGCCAGTACTCATTATAGGTCATGGTGGTTGCGCATTCGACCTGCTTTTGCAGCAGCGGATCAACGTTAAAGTTGATTTTCTGAATGGTCACACCGCCCTCGGACCCGTCTGTGGCGTATCCCAGCTTGCCCATCCAGCTGAGCAACGGGATTTCATTGCCAAAGAACCACGTTCCCAGGGTTTTACCCGGAAAATCCTCGGGCGAATTGATGTTGTGTTCCTTCAGGCAGGTCAGCATCAGACCGGACGATGCAAACGGCTGCGCGATATTGACGATCGGCGCGCCCTTTTCACGCGCGGCCAAAGCCGACGGGCCCCAATCGACCATCACATCGGCGCCACCGCCCAGCAAGACCTGAACCGGAGCGATATCCGGTCCGCCTGGTTTGATCGTGACGTTCAGATCTTCTTCTTCGTAAAAGCCCTGATCCAGCGCCACGTAATAGCCCGCAAACTGCGCCTGTGTGACCCACTTCAGTTGCAATGTCAGATCATCGGCGGCATGGGCCATACTGCCCCATGCGCCCAAAGCGGCAATGCCCAGCGTTTTTGTGATTGTCTTCATGATACTCTCCTTGTTGGTTGTTTTTTGTTTCGTGTCTTTGTTCGCAACGCGCCGCTGTTTTTTACCGGCGCTGCGACGGATGCCAGAATGTAACCGCCCTCTCCATCAGTGCAACCGCCCCGTAAAAGGCGGACCCTGCCAGCGCCGCGACAACAATTTCCGCCCACACCAGATCCATGGCCAATTGCCCGACAGAGGTGGAAATCCGAAATCCCATGCCCCGCGTCGGCGATCCGAAGAATTCGGCAACGATTGCTCCGATCAGTGCCAATGTACTCCCGATTTTCAAACCGTTAAAGATAAATGGCATGGCAGCGGGCAATCGCAGTTTCAGCAGGGTGCGCCAGTACCCCGCCGCATAGGTCCGCATCAGATCGCGCTGCATGGCATCGGTATCCTGCAGGCCCTGCACGGTATTTACCAGCATCGGAAAGAACACCATGACCACAACAACTGCCGCCTTTGACTGCCAGTCAAATCCGAACCACATCACCAGAATGGGCGCCATCCCGATGATCGGCAAAGCCGCGACGAAATTGCCAACCGGCAAAAGCCCGCGTTGCAGGAACGGATAGCGATCGATCCAGATCGCCAGCAAAAAGGCGGACCCGCACCCGATGACATAGCCGCTCAGTGCACCTTTCAGCACGGTTTGTACAAAATCTTCCCACAAAATGGCGGTCGAGGCTGCAAACCGCACGGCAATGGCAGAAGGCGACGGCAACAGAACGGGACTGATCTCCAGCCCGCGGACAACGCTTTCCCAGATCACGATCAACGTCACGCCAAACACAACGGGCACCGCCAGCCGTGTAAAAGACGTACGCGGTTGTCCAGCCAGCCACACATTCAGCGCCCACCCGCCAATCCAGAACAGCGCTCCGAAAACAAGCCAGCCCATCACGCCATCCCCATGCGGCGCAACGTGATGCGCTGCAAAACACCGATTATCCCGACAAGGGCCGCGGCAAGGGCCGCCGCCATGATCAGCGCGCTCCAGATCTGGATGGTCTGGCCGTAATAACTGCCCGCCAGCAGGCGTGCGCCCAATCCGGCAACGGCCCCGGTGGGCAATTCACCAACAATCGCCCCCACCAGCGACGCAGCCATCGCAATCTTGAGCGAGGTAAAAAGATAGGGCATCGATGACGGAAAACGCAGACGCCAGAATGTCTGTGCGGGCGACGCATTCCACGTCCGCATCTGGTCAAGCTGCATGACAGAAGGACTGCGCAAACCCTTGACCATGCCGACCACCACCGGAAAAAAAGACAGATACATCGAAATCACCGCCTTGGGCAGCAATCCGGAAATCCCCACGGCATTCAGAACGACGATGATCATCGGCGCGATGGCCAGAATCGGAATGGTCTGACTCGCGATCACCCATGGCATCACGCTCATGTCCATCGTGCGGTTGAACACAATCCCGACCGCCAGCGCGATCCCCAGCAACGTGCCCAAAACGAACCCCAGCATCGTCGATGAAAAAGAGATCCAAGCATGATAGATCAGGGACCGTTTTGACGTGACTTTTTTCTCGACCGTGGTCTGCCATAATTCGACCGCGACCTGATGCGGTGCCGGCAGCTTCGGTTTGTCCTGCGCCCAGGTATCGGCAATCAGTTCTGCCGTACTCAGTTCAACGCCGGCGCGCGCCGCGTTGTCATAGGCCCACGGTGCGTTCAAAAAAACCGATGCGACATACCACATCGCAAAAATCGCCGATACGACAGTCAGCACAGGCAACAGCGACCGCGTCATGTGCCTGTCTCCGCTTTCATTTGTCCAAAACTACTCCCGCCGGAGGCACCTGCCCTTACCGAAAAGCGCATGATCTGACGGAAAAGAATGAGTACTTTAAGACAAATGAAGGACTTATCGTGTTCCCTGGCCAGGCGGTACAGGCTGGAGAGCCGATGACCGTGACAAGTGAAGGCACCCTGTCCCGGCGATCCTGGATACAAAAGGACAGGGTGTTTTTCCGGCACGCTAAACCTCATCGCCATGCCCCGCGCGCAGGCCTTCGCGCACGCGATGCGCAACCTCAAGAAACTCCGGCGTGTCCCGGATATCCAGTGGCCTCTCTTTGGGCAGCGGGCTGTTGATCACATCGGTGATCCGTCCCGGGCGCGGCGACATGACCACGATCTTGGTACTGAGATACACCGCTTCGGGAATAGAATGGGTGACAAACGCAATGGTCTTGCCGGTGCGTTCCCACAGATGCAGCAACTGTTCGTTCAGATGGTCACGTACGATTTCATCAAGCGCGCCAAAGGGTTCATCCATCAGCAACAGATCGGCATCAAAGGCCAGTGCCCGCGCGATAGAGGCACGTTGCTGCATGCCGCCCGACAATTGCCAGGGATATTTCTTTTCAAATCCGCCCAGTTCGACAAGATCCAGAACACGCGCGACGCGGGCCGCCATATCAGCCGCGTCATAGCCCATAATCTCCAGCGGCAGGCGGATGTTGCCGCCGATTGTGCGCCAAGGATAAAGGCCCGCAGCCTGAAAAACATACCCGTAGGCGCGGGCCTTGCGGGCCTGTTCGGGCGAAGTGCCGTTGATGCTGATCGTTCCGCCCGTGGGCTGTTCCAGATCGGCCATCACCCGCAGAAACGTGGTTTTGCCGCAGCCTGAGGGGCCGATAAAGCTCACAAAATCGCCTTTTTCAATGTCCAGGGACACATCTTTCAACGCGTGCACCGGACCATCGTTGGTTTGGAATGTCAGGTCCAGATTGCGCGCGCTGATAACGGTATTTGAGGTCAATTCATGTGTCCTTGCGTGCCGGTATTGCGCTCAGATTCCCGCCGGAATGTTCAGGGGGTCGCGCTGGATCATTTTCGGGGCGGTCAGCGCCTTCCACTTGCTGAGCGCGACCGACGCCGATGCAAAGGCGGGGCGCGGCACAAACCGTCCGCGGCCCGGCTGCGGCTGGCTGTTCTGGCCCCAGGCCCAGATCACTTCGCCGCGGCTTAGGGTATAGCGCGACTGTGCGTTCACCTTGAACCCTTCGAACACGTTGTAATCCAGAACAGAATGGTGGTTTGCGGGGCTGATCGTTTTGCTCAGCTTGGGATCCCACACCACGATATCGGCATCCGCGCCTTCGACGATCGCACCCTTTTTCGGATAGATGTTCAGGATCTTCGCGACATTCGTGCTGGTCACGGCGACGAATTCATTGGGCGTCAGACGGCCGGTTTCCACGCCTTCGGTCCACAGAACCGCCAGACGTTCTTCCAGCCCGTTCGATCCGTTCGGAATGATCCGGAAATCATCGCGGCCCGCACGTTTCTGTTCGGTGTTAAAGGCGGCATGATCGGTGGCCACCACCTGCAGAGATCCCGCCTGCAAACCCGCCCACAGGCTGTCCTGATGATCTTTTGAGCGGAACGGCGGCGACATCACACGGCGCGCGGCGTGGTCCCAATCCTTGTTGAAGTATTCGCTTTCATCCAGCGTCAGGAACTGGATCAGAGGCTCTCCGTAAACGCGCATCCCCTTTTGGCGGGCCCGCCGGATCGCCTCGTGCGCCTGTTCGCAGGACACGTGAACGACGTAAAGCGGCACCCCCGCCGCATCTGCGATGGTGATGGCGCGGTTGGCAGCTTCGCCTTCGAATTCGGGCGGGCGGGAATAGGCATGGCCCTCTGGCCCGGTGATGCCCTGATCAAAGTATTTCTGCTGCATTTCCGCAACCAGATCACCGTTTTCGGCATGCACCATCGGCAGCGCACCCAGTTCGGCGCAGCGCTTGAAGGACGCGAACATTTCATCGTCCTCGATCATCAGCGCGCCCTTGTAGGCCATGAAATGCTTGAACGAGTTCACGCCCATATCCACGGCGTCTTTCATTTCATTGAACACATCCTCGTTCCAGCCGGTGATCGCCATGTGATAGCCGACATCGGAACAGATTTGCGGCGCGGATTTGCGGTGCCATTCGTTGATCGCGTTCTTGATGCTGCCATCCGCCCCCGGCAGGCAGAAATCGACAACCATCGTTGTGCCGCCCACGGCGGCGGCCCAGGTGCCGGATTCAAAGGTTTCGGCGGCAGTGGTGCCCATGAACGGCATTTCCAGATGGGTATGCGGATCGATCCCGCCGGGGATCACATAGGCGCCTTCGGCATCGATATACTCGTCCCCGCTCAGGTTCTCGCCGATTTCCTTGATGGTTTCGCCTTCGATCAGCACGTCGGCTTTCCAGCTGCGATCTGCTGTGCAGACGGTGCCGTTCTTGATGACCTTTGTCATTTTCATTCTCCCCTCTGTGCGGCCGGTGCCGCGTTATTGTGTTGTGGTGACCGGGTCGCACACCGGAGTGGCACGATGATACGGGTTCAGAACCGGAGCCAGATACCCCCTCGCCGTGCCTTCCATCAGGATATAGTAACATCGGTCTTCGACACCGCGCACCACCTGGCTCAAATCCTGATTGACCGGCAGCGCGCTGCGCGCCAGCTGCGATACGTATCCCCGTTCGACCGCTCTGGGAATGTAGACGCCATTGTAAGGATCACCACAGGCGCTTAGCGCGAGGCCGGCTGCAAAAAGCGGGATCAATCGGACCATGCTCATGTTTTGTCTCCCTGAATCAGTAAGCCACAGGTTTTGACTGCGAACATCACTCTACAATCTCTGCTGTTTCGACAACAGCGTGCATCAGTACATCGGCCCCCGCTGTGGCCCAGTCTTTCGAAATTTCTTCGGCCTCGTTATGGCTCAGACCATCAACACAGGGGCACATGACCATTGCTGTCGGCGACACCTGATTGATCCAGCAGGCATCATGCCCCGCGCCGGAAATCAGGTTCATATGGGAATAACCCAATCTTTCTGCCGCATTGCGTACAGCTGTGACACAGGTGTCGTCAAACGTCACCGGATCAAATCCGCCGACCTTTTCCATTTCGATGCCCAACCCCATATCATCGCAGATTTTCCGCGCGCCCGATTTCAACCGCGCCTCCATATCCTCGATCACCTTGATTTCGGGGGATCGCAGATCAACCGTAAAGACCACCTTGCCCGGGATCACGTTGCGCGAATTCGGGTAGACATCGATATGCCCTGCGGCGCCAACCGCGTGTGGCGCGTGTGACCACGCGATCTCATCGACAAGTTCCAGCACACGCGCCATGCCCAGCCCGGCATTCTTGCGCATCGGCATCGGCGTACTGCCGGTATGGGAATCCTTTCCGGTAATGGTGATCTGCGTCCATGAAAGACCCTGCCCGTGGGTGACAACGCCGATATCCTTGCCTTCCGCTTCCAGAATCGGGCCCTGTTCGATGTGCAGTTCAAAAAACGCGTGCATCTTGCGCGCGCCGACGGGTTCATCCCCCTGCCAGCCAATGCGTTTGAGTTCATCGCCAAAGGATTTTCCATCGGCATCGACGCGGGCCTTGGCCCAGTCTTCGGAATGTATGCCTGCAAACACACCGCTGGACAGCATGGCGGGCGCGTAACGCGTACCTTCCTCGTTCGTCCAGTTCGTGACAACGATGGGGTGTTTGGTCTTGATCCCCAGATCATTCAGCGTACGCAAGATTTCCAGCCCGCCCAAAACGCCCAGAACGCCGTCATATTTGCCGCCCGTGGGCTGGGTATCCAGATGCGATCCCACATAGACCGGCAGCGCATCAGGATCAGCACCTTCGCGGCGGGCGAACATATTACCCATAGTGTCCAGCCCCATGGAACAGCCTGCGTCTTCGCACCACTTCTGAAAAAGCGCACGGCCTTCGCCATCTTCGTCTGTCAGGGTCTGACGGTTGTTACCGCCGGCGACACCTGGGCCGATCTTGGCCATCTCCATCAGGCTGTCCCAAAGACGGTCGCCGTTGATTTTCAGATTCTCGCCGGGGGCTGCCATATCATCCTCGCCTTATTTCAATTCTATTTCCACAAACGCCATCGGGGCAGACCCGGCGTTGATCACATTATGTTCCACGCCCGCGTTGCGGCGGTACGCCTCGCCCTGCGCAACAGTGACAGAGCGTATGTTACCACCCGGCTCTTCCAGTTGCATCTGGCACGTCGTGATCGCGGTGATCACATAATCCATTGCATGCGTGTGCCATCCTGTTTCGGCTCCGGCCTCGAAATCAAACCGCGTAACCCGCACCAGATCATCATCGATCAGCTGTGTTGCTTTCGCAGGCAGCCTGTTCATACCGAAAACCATCCAAGACAGAAGCAGTGTACACTCATTTCCGGCCCAATAATTTTACCATTTGGTAAAGCCACGATTGCGGTTAGGGTACCCACTGTCAAGGTTCGACTTGGACATTCCATGTTCGAAGCTGGGCACATTTGGGGTATTGCCTCAGTTTCAATCAGGACCCGGATGTCATAATGCCCGATTCAACGTTGCCGGACGACCGAAAACAGCCAAGCCGCATCCAGAAACGCAACCGGATGGTTATTCTGGATGCTGCGCTGGACGTGTTTTCCCAGCATGGATACCGCGGGGCCACACTGGACCAGATCGCCGAAGCCGCCGGTCTGAGCAAACCCAACATCCTGTATTACTTTGACGGCAAGGAATCCATTCACATCACCCTGCTGAACCAGTTGATGGATACGTGGCTTGACCCGTTGCACAAATTGAATGCGGATGGCGATCCGTTGCCGGAATTGCTTGCCTATATCACGCGAAAGCTGGAAATGGCGCGTGACCTGCCGCGCGAAAGCCGCCTGTTCGCAAACGAAATTCTGCAGGGCGCGCCGCGCATGGGCCCGCATTTGCAATCCAGCCTGAAGCCCCTGTTCGACGATAAATGCGCTATCATCCAGCAGTGGATGGATGCGGGAAAACTTGCAAAATTTGATCCGAAACACCTGATCTTTTCCATCTGGGCCACAACCCAGCACTACGCCGACTTTGACGCCCAGGTGCAGGTTCTGCTGGAAGGACGATCATCTTATGACGACGCAACAGACTACCTGACAACACTTTTCACCAAGCTGCTGACGCCCTGACACGCGTTGCTGCTCCAATAAACAGATCAAGGGAAACGCTCATGAAAATCGTGATTATCGGCGCCAGTGGCGCAGTTGGCAGAACGGCGGTCCAGGCATTGTCGGGCAGGCACGATGTCGTGACTGTCGGCAAAACCAGCGGCGACATTCAGGCCGACATTGAGGATATTTCAAGCATTCAGGCTTTATGTCAGCGCGTCGGAAAAATTGATGCCATGGTTTGTGCCGTCGGACATGGCCATTTCGGACCGGTCAAGGACATGACGACCAAGGATTTCCTGAAAGGCATAAACGGCAAGGTCATGTCGCAGGTCAATCTGGTGCTTGCCGGGTTTGATTACATGAATGACGGCGGTTCATTTACTTTGACCAGCGGCGTTCTGAACCGTGACCCGATCAGGGGCGGCGCGGCAGCCGCCGCAGCCAACGGCGCGATTGACGGGTTTGTCAAAGGCGCCGCTGTCGATATGCCCAGAGGCATCCGCATCAACGCCGTAAGCCCCGAGGTTCTGGAAACGTCCAGACAAAAATATGACGGCTTTTTCCGCGGCCACACCCATGTTTCGGATGAAGCCGTCGGGCTGGCCTACTCGAAGTCGGTCGAAGGGTGCCTGACCGGTCAGGTGTTCATCGTCGAATAGAATGCGCAGCGGCCTTTGCCCGCCAGATCATTCCGCTGCTTTTGCGGCCGGATTGTTTGGATGCGTTGTCCAGTTGGCATAGTCCGGTTCAACCACCTTGCCGGTACGCGGATCAACCAAACCGGGGGCCATTGCCTCCATTGTGATACAGTCTTCCACAGGGCAGACGTTGACGCACAGGTTGCAGGCCACGCATTCCTCGTCGATCACCTCGAAGACGCGGTCGGGCGACATTGAAATCGCCTGATGGCTGGTGTCCTCGCAGGCGGCAAAACAGCGCCCGCACGAAATGCACAGATCCTGATTGATCTTGGCCTTGGCCACGTAATTTAGGTTGAGATACTGCCAGTCGGTCACGTTGGGCACCGCGCGGCGCACGATCTGATCGACCGATGTAATCTCTTTCTCGTCCATCCACTGCGACAGTCCGGAAATCATTTCCTGAACAATTTTGAAACCATAGGTCATCGCAGCCGTACAAACCTGCACATTGCCCGCCCCCAACGCCATGAATTCGGCCGCATCGCGCCATGTGGTGACACCGCCAATGCCGCTGATGGGCAACTTGGCCAGTTCGGGCGTACGAGCGATTTCGGCAACCATGTTCAATGCAATCGGCTTTACCGCTGGCCCGCAATAGCCCCCATGCGCACCCTTGCCATCAATTGTGGGTTCGGGCGCGAACAGGTCCAGATCGACCGACGTGATCGAATTGATCGTATTGATCAGGCTAACGGCATCCGCACCGCCGCGCATGGCTGCTTCGGCCGGTTTGCGCACGTCGGTAATGTTGGGAGTCAGCTTGACGATCACAGGCATGCGCGTGTTCGCCTTGACCCAGCGCGTGACCATTTCGATATATTCCGGCACCTGCCCCACGGCAGAG
Organism: Sulfitobacter sp. JL08; assembly: GCF_003352045.1. NCBI lineage: Bacteria > Pseudomonadati > Pseudomonadota > Alphaproteobacteria > Rhodobacterales > Roseobacteraceae > Sulfitobacter > Sulfitobacter sp. JL08. The sequence goes on from NZ_CP025815.1 coordinate 3,572,425, forward strand.
CCCATGCCCCGTTCAGACATGCCATGCGGGCACCCAAAATTCAGTTCGACCCCGTCAGCACCGGTATCTTCCACCAGGGGCAGAATGAGTTTCCAAGGCTCTTCTTCGCATGGAACCATCAGCGAAACGACCATCGCGTGATCAGGATAATCGCGTTTGACCAGTTTGATCTCGTCCAGATTGGTTTGCAGCGGGCGGTCCGTGATCAGTTCGATATTGTTCAGGCCCAGCAATCGGCGATCCGCCCCGTAAATTGCGCCATAGCGCGGGCCGTTCACGTTCACGACATGCGGGTCAAGCCCCAGCGTCTTCCACACCACGCCGCCCCAGCCTGCATCATAGGCACGGCGCACATTGTATTCCTTGTCCGTGGGCGGCGCACTGGCCAGCCAGAACGGGTTGGGGGATTTGATCCCGATAAATTCACTTTGAAGATTTGCCATTTCGCGTTCCTTCCAAAAGTGGGGGCCAGCCCACGCTTAGCCCATCAAACTTGCATGTATGTCCATCGCCGCATCGCGCCCTTCGGCAACGGCGGTCACGGTCAGATCATCGCCGCCGGTTGCACAGTCGCCACCTGCCCAGACACCTTTGACAGATGTGCGGCCCGCCCCAGTGACGGCAATCTTGCGCCCGTCCAGATCAGGCAGGTCCGACCCTTCAAGCGATTGGCCGATGGCCTTGAACACCTGATCCACTGCCAGACGGACCGTCTGCCCTGTCGGTTTCAGATCGTCCGTTGTGTATTCAAACTCGATTTCGCGCACGGTGCCATTGCCGTGGATCGCCACGGGGGACGCATTGGTGATGATGCGCACGCCCTTGGACGCCGCCAGATCCTGTTCAAACACACTTGCATTCATCCTGTCGCGCCCGCGCCGGTACACAAGCGTGACATTCAGCGCACCCAGCAGTTTGGCCTGAACGGCGGCATCCACAGCGGTCATACCGCCGCCAATCACCACCACATCGCGCCCGACAGGCACCTTGGCCAGATCGCTGGCCTGGCGCAGATCGGCGATAAAATCGACCGCATCCAAAACGCCATCCTTGTCTTCACCGGCCAGATTCAGCGCGTTTACACCGCCCAGACCGATGCCCAGGAATACAGCGTCATACTCTGCCTGAAGCGACGACAGCGAAAGCCCGTTGCCCAGCGCCTTGCCGTATTCGGTGGTGATGCCGCCAATCTTCAAAAGCCAGTCCACTTCGGCCTGGGCGAACCCGTTTGTGGTTTTGTAGGTGGCAATCCCGTATTCGTTCAATCCACCGGGTTTGGGGCGCGCGTCGTAAACGGTGACGTCGCTGCCCAGCATGGCCAACCTGTGCGCACAGGCCAATCCGGCAGGACCGGCCCCGACAACGGCCACCCGTTTGCCCGTATGTTTGGCACGTTCAAACGGATGTACGCCCTTGGATTGAAGACCATCGGTGGCATAGCGCTGCAACTGCCCGATCAGCACCGGCTTGCCCTCGGCCAGTTCGCGCACACACGCCTCTTCGCACAGGGTTTCGGTGGGACAGACCCGCGCACACATGCCGCCCATGATGTTCTGGGTCAGGATCGTCTTGGCCGCCGCATCCGGCGTACCGGTTGCGATCTGGCGAATAAACAGCGGGATATCGATATCCGTCGGACAGGCCGTGATGCACGGCGCATCGTGGCAGAAATAACATCTGTCTGCAGCTACCAGTGCTTCGTGATCATCCAGCGGGGCATGCAGATCGGAAAATCCGGCTTCGTAATCATCCGGGGCCAACCGTCCGGCAACCACACCTTGCGTAAACACATTCTGCGCCATTTGCGTCCCTTCCCCTGCGTCGGTTTCAAACACGCTCTCACGGTTTTATTTTTTTATCAACTGGTAAAATTTTTACACGATGCCTGTTTTTCGAGCGATTCCCGATATGTTGCGGCACGTGCATCCAAGCCCCCCAAATCAAGGGTACGTCGTTTGCATCCTTATGAACGGTACGGAAATCAGTCGGTTACAGGGGCAGGCACCTTTCTGCCGTCACAGGAACTTCATCTTATTCCTCTTGATTTTTTCCCAATGTGACGCCATATAGCGCCTGCGACGTTACCACTATCGACCAAACTGCTCCTTTCGGCTCAGTCTTTCGATCTTGCACTGACCTAGCCGACCTGCCGCATTCCGTGGGCAGTTTTTAAAGGAGAACAACGATGGCTACTGGCACCGTCAAATGGTTTAACTCAACAAAAGGCTTCGGCTTTATCGCGCCCGATGGCGGCAGCAAAGACGTGTTCGTGCACATCTCTGCCGTGGAACGCGCAGGCCTGACCGGTCTGGCCGACAACCAAAAAGTGACATTCGACATCGAACCGGGCCGTGACGGCCGCGAAAGCGCGACAAACATCGCACTGGCGTAAGGTTCGACCCTGCAAAGGGAACGAATTCTGAAAAGAACGGGTGCATCGGCAACGATGCGCCCGTTTTTTTATGCGTGAAACTTGTGCTTACTTGCGCGCCAAGGCGATAAGCTCGACCACGCTTGGCCCGACGGCGGCAACGATGTTCCGCACGCCTGACGCGTTCGGATGGATGCCATCGAACTGCATATAGGGCTGGACCAGCGCGGGATCGGTGTCGCGCAGCGCCGTTCCGCCTGTAATACCCGCAAAAAAGCTGGGCAGGTACAACGCGCCATATTCCTCGGCCAGTTCTGCATACATGGCATCAAATGCCTGTTTGTACTCCGGCCCGTAATTCCTTGGGGCCGTCAGCCCGATCAGCAGAACATCTACATCTGCAGCCTGCGCCGCCTTCAATATCCCTTCCAGGTTTGACCGGCTGACTTGCGGATCGATACCGCGCAGCAAATCATTGCCCCCCAGCGCGACAATCATTGCATCCACATCCGGCGTCAGCGTCCAATCCACCCGCGCCAATCCACCCGCTGTGGTATCACCGGAAACGCCCGCATTGATCAATCGCACGTTGGTTACGCCTTGTGCATTCAGCCAATCGGCCAGTTGCGGCACAAACCCGGCAGATTGACGCAACCCGTAGCCTTGGGTCAGGCTGTCGCCCAATGCAGCTACAGTGATCTCTTCAGCCGCGACAACACTTGCCGCGCAAATCATTGCAATTGCCAAAGAAAGCTTGCGCATCCCGCATCGCGCTCCATATGCAAAGTGACGCAACCAAAGGCCCGCACCAATGACCGACCCCGTGATTTCACTAAAGGATGCAGCTCTTTCGCTGGAAGGGAACGCCGGACCTGTCGATATTTTGCACGGCATCACACTGGATGTTGCGCAAGGTGAAACACTTGGTCTTGTGGGGCCATCCGGATCAGGCAAATCGTCACTCCTTATGTTGATGGGTGGCCTTGAACAGGCCACCGGCGGCACGATCAAGGCGCTTGGTCACGACCTGACGGCCATGAACGAAGACGACCTTGCGCGCTTTCGTCTGGATCATATGGGGGTGGTTTTCCAATCCTTCCACCTAATTCCGACAATGACCGCTTTGGAAAATGTCGCGACCCCACTGGAACTGGCGGGTATGCGCGATGCCTTTGATCGCGCTCGGCAGGAACTTGAAACGGTTGGCCTGTCTCATCGTGCAGATCATTACCCGGCCCAGATGTCGGGCGGCGAACAGCAGCGTGTCGCCCTGGCGCGTGCATCGGCGCCACGACCGCATATCCTGCTGGCCGACGAACCGACCGGAAATCTGGATGGCGCAAACGGCGCCGCAATCATAGATCTGCTGTTTGATTTGCGTGATCGCCATGGCGCCACACTGGTACTGGTGACACATTCCAACAGCCTGGCAGACCGGTGCGATCGTATTATCCGGCTGCGCGACGGTCACATAGACGATTCAGCCCGTAAGGCAGCGGAATGAGTTTGCGTCTGGCCGCACGTTTCGCACGGCGAGAACTGCGTGGCGGGCTTCAGGGGTTCCGCATTTTTCTGGCTTGTCTCGCTCTGGGTGTCGCGGCGATTGCGGCTGTCGGCTCTGTGCGCGCCAGCATCGAGGCCGGTCTGGCAAAGGAAGGCGCCGCCCTGCTGGGAGGCGATGCCGAGATCGAACTGACCTACCGCTTTGCAACCGAGGAAGAACGCGACTGGATGCGCCAAAACGCGCAAGAGGTTTCTGAAGTAATCGATTTTCGATCAATGGCAGTGTCGCGGAAAAACGGCGAAGCGGAACGCGGGCTGACGCAGGTAAAAGCAATTGATGATGTTTATCCGCTGGTCGGACAGGTTGACCTGATACCCGAAATGCCGCTGGATATTGCAATGCAGGGCCAGAGCGGTTTGCCCGGTGCGGTGATGGAACGGGCGCTGATCGACCGTATGGCGCTGGTCATCGGCGACAGCTTTGCCCTTGGAACGCAAGACTTTGTCTTGATGGCGGAACTGGCCGGGGAGCCCGATGCGGCGGCGGGCGGTTTCGCCCTTGGGCCACGCACCATTGTAACAACGCAAAATCTGGAAAATTCCGGCCTGCTGGAACCGGGCACGCTGTTTTCTTCGAAATACCGTCTGGCGCTGCCCGAGGGAACCGAACTGGAGGAACTGGAACAACAGGCCAAGGCCCGATTTGAAAATGCAGGGCTGCGCTGGACAGATTCCCGCAACGGCGCGCCGGGTGTGGCCGAATTCGTTGACCGGCTGGGGGCATTTCTGGTTCTGGTCGGGCTATCGGGTCTGGCGGTGGGCGGCGTCGGCGTTTCTGCCGCAGTGCGGGCCTATCTGGCTGGCAAGACCAATGTGATCGCCACGTTGCGGACACTGGGCGCCAGCCGCCGCACGATTTTCCAGACCTATTTCATCCAGATCGGGGTGCTTAGCATATTGGGGATCGTGATCGGCCTGTTCCTGGGCGGCTTTGTTCCCCTGCTTGTTGCGCCACTGATCGAAGCGCGCCTGCCGATACCTGCGTCTTTTGCAATCTATCCTGAGCCCCTGATCGAAGCCGCGTTGTACGGAATTCTGACGGCATTGGTTTTCACACTCTGGCCCCTCGCAAGAACCGAAGACGTCCGCGCGGCGACCCTTTTCAGGGATGCGTTGGGCGGCACCAGATTATTGCCCGCACCGCGGTACCTGCTGGTCATAGTCCTTGGCCTGGCTGCTTTGATCGGGCTGGCGGGTTGGTTCAGCAACACGTGGCGCCTTACCCTGTGGACGGCGGCCGGCATCGCCGGAGCCTTGGTCATCCTGGCGGTTGCTTCGGTTCTGATCCGCTGGGGGTCGCGCCGTGGCGTCCGGCTGGCCCGCAACCGGCCCGCACTGCGATGGGCCTTGGGGGCGATCGGCGGGCCGCGCGAAGGCGCGGCTTCTGTCGTCTTGTCTCTCGGGCTTGGACTGTCCGTACTGGCGGCTGTCGGCCAGATTGACGGAAACCTGCGCAACGCCATTTCGGGGCAATTGCCCGAAGTCGCGCCATCATATTTCTTTGTTGATATTCAGCAGGACCAGATGGACGGGTTCAATGACCGCCTGAACAGTGATGCAGCAGTTCGCAAGGTCGAAAGCGCACCAATGCTGCGAGGTGTGATCACCACAATCAACGGCAGGCCTGCGCGCGACGTCGCTGGCGATCATTGGGTGGTGAATGGGGATCGCGGCGTTACCTACGCCGACCGACTGCCCGAAAACACCCGCATCACGGCTGGCACATGGTGGCCCGAAGGCTACGATGGCCCACCCCAGATCAGCTTTGCCCAGGAAGAAGCCGATGAAATGGGGCTGCTTCTGGGGGATATCCTGACCATCAACATTCTGGGGCGCGACATCACCGCCACGATCACCAGCTTTCGCGAGGTTGATTTTTCCACCGCAGGCATCGGCTTTGTGCTGACGATGAACCCCGCCGCACTGGCGGGTGCGCCGCACAGTTTCATTTCAACCGTCTATGCCGAACCGCAGGCCGAAGCGGCCATTCTGCGCGATCTTTCAAATACCTTTCCCAACATCACCGCCATTCGGGTGCGCGATGCAATCGATCGTGTTTCCGAGGTTCTTGCCGGATTGGCCGCAGCCACATCCTATGGCGCCGCAGCCACATTGCTGACCGGTTTTCTGGTCCTGATCGGCGCTGCTGCCGCAGGCGAAGGGGCACGCACCTACGAGGCCGCCGTCCTGAAAACCCTGGGCGCATCGCGGCGACAGATATTGTACAGCTTTGCCTTGCGGGCGGCCCTGCTGGGCGCGGCGGCGGGGCTGGTCGCGCTGGGGGCCGGATTGCTGGGTGGCTGGGCCGTAAGCACCTATGTGATGAGCACGGATTTCAAGGTTATCTGGCCATCCGCACTGGCCATTATTGCCGGCGGGATCATTGCAACGCTGTTGTCGGGTCTTGCCTTTGCGTGGCGGCCACTGGCCGCGCGCCCGGCACAGGTGCTGCGTGCGCGCGAATAAAATGCGTCTGGCAGACCATCCTGCCAGACGCGGTTTTGCCGTTTACTCTGCCGCCTTGGCGTAATCCTCCATCGGCGGGCAGGTGCAGACCAGATGGCGATCGCCATAAACGTTGTCGACACGGTTGACCGGGGGCCAATATTTATCCACGCGGAACGCACCCGGGGGGAAACACCCCTGTTCGCGCGTATAGGGCCGGTCCCATTTGCTTACCAGATCCTCGACCGTGTGAGGCGCGTTCTTCAACGGGTTGTTGACCGGATCAATCCGCCCCTCTTCGATATCGGCAATTTCGGCGCGGATGGCCAGCATGGCATCGCAGAACCGGTCCAGCTCGGCGCAGGTTTCGCTTTCGGTCGGTTCGATCATCAGCGTGCCCGCCACGGGCCAACTCATCGTCGGGGCGTGAAAGCCGCAATCAATCAGACGTTTGGCAATGTCTTCTACCGTCACGCCGGCGCTGTCCTCATAGGGGCGCGTATCAATGATGCATTCATGCGCCACCCGGCCTGTCGGACCCTTGTACAGCACATCAAACGCCCCTTCGAGCCGCTTGGCGATGTAGTTGGCGTTCAGGATAGCAACCCGTGTTGCCTGCGTCAGGCCTTCACCACCCATCATCAGGCAATACGCCCACGAGATCGGCAAAAGCGACGGGGATCCATAAGGCGCGGCCGAAACCGGCCCCTGTACACCGCCTGTTTGCGGATGGCCGGGAAGATGTTCGATCAGGTGCGATTTGACACCGATCGGGCCCATGCCGGGGCCACCGCCCCCATGCGGGATGCAGAACGTCTTGTGCAGGTTCAGGTGGCTGACATCGCCGCCAAGATCACCGGGGCGCGACAGGCCGACCATCGCGTTCATGTTCGCACCGTCAATATAGACCTGTCCGCCATGGGTGTGCACGATGTTACACACCTCGATCACCGTTTCCTCGAACACGCCGTGGGTCGACGGATACGTGATCATGCATCCGGCAAGATTTTCGGCATGTTTTTCTGCTTTGGCGCGGAAATCTTCCAGATCGATATCGCCTCGCGCATCGGATTTTACAGGCACCACATCCCACCCGACCATATGGGCGCTGGCGGGGTTCGTACCATGGGCCGACATCGGGATCAGGCAAATGTTGCGATGCCCCTGCCCGTTGGCGCGGTGATAGGCCGATATGGTCAACAGGCCCGCATATTCGCCCTGCGCGCCGGAATTGGGTTGCATGGAAATCGCGTCATACCCGGTGATCTGGCACAGTTTGTCACTCAGATCGGTGATCAGTTCGCTGTATCCTTCGGCCTGATCTTTGGGCGCGAACGGATGTAGCTGCGAAAACTCGGGCCAGCTGATCGGCATCATTTCCGCCGCCGAATTCAGCTTCATCGTGCACGATCCCAGCGGTATCATCGCCCTGTCCAGTGCCAGATCGCGGTCAGCAAGACGGCGCATATAGCGCATCATTTCGGTTTCGGCACGGTTCATGTGAAAAATCGGATGTTCCAGAAATTCCGTCGTGCGCACCAGATCTTCCGGGACACGGTAGGCCGGCGTGATCAGATCGTCATCCATCATAATCCCGAACGCGCGCCAGACCGCTTCAATCGTGGCGGGGCGGGTCAACTCGTCCAGCGATATGCCGATCTTTGTATCGCCGACGCGGCGCAGGTTGACACCTTCGCGCACGCCCGCGTGCAACACGCCGCGTTGCAGCAGGCCGACATCCACAGTGATCGTGTCAAAGAAAGTTTCGGGTTCCACGTTGAAACCGGCGGCTTCCAGCCCCTTGGCCAGACGCACGGTTTTGCGGTGGATACGCTGCGCAATCGCCTTGAGCCCCTCGGGGCCGTGAAATACCGCGTAAAACCCTGCCATGACGGCCAGCAAAGCCTGCGCGGTACACACGTTGGACGTGGCCTTTTCGCGGCGGATATGTTGTTCGCGCGTTTGCAGCGACAGGCGATAGGCACGGTTGCCGTGGGCATCCACCGACACCCCGACAATGCGCCCGGGCATCGCGCGTTTATACGCATCCCGCGCCGCCATATAGGCGGCATGGGGGCCACCATATCCGACCGGAACACCAAACCGCTGTGTCGAGCCGACAGCGATATCGGCACCCATTTCCGCCGGTTCTTTCAACAGAGTCAGGGCCAGTGGATCGGCGCTGATGATGCCGATTGCATTGGCCCCGTGCAGGGCCGAAATGGCATCGGTAAAATCGCGCACATGTCCGTAGGTTCCCGGATACTGGAAAATCGCGCCGAACACAGCATCGGGATCAATGTTGTCAGGCGATCCGACGATCACTTCGATCCCCAAAGGCGCTGCACGCGTCTGCATCACCGCGATATTCTGCGGGTGGCAGTTTTCGTCGATGAAAAAGCCCTTGGCCTTGGATTTGGCCACCCGTTGCGCCATGGTCATTGCTTCGGCGCAGGCCGTGGCCTCGTCCAGCAGCGACGCATTGGCAATCTCCAGCCCCGTCAGATCACTGACCATGGTCTGAAAGTTCAACAGCGCCTCAAGCCGCCCTTGCGAGATTTCGGGCTGATAGGGAGTGTAGGCCGTGTACCACGCGGGATTTTCCAGAATGTTGCGCTGGATCGCGGGCGGTGTAACCGTGCCGTGATACCCCTGACCGATCAACGAGGTCAGAACCTTGTTTTTCGAAGCGACCTTTTTCATGTGATACAAAAGTTCGCGTTCCGATTTTGCCTTGCCGAAGTCCAGCGGTTCCTTCTGCCGGATCGCGGGGGGCAGCGTATCGTCAATCAGGGCGTCAAGCGTGTCGGCACCGACCACACGCAGCATCTCGGTCATTTCAGACGGGGACGGCCCGATATGGCGGCGGTTGGCAAAATCATAAGGCAGATAGTCGATTGGCTTGAACGGCATTTTTCACTCCCTGAAAGGCAAAGAACCATGGGCCTTTGCTGTGTCCTGGCAAAAAGCGCAGCCGTGTCAACGCACAGGCTGCGCTGTCAGATCAACTGATGAAGGCCTTGTAGGCTGCTTCATCCATATAGTCGTCCAGTTGCGACGGGTCCGCGACGGTCATCTTGAAGAACCACGCCTCGCCTTCCGCATCATCGTTTACCTTGCCCGGTTCATCGGTCAGAACCTCGTTCACTTCGGTAATCTCTCCGTCCAGCGGCGCAAGAATATCCGATGCGGCCTTGACGCTTTCGATCACGACGATCTCTTCGTCTTTGGTGATCGCACGGCCGACTTCGGGCAATTCCACAAACACAACATCGCCCAGTTGTTCGGCGGCGTGTTCGGTGATGCCAACGACGATCTCGTCGCCGTCCTGACGCAGCCATTCATGTTCTTCGGTAAACTTCATTTGGTCGTTCTCCTGCTGGTGATAGTTGTGTTTAACGTTTGAAACCCGCCGCCACAAAGGGCAGTTTGACAACCGCTACCGGCAGGCGTTTGCCCCGCACATCGCCGTAAACGGTTGTGCCGGCTGCGGCGTTTTCGCGGTTCAGCATGCCCATGGCAACGGGGGCCTGCACACTGGGGCCAAACCCGCCAGAGGTGACAGTCCCGATCTGAACATCGGATGTTTCATCGGCGAAAAGCGCGACGCCGCTGCGCATGGGCGCGCGCCCCTGCGGTGACAGACCGACGCGCACGGATGGCGACGGCGTTTCGAATTCGGCAAGTATCACATCGGCACCGGGAAATCCGCCTGCCCGCGCACCGCCCGCGCGGCGCACCTTTTGGATGGCCCAAGTCAGAGCGGCAGATGAAGGTGTGGTGCCAGCATCCATATCCTGTCCGTAAAGGCACAGACCGGCCTCAAGCCGCAGGCTGTCGCGCGCACCAAGACCTATGGGCGCAACCTCTTCCATCTCCAGCAGGGTGCGTACCAGGGGTTCGACATCGCCCTGATCAACCGAAATTTCGAACCCGTCCTCGCCCGTGTACCCCGATCGGGAGGCCCAGACGGCAATTCCGTTCAGATCTAAAGGCGCGGCATCCATGAACCGCATGTTGGCCGCAGCAGGATCCAGACGGGCAAGTGCAGTTTCTGCCTTCGGGCCCTGCAACGCGATAAGAGCGCGATCCTCCAGAACCTCGATCATGATATCAGCAGGCAAACCCGCCCGCATCAGTCGCAGATCGGTTTCCTTACACGCGGCATTGATCACGACAAACAGATCCTGACCACGGCGCGCGAACATCAGATCGTCTTCGATCCCGCCCTTTTCATTGGTAAAGAACCCGTAGCGTTGCCGCCCGTCTGCCAATCCCAGAACATCCACCGGCGCCAGCGCTTCGAAGGCCAGGGCAACCGCATCCCAGGACGCTCCGCGCAACAGCACCTGACCCATATGGCTGACATCGAACAGGCCTGCGGCACTGCGCGTGTGCAAATGTTCCTGCATGACGCCCATCGGATACTGCACCGGCATCGCGTATCCGGCAAAGGGCACCATTTTTGCACCCAGTTCCACATGCAGATCAAACAAAGCCGTATGCAACAAATCCGACACGCCAAAACTCCCCCTTTTTGTGTGCCATTGGCTGTCTGGAAAACCCCGAACATACCGGCACCTGATCGCCAGCCCTTGTGGGTCTGACGCCTGATGCCCCCTCTGTCCTGTTGCCTGAGATCGTTATCCCTTCGGCGGGCGCGCAAACGCCACTCTCCAGAGTCTGTGTTTTGGTTGAAACGGTCCTTTAGGCCTGAGAGTTTCCGGGGCGGTTGCTCCTTCGGCATCGGCGCTGCGCCGATTCTCCCGTTTCAATAGGGTATACGGTAGTATGCAACATTCACGCTGACAAGCGGTCTTGATTGCATTGCGATGGATTCAGCATCGCGATCAAAGCCTCGTTGCCACACACCAGCCCGTCCAGCGTCACGTCGTCCAGTTCCGCAAAGAACGCGGCAGCGGCCTTTGTCAGGGCCTCTCTCAGTCGGCAAGCATTGGTAAAGGGGCATGTATTGTCGGCATCGGCAAAACACTCGGCAATCGGTATGTTGGCCTCGACACTGCGAAACACATCACCGATCCGGATATCGCCCGGCGCCTTGGCAAGACTTAAGCCGCCATTGCGCCCCCGCTGCGTATGCAAATATCCCAGCTGACTGAGTTGGTTGATCACTTGCGCAAGATGGTTTTCTGAAATGTTGCAGCAGGTCGCGATCTGGTTTTTTGTAACCAGCTTGCCGGGGTGGGCTGCGCAATACATCAGCAATCTGACGGCTATGTTGGTTCGTTTGGTTATCCGCACGCGCGTTCACCTGTTGCCATTCGGTACAATACCTTGGCACAGTCCGCCCGAAACAGGTTTGACCTATATCAAGCGCCCTATTTTTATGACACACATGCCTCCTCCCTATTTCTTCGGTTACGGTTCTCTGGTGAACCGGACCACGCATGATTACGGCAATCCGACCCGTGCAACGGCACAGGGCTGGCGGCGTCTGTGGCGCCATACGGGCAAACGCCCGGTTGCCTTTCTGACCGTGGTTCCTGATCCGTCTTGCAGAATAGACGGGCTGATTGCATCTGTTCCCGGGGCAGACTGGGCCGCGCTGGATGCCCGCGAATGGGCCTATGATCGTGTCGCCGCATCCGATCAGATCAGGCACGACCTTGATCACCGGCCAGCCATCCATCTTTACACCGTCGCGCCTGACCAGAACCACGCGCCCGATACCAGGCATCCGATCCTTCTCAGCTACATAGACGTGGTCGTTCAGGGCTATCTGACCGAATTCGGCGTCGAAGGCGCATTACGGTTTTTCGAAACGACCGATGGATGGGAGGCCCCGATCCTGAATGACCGCGCCGCGCCGGTCTATGCCCGCCATCGCAGCCTGACAGACTTTGAACGCCGCTTCGTCGATCAGAATCTCGAAGCTCTGTCGGCGCGCATTGACCGGCCAGAAGGCTTGAGTCCAAAACGCTAGATTGGCTGGTTTCCGCCAAAGGCCGGATAAACGTTTAGCCAGCCCGGGCTATTTGCGGCGGGGCGGGTTTTGCAGCAAAGGCATCAGTTGCGACATATCCGGTCCGTGCGCCTGTCCGGTCAACGCCTTGCGCAACGGCATGAACAGACCGCGCCCCTTGCGACCGGTCGCGTCTTTTACAGCGGCGGTCCAGCTGCCCCATGTGTCAGGCGTGTAGGGCAAAGGCGGCAACATCGACAGCGCCGTGTCGACAAACTCCGCATCTTCCGGATCGATATCCGGTGTGGCTCCCTTCGACAGCATGTCCCACCAGCTTTCAAGATCGTTCAGCGTCGTGATGTTGTCCTTGACCACGTCCCAGAAAGGCTCTGCAAGATGGGCCGGTACACCGATTTCGGCAACCTGTTCCGCGACGGCGTTGAACGGCTGCGCCTGCAAATAATGGGCGGTCAGCGGCAACAGGTCATCGGCATCGAACTTGGTCGGTGCGGACCCGAAATGGCTGATGTCAAAGCCATCGATCAACTGGGACATATCGGTGCGGATTTCAACGGGATCGGACGATCCAAGCCGGGCCATCAGGCTCAGCAGCGCCATCGGCTGGATGCCGCGCTCACGCAGGTCGCGCAGCGCCAGTGTGCCCAATCTTTTGGACAACGCTTCGCCCTGCGGCCCCGTCAGCAACGAATGATGTGCAAACCGCGGCGGCGTTCCGCCCAGCGCATTGATGATCTGGATTTGCGTGGCTGTGTTGGTCACATGGTCTGATCCGCGCACCACATCCGTGACGCCCATTTCGATATCATCCACCACCGATGCCAGCGTGTACAGAACCTGCCCGTCACCCCGGATCAAAACCGGATCGGACAGGGACGCTGCATCGATCGAAATATCGCCCAGAATGCCATCAGCCCATTCGATGCGTTCATGGTCCAGCAGGAACCGCCACACACCCGGACCACGTTCGGCGCGCAAGGCATCCTTTTGCGCATCCGAAAGGGACAAAGCCGCCCGGTCATAAACCGGCGGCTTGCTCATGTTCAGCTGTTTCTTGCGCTTCAGGTCCAGTTCGGTCGGGGTTTCGAATGCTTCGTAAAAACGGCCTTTTGCGCGCAGTTCGTCCGCAGCCGCGGCGTAGCGGTCCAAACGGTCTGATTGACGTTCCACCCTGTCCCATTCCAGGCCCAGCCATTCCAGATCCCGCATGATCCCATCGACATATTCCTGCTTGGAGCGTTCCGCATCCGTATCGTCGATCCGCAAGATAAACGTCCCGCCGGCCTTGCGGGCGATCAGGTAATTCATCAGCGCGGTGCGCAGGTTGCCAACATGGATGTAACCGGTTGGGGACGGGGCAAAACGGGTAATGGTCATGTGATATCTCCAGCGTCGGCGCTGTCCTGTCACAGGGCATGGGCTTTGTCCAGAAGGCGCGAAACCGCGTTAAGTTGGCGTAACGGGCCAACGCGCATTCAGATTTGCCAGTCCCGCGCCTATCAGTTCGGCCAGAACATCAGTGTCGATATCCGCCAGCTTGTTCACATAAAGACAGGATTTTCCGATCTTGTGTTTGCCAAGGCGGCCCAGAATCTCTGTGAAATCGGCATAACCGGGCATGATATAGATCGACAGCGCCGCCTTGCGCGGCGAAAACCCTGTCGCCAGAAAATCACCTTCCCGACCTGAATCGTAAACATAGTGATAGGTGCCGTAGCCAATGATGGATGTCCCCCACATGCGGGGTTGATACCCGGTAACGCGGCGAAACAGGGTATCCAGCACCTGCGCATCGTTCTGTTTTGCCGCCGGGACAACCCGATCCAGAAAACCCGCGACATCAGTGTCTGACATTTGCGTCTTGTTTCCGGTCATTTGTGAAACCTAGCATAATTGTTTCGTTCGATCACGTCAGCGTTACACTTTGACGACAAAACCTGCACCGACCCTATTTCAAAGCAATCAACAGGAGGACAGTTGAATGACACAGAAAATTACCCGCCGCGCCGCATTGGCCGGTGCCGCCGCCCTGCCCCTTTCCAGTGCCCTTGCCACACAGGCAAGCGCATCGGCCCCGATGATGGGCGCATCGATGGCCCCCTACATGCGGGTCACGTTGGGTGGCTATGACGTGACCACACTATTGGCCGGTACGCGCGCCGTGCCTGATCCGCAGGCGATTTTCGGGATGAACGTGCCCGCCGATGAATTCAATTCGGTTTCGGCTGCCAACAATCTGCCGGTCGATCAGGCCCAGTTCTTTTTCACCCCGACCATTGTGAACACCGGATCCGAACTGGTTCTGTTCGATACAGGCTTATCGGGCGAAGGCACGACCGCCGCACTGGCTGCAGCCGGATACACGCCCGATCAGATCACCGTTGTCGTGATCACGCACATGCATGGCGATCACATCGGCGGTCTGATGACAGGTGACGCACCGACATTCCCCAACGCGCGCTACGTTACCGGAACAACCGAATTCGATGCCTGGGGCAAAGCCGAAAACGAAGGGTTCGAAACCAAAGTGCGCCCCCTGGCCGACCAGATGACATTTCTGGATGATGGCGGCAGCGTGGCCGGCGGCATCACAGCGATGGCTGCATTCGGACATACCCCGGGCCACATGGCATACATGATCGAATCAGACGGCAAACAACTGGTACTTGGTGCGGATTTTGCCAACCATTATGTCTGGTCGCTGGGCTATCCCGACTGGGAGGTCAAATTTGACATGGACAAGGCCGCTGCTGCCGCCACGCGTCGCAAGATGCTGGATATGATGGCGGCCGATAAAATCCCGTTTGTCGGGTACCACATGCCCTGGCCCGCGTTCGGGTATGTCGAAACCCGCGACAGCGGATTTCGGTACGTTCCGCACAGCTATCAGTTGATGCTTTAGGACCAAAACAGCACAAGGCAGGCCCGGACCTGCCTTGTGCCTTCAATACCCGGTTTCCAGCACGGTTTTACTGCCATCGCTGAACCGCGACAGGCGAAAATCGTGCGGATCGACGGTAGGCGGCGCACCTGTAATCAGATCGGCCACAAGCCGCCCCGCCCCCGGCGCGATGCCGAACCCGTGGCCGGAAAATCCTGTCGCAATGTACAATCCGGGCCTGTCTGTAACGGGCGAAATGACCGGGATGGCGTCCGGTGTCACATCAATCAAACCAGCCCAGCTTTGCGCGATTTCGACCCCCTGCAGAAACGGAAATGCGGCGCGGGCAGCAGTCCAGGCATGGTCACGGGCTTTGGCCGACGGCACGGGATCAAGGATGCGACAGGTTTCAAACGGCGACGTGTCGTCTGCCCGCCAGTGGCGTTTCATCCGTGCCTCTTGCCACCAGCGATCCGAAAGCCGAAAGGAAATCGCCTTCCATTCCGCGCGAAGTGCCGGGAAAAACGCCCGCGCAAGGCGGAAACTGTCAGGCACAAGGTCAAACACGTTTTCTTCTCTGGACGCGATGATGTACCCGCCATCGGCATGTTTGCGGAATGCGATTTTGTCGCCTCGAAACGCAACATCCGGCCCGTCCCTGATCGGCGTTGTGCGCAAAACAGAGTTCAGCACCTTCAATTGCGGCAGTTCGATCCCCGCATTGCCCGCAAACAGGCGCGACCATGCGCCCCCCGCCAGCACCACCGCCTGACAACCGATTTCACCCTTTTCAGTCACAACCCCCGACACCGCGCCGGCACTGGTTTCAACTGTCCGCACCGCACAGCCTGTCAGAACATGCGCGCCCGCATCCCGCGCCGCTTCGGCGATGGCAGGTGCCGCCCATTGCGGTTCCGCGCGGCCATCCATCGGCGTTTGCATCGCGCCCGCCAGTTGCATGTTGTTGCGCGGCAACAGACCCTCAAGATCGGCGGCGGACACCATGTGGCACGTCATTTGACGATCTGTCAGATTACGCGTCCAATCCTGATAGCGCGAAAAAATCCGGTCTGAAGAGGCCGCGAAAATACTGCCGGTGCGGGTATAGCCGGTTTTGCGGCCCAATCGCTTGTCCATGCCCTGCCACGCCTGAATGGCAACATCCATAAGGGGAATTTCGCGCGCGTCGCGCCCCGCCATCCGCACCCAGCCCCAGTTCCGGCTGGATTGCTCGGCCCCGATTTCACCCTTTTCGCACAGCGCAACGGAAATGCCCCGCTCGACCAGTTCCAGCGCCGCCATCGCACCGATGATGCCACCACCGATCACCACAACATCAACGCGTTTGGGCAATT
Source organism: Sulfitobacter sp. JL08 (assembly GCF_003352045.1). Lineage (NCBI taxonomy): Bacteria > Pseudomonadati > Pseudomonadota > Alphaproteobacteria > Rhodobacterales > Roseobacteraceae > Sulfitobacter > Sulfitobacter sp. JL08. The sequence goes on from NZ_CP025815.1 coordinate 3,588,981, forward strand.
GCGTATCACCGATCACAGCGGTTGGAGTGGGGCCGGGCATAGGATGCTGACTTTCAATTGTTTTCGGCAGCTTACACAAGTCTCGTGCATTGAAAATCCGATAAAAACACCCATTTCAAAGACAGGATTCAGTAACTTTTGAACCAAGATGGAGATGGCCCCGATGAAATGCCCGATAGACGATACGACCCTTGTCATGTCTGACCGCAGCGGTGTCGAAATTGATTATTGCCCGACATGCCGCGGGGTTTGGCTGGATCGGGGTGAACTGGACAAGATCATCGAACGATCTGTGCCGCCCGCCGCGCCGCAGGCCGCAGCCCCCCGTCATGAAGAGCAGCGCTATAGCGACAAACCCTATCGCAAAAAGCGCAAGGAAAGCTTTCTGAGCGAGGTTTTCGATTTCTGAGGACGCAGCGAACCTGGCGCCCTAGCTTGGATCGCGCCACCGGTTCGCGATCGGATACCGCCGGTCCAGCCAAAAGGCGCGCGGCGAAAGCCGTGTGCCCGGGGCAGACTGGAACCGTTTGTATTCGCTGATATAGATCAGATGCTCGACCTTTTTGACCGTCTCGCGGTCAAATCCGGCGGCGACGCAATCGGCAACCGATCCGTCCTGATCCACCAGAATGTTCAGGATTGCATCAAGCTCCGGATAATACGGCAGGCTGTCGCTGTCCTTCTGATCTTCGCGCAATTCGGCTGAAGGTGGTTTGTCGATGATACGCGGATCAATCATCACCCCGGACGGGCCCATCATCCAGTCGCGATGGTTGGCATTGCGCCAGCGGCAGATTTCAAAAACACGGGTCTTGTACAAATCCTTGATCGGATTGTAGCCACCCGCCATATCCCCGTAGATCGTCGCATACCCGACGGCGACCTCGGATTTGTTGCCGGTGGTCAGCAGCATTTCGCCGAACTTGTTACTCATCGCCATCAACAAAAGTCCGCGCAATCGCGACTGGATGTTTTCTTCGGTCAGGCCGGGTTCCATCCCTTCAAACAGCGGGGCAAGCGTTTGGGTAATGGCCGCGCGCCCCTGCGCGATCGACACCGTGTCGTAATGGCAGCCCAATGCCGACACGACAGATTTCGCATCATCAAGAGACGACTGCGACGTGTATTCCGAAGGCAACATGACACAGCGCACGTTTTCGGCGCTAATCGCGTCTGCAGCGACGGTGGCCACGATCGCGCTGTCGATCCCGCCCGACAAGCCCAACAGAACCTTTTTGAAACCGGTCTTGCGCATGTAATCACGCAAGGCTTCGACCATGGCGCGGTAATCCTGTTCCAGACTGTCCGGAAACGAGGCGCGCAGCCCTTCGACAATCCGCCACCCCTGATCCGTGCGTTCAAGATCGACATGGGTCACCAGTTGATCGAAAACCGGCAATTGCACGGCCAGTTCCCCGCCGGGGTTCAGCCCGAAAGACCCGCCATCAAACACCTGATCATCCTGACCACCCACCATATTAAGGTAGATCAGCGGCAATCCGGTCTCGACCACCCGCGCCACCATATGGTTCAGGCGGGTTTCGAATTTGCCGCGATAATAGGGCGATCCGTTTGGCACCAGCAGAAATTCCGCCCCCGTTTCGGCCAGTGTTTCGGCCACGTCCTCGTGCCAGGCATCTTCGCAGATCGGGCTTCCGATGCGCGTGTTACCCACATTATACGGGCCGCCCAAAGGGCCAGAATCAAATATTCGCACCTCATCGAACACCGTTTCGTTGGGCAGATGATGCTTTAGCGATTTGCTGGCGATCTTGCCGTTCTTCAGAATGAAATAGGCATTGTAAAGCTTGCGGTTTTCTATCCATGGCCCGCCGATGGCCAGTGCGGGGCCGTCTGCGCATTCTTCGGCCAGAGCTTCGATATGCGCCTGGGCGTGGTTCAGAAATGCCGGTTTCAACACAAGATCCTGTGTGTTGTATCCGGTTATGAACATTTCAGGCAGCGCCACAAGGTCAGCATTTGCTGCGCGCCCCTGTTCCCATGCATCCCTCGCAAGGGCTGCATTGCCTGCCAGATCGCCCACCGTCGGGTTCAGCTGCGCCAGTGTCACTCGAAATCGGTCGGCCATTGTGCCCTGATCCTTCGTTATCTGTGTTGCCCATGTAGCAGATCAGCGCGCAAGGGAAAGCCCGCCGCAACGGTTGATCGGCAAAAGACATTGCCCCGAGCCGCGCAACATCTTAGGTTTTCCCGGCACGTTGCCCGAACGTTAATCAGGACATGACATGAAGCACACGATCGCCACCCTTGTTTTTTGTGCCGCACTTTCCGCGACATCCCTACTGGCGCAGGACGCTGCCGTTCTGACCAAGCAATATGACGATGGGGGCGTTTACGAGGGAACATTCCGTAACGGCCTGCAACATGGCACCGGCACCTACACATTGCCAAACGGGTACGAGTATTCCGGCGAATGGGTCGAGGGCGAGATCAAGGGCAATGGCGTTGCCCGTTTTCCGAACGGCTCTGTTTACGAGGGCAACTTTGCAAAAGGCAAACCGGAAGGGTTTGGCAAAATCACCTTTGCCGATGGCGGCACCTATGAAGGCGAATGGCTGGATGGCGCCATTACCGGCAACGGAATCGCGATCTATGCCAATGGCGTGCGCTATGAAGGATCGTTCCGCAATGCCAAGCACCACGGCAAGGGCGTCATGCAATCACCCGGTGGCTATGAATACAACGGCGATTGGGTCAATGGCGTGAAAGAAGGCATGGGCGTGATCACCTATCCGGATGGTGCCATCTATGACGGACAGATAAAGGCCGGCGAGCGTGACGGCACCGGCACCCTGACGATGCCCGACGACCTGACCTATGTGGGCATGTGGAAATCGGGCCAGATCGAAGGCACCGGGGTGCTGACGCAACCCAACGGCGATGTCTACGAAGGCGAACTGGTCGCCGGACGCCGCGAGGGTCAGGGCAAGGTCACTTACGAAAACGGTGATGTCTATGTCGGCGGCTTTGTCAACGACAGGCGACAGGGTCAGGGCACGTTCACCGGAACCGACGGATACGTCTACACCGGCAGTTGGGTGGCCGGAGAGATCGAGGGCGAAGGCACCGTGACCTATCCGGACGGGTCAGTTTACACAGGCCAGTTCAGCGCCGATCTGGCCGATGGTATCGGAAAGATCACCTATCCGGACGGGTCCATTTATGAAGGATCATGGGTGGCGGGCGTGATCGAAGGCCCGGGCAAGGCAACCTATACAAACGGTGTCGTCTACGAAGGCGAGTTTCTGAATGCGCGCAATCACGGTGTAGGTGTGATGACCTACGCAGACGGCTATCGCTATGAAGGCGAATGGAAAGACGGACAGCGCCACGGCCACGGCAAAGCCACCTATCCTGACGGAACGGTCTATACGGGCGAGTTTGTGGATGGGAAACGTCATGGTCAGGGTGAAATCGTGATGGCTGACGGGTTCAAGTACACCGGCGACTGGAAGAACGGCGAAATCAGCGGACAAGGCATTGCGACCTATGCCAACGGCGATATTTACGAAGGCTCTTTCGAAGGGGGCAAACGTCAGGGCACAGGCACGATGCGCTACTCCACCGGGCAGGAAGCCAGCGGAAACTGGGAAAACGGGGCGCTTACCGACGGCGGCTGACCGCAGTCAGACAGCTGCGTCTGATTTTCACCAGGGCACGCGCTTTCCGGCCCAATCGAAAAACCCGCCGGTGTCGTCCACATTCAATCCGGACACCACACGCAACAGGTTTTGCGCCGCCTCTTGCGCCGGAACCGACGGGTGCCGCCCCAGATATTTTTCTGTAAACGCAGTTTGCACCGTGCCCGGGTGCAGCGTCACACAGATTGCATGCGGGTGCGTCCGCGCCAGTTCGATCGCGCCGGTGTGCACGATCTGGTTCACCGCCGCCTTGGCCGCGCGGTAACTGACCCAGCCGCCGATCTGATTGTCACCGATCGAACCGACACGCGCGGAAAGAACCGCAAAGACGGACCAGCTGTCCTTTGGCAAAAGGCGCATCGCGTGGCGCAGGATCAGGGCCGGGCCGATTGCGTTCACCGCAAACTGATCGGCCATCGCCTTGGCAGAAATGGCGCGAACGGATTTTTCAGGCGCTGCCCCGTTGATTTCAAGCGCACCGGTTGCCACCAGAACCAGATCGTAGGGTTCAGAAAGCCGCTGCAATGCGTCCTCGACAGTTTGCGGATCTGTCAGATCAAACCCGTTTTCAGATCGCGAAAGCGTGTCGACTTCGGTGCCGTTGCCCCGCAATTCTGCTGCGATTGCCGATCCGATTCCGCCGGACGACCCTATGATCAATGTGCGTTTCATAAGGTGCCAGTTAGAAGGTTCAGAGTGTTTATCAACTGCCATCCTGCGGTTCTCGCAAATCTTGCCCGCGCAAAGGGAAAGACCGCATAGCGGGTTTCGGTGCCTCGCATTGCTTCGGCTTTCTGCGAAAACACCTCTTTTATTTTGAATCGACGTGGTTATAACTGCAGTCATGACAGGAAACGGGCATATGCATTCGACAGGCACGCGCATTCGCGCGCTGCGTAATGCTGCCCTACTGATCCTAATCCGCCTCTGAGCGTGCCTTCCGGCGCGCCCGCTCAGAGGAGGCCGACGCGCGCCAAGGAAATTAGGATCAGAACAGAAGAGACCCCAAAATGACTGACAAAACACAACAGGACCGTGTGTTGATTTTTGACACCACCTTGCGCGATGGCGAACAAAGCCCCGGCGCCACGATGACCCATGCCGAAAAGCTGGAAATCGCCGGCCTGCTGGATGAAATGGGCGTCGATATCATCGAGGCCGGTTTTCCCATCGCGTCGGACGGCGATTTCAATGCCGTGTCCGAAATCGCACGAAATGCCAAAAACAGCGTTATCTGTGGCCTTGCCCGCGCCAATTTCGGCGATATTGATCGCTGCTGGGAGGCGGTGAAACACGCCAAGTTCCCGCGCATTCACACGTTTATCGGCACCTCTCCGCTGCACCGTGCCATTCCGAACCTGAATATGGATGAAATGGCCGACCGCATCCACGACACAGTCAGCCATGCGCGCAATCTGTGCGACAACGTGCAGTGGTCGCCCATGGATGCCACCCGCACCGAAGAGGATTACCTGTGCCGGGTTGTCGAGATCGCGATCAAGGCCGGTGCCACGACCATCAATATCCCCGATACGGTCGGCTATACCGCACCCATCGAATCCGCCGATCTGATTCGGATGCTGATCGAAAAGGTACCGGGCGCGGATGCGGTGGTGTTCGCCACCCACTGTCATAATGATCTGGGCATGGCGACAGCCAATTCGCTGGCCGCCGTCGAAGGCGGCGCGCGGCAGATTGAATGTACCATCAACGGTTTGGGCGAACGCGCCGGCAATACCGCGCTGGAAGAAGTCGTGATGGCGCTGAAAGTGCGCAATGATATCATGCCCTATCAAACCCGGATCGACGCCACGAAACTGATGAACATCAGCCGTCGGGTGGCGGCAGTGTCCGGTTTCCCGGTGCAGTTCAACAAGGCAATTGTAGGCAAGAACGCCTTTGCCCATGAAAGTGGCATCCATCAGGATGGCATGCTGAAGAACGCGGAAACCTTTGAAATCATGCGCCCCGAAGATGTGGGCCTGACCGAAACCAACATTGTGATGGGCAAACATTCCGGACGCGCCGCGTTGCGGTCCAAATTGCAGGATCTCGGGTTTCAACTGGGCGACAACCAGTTGAAAGACGTGTTCGTCCGGTTCAAGGAACTGGCAGATCGCAAGAAGGAAATCTACGATGACGACCTGATTGCCCTGATGCGTGTCGGCGATGACGCCGAAAACAACCGTTTGCAGATCAAGTCGCTGCGCGTGGTGTGCGGTACGGATGGTCCGCAAACTGCCGATCTGACAATGATCATTGATGGCGCCGAGCATAGCACAACCCAAACCGGCGACGGCCCCGTGGATGCATCTTTCAAGGCCGTCAAGGCGTTGGTCCCGCACGAAGCGCGCCTGCAACTTTATCAGGTGCACGCGGTCACCGAAGGTACCGACGCGCAAGCCACGGTGTCTGTCCGCATGGAAGAAGACGGGCGTATCGTGACCGGTCAGTCGGCGGATACCGACACCGTCGTGGCAAGCGCGCGCGCCTATGTCCACGCGCTGAACCGGCTGCTGGTGCGACGCGAAAAAACCGGGCCCGGTGCCGACAAACGGGAAATCAACTACAAGGACGTCGGGTAAGGCCGGCGCCACACCGGTAAGCGGCGCGGACTGCCCTGTGTATTTGGGCAACTTCGTGCCGTTGCCCTTGCAAACAACCCTTTCACCGGACAGGTGCGAGGCCTATACAGACATGGCCCCCCGGGCCTGACTCGGGGGTCCACAAGAAAAACAAGCAGGATGACAGGCGTATGTCGTGGTTGGGTAGAATGAGCGGTCTCTTTTCGTCGGATATGGCGATCGATCTGGGGACGGCAAACACACTGGTCTATGTCAAAGGCCGCGGCATCGTGCTGTCCGAACCTTCGGTTGTCGCGTACCACATCAAGGACGGCGTCAAGAAGGTGCTGGCCGTTGGCGAAGATGCCAAGCTGATGCTGGGCCGCACCCCCGGTTCGATCGAAGCGATCCGCCCGATGCGTGAAGGCGTGATTGCCGATTTCGACACCGCCGAAGAGATGATCAAGCATTTCATCCGCAAAGTGCACAAACGATCCACGTTTTCCAAGCCCAAGATCATCGTATGCGTCCCGCATGGCGCAACACCGGTGGAAAAACGCGCGATCCGTCAGTCTGTTCTAAGCGCAGGCGCCCGCCGCGCCGGATTGATTGCAGAACCCATCGCAGCCGCCATCGGGGCCGGCATGCCGATCACGGATCCGACGGGCAACATGGTCGTCGATATTGGCGGCGGCACCACCGAGGTTGCAGTGTTGAGCCTTGGAGACATTGTTTATGCCCGTTCTGTCCGCGTTGGCGGCGACCGTATGGACGAAGCGATTATTTCCTATCTGCGGCGCCAGCAGAACCTGCTGGTCGGGGAATCAACGGCGGAACGGATCAAAACCACAATCGGCACCGCACGTATGCCCGATGACGGGCGGGGCACATCCCTGCAAATCCGCGGCCGTGACCTGTTGAATGGCGTGCCCAAGGAAATCGAAATCAGTCAGGCACAGGTGGCCGAGGCACTGGCCGAACCGGTTCAGCAGATCTGCGAAGCGGTGATGACAGCGCTGGAAGCGACCCCGCCCGACCTTGCCGCCGATATCGTCGACCGCGGCGTCATGCTGACCGGTGGTGGCGCGCTGCTGGGGGATCTTGATCTTGCCCTGCGCGAACAGACAGGACTGGCCGTATCGATCGCCGACGAAAGCCTGAATTGCGTTGCATTGGGCACTGGCAAAGCGCTGGAATACGAAAAACAGCTGCGCCACGCGATTGACTACGACAGCTAACCCAACCACCCTTTGGCATCAAAGGGAACACATTGGCCAAAGACAGATCAAACGGCGAAGACTACACAGGTCCCCTGCGGCGATTGCTGATGGGGGTGTTGCTGTTGTGTCTGCTGGCCATTTTTCTGGTCTGGCGGATCGACAGCCCGCGGGTTGAACGGTTTCGCGCGCAGGTGACTGACGCGTTGGTACCCAATCTGGAGTGGGCGATGGCGCCGGTCACAGGCTTTGTCAATCTGATCCGGGATTTCCAAAGCTATCAGCGCCTTTCCGAACAGAACCGCGAATTGCGCAGTGAATTGCGCCAGATGCAGGCATGGAAGGAAGCGGCACTTCAGCTGGAGCAGGAAAACGCCCGCCTGCTGGACCTGAACAATGTGCGCCTTGATCCGCGGCTGACCTATATAACCGGGGTTGTTCTGGCCGACAGCGGATCGCCCTTTCGCCAATCTGTCTTGCTGAATGTTGGCGCGCGGGACGGGATCATGGATGGTTGGGCCACGATGGACGGTATCGGCCTTGTCGGGCGCATTTCCGGCGTCGGAAAAAACACGGCACGGGTCATTCTGCTGACTGATACGACCAGCCGCATTCCGGCAACGGTGCAACCCTCCGGTCAGGTGGCCATGATCTCGGGCGATAACACGGCGGCCCCGCCTGTGGAGTTTCTGGAAAACCCCGATCTGGTGCGGCCCGGTGACCGGGTCATTTCATCCGGTGATGGCGGTGTTTTTCCGGCCGGTTTGCTGATCGGACAGATCGCAGCCGATCCGGCAGGGCGCCTGCGCGTCCGGCTGGCTGCGGATTATGAGCGGTTGGAGTTTCTTCGGGTCCTGCGCCACCATGGCGCCGAGCCAATCGCAGACCCCAGCCAGATCGTGAAACCCGCGCAGGGTGGCGAAACCTCAGACATATCCGAGGCGCCGGATGGCTGAGTTGACGGTATCGCGGCTGTGGCTCATGCGTGCCGCCTTTGTGGCGCTGTGCATGTTCGTGATGTTCCTGCATCTGTTGCCACTAGACACAACGCCGCGCAATTGGGCAGGGCCAGATATCATCATGGCTCTGGCCTTTGCATGGGCATTGCGGCGGCCGGATTATGTACCGGCACTCAGCGTGGCACTGGTGATGCTGTTGGGTGATCTTCTGTTGCAGCGACCGCCCGGTCTGTTGGCATTGCTGGTTTTGTTGGGCACAGAAAACCTCAAAACACGCGCGCGCGCGCTGCGCGAGGCCCCGTTTCTGAGCGAATGGTCAGCCGTTGCGCTTGTGATGATTGCCATAGCCCTTGGAAACCGATTGGTGCTTAGTATTCTGGTCGTTCCACAAGCCGCCTTTTCGCTTAGTTTTTTGCAGATGGGTATGACTGTTCTGTGCTATCCTTTTGTCGTCGCCTTCACCCAGTTTGTCATGGGTGTGCGCAAAATTGCACCGGGCGATGTTGATCTGGTAAGACGTGGCGCATGAAGAAAACCAAACGCGATATCGACGGCAGCCACCGCTTGCTCAGTCGCCGCGCCCTGTTGCTGGGTGGCGTACAACTGGCATTTGCCGGCGCGCTTGCGTTCCGCATGCGTCATCTTCAGGTCGAACAGGCCGACCAGTTCCGCCTTTTGGCCGAAGAAAACCGCATCAACATCCGCCTGATCCCGCCAGAGCGTGGCGAAATCTATGATCGCAACGGGGCCGCGATCGCCAAGAATGTTCCCAGTTACCGGATCGTCATCGTGCGCGAAGATACTGGCGATGTGGACAAGGTTATCAGCAACCTGTCGCAGCTGATCGAACTGGACGACGATGAACTGAACCGTGCGATGGAAGAAATGCGGCGCAGTGCCCCGTTTCTGCCCATAACTGTTGCCGACAAGGTATCGTGGGAAGATGTCAGCAAGGTCGCCGTGAACGCCCCCGCCATGCCAGGCATTACACCCGAAGTCGGGCTAAGCCGCGTCTATCCGCGGGGATCGGATTTTGCCCATGTCGTAGGCTATGTCGGCGCGGTCAGCGATTATGATCTGGAACGGATCGAAGACCCCGACCAGTTGTTGCGCATTCCGCGATTCCAGATCGGCAAGGTCGGGCTTGAAGCCAAGCGCGAGGAAATATTGCGTGGCAAGGCAGGTGCCAAGCGGGTTGAAGTGAACGCCACCGGCCGCGTGATGCGCGAACTGGATCGCCGTGAAGGTCAGGCCGGGTCTGACATCCAATTGACGGTTGATCACAAGCTGCAAGCCTATTTGCAGGCGCGCCTGGCCGGCGAAGCCGCCAGCGCCGTAATTATGGATTGTGACGAAGGCGATCTTTATGCCATCGGATCGGCGCCGACTTTTGATCCGAACCTGTTTGTGCGCGGTATTTCATCAGCGGACTATTCCAGCCTTCTGAACAACAAATACCGCCCCCTGGCCAGCAAATCTGTTCAAGGCACCTATCCGCCCGGATCGACATTCAAAATGATCACCGCAATGGCAGCGCTGGAAGAAGGCCTGATTACACCGGATGAAACCGTGTATTGCCCCGGCCATCTGGACGTCGGCGGGCGCAAATTCCATTGCTGGAAGCGGGCGGGTCACGGGTTCATGAACCTGGAAGACTCTCTCAAGCAAAGTTGCGATGTGTATTATTACGATCTGGCACTGAAGGTGGGGATCGACAAGATTTCTGCTATGGCCAACCGGTTCGGCTTGGGCGTGCGCCACGATCTGCCAATGTCCGCCATAGCCGAAGGTCTGACACCCACGAAGCTTTGGAAGCTGCAAACCCACGATTCCGAATGGCGGATCGGGGACACCGCGAACTCTTCCATCGGACAGGGCTTTATGCTGGCATCTCCGCTGCAACTGGCGGTGATGTCTGCGCGGCTTGCCACAGGGCGTTCAGTTACACCGCGCCTGATCCGCACGATCGACGGCGTTGAAGAACCCAGCGGCGCGGGCGAACCGATGGGTATGAACGAAAACAATCTGCGCAAGATGCGCAAGGCCATGTTCGCCGTCAGCAATGATCGCAGGGGCACCGCCTATCGCAGCCGGATCATAGAAGATGCGTTCCGCATGGCCGGCAAGACCGGAACCAGCCAGGTCCGCAACATCACAGCCGCCGAACGGCGCAGTGGCGTGATCCGCAACGAAGACCTGCCATGGGAACGGCGCGACCACGCCCTGTTTGTCAGCTTTGCACCGATGGATCGTCCGAAATTTGCGGTTTCGGTGGTTGTTGAACACGGCGGCGGCGGCTCCAAGGCTGCGGCCCCCATTGCACGCGACCTGATGTTGCAAGCCCTTTACGGCGAAACGCCCCCGCTGACCGCCTATCCCGAAGGTGATCGCGCGCGGATCAAGTCCCAACAGGAACGACTGAAAGAGATCCATCCGATTGCCGACATTGATGGCCGGGGCCGCGCATGAGCTATCTTGAACATTCCGTCAAATCCGTTCCTGCAGGCGTCCGCAAGATTCTGTATCTGAACTGGCCCCTGACCGTCTTGCTGATCGCCGTCGCAAGCATTGGCTTTCTTATGCTGTATTCCGTGGCGGGTGGGTCGTTCACGCCCTGGGCCGAACCGCAAATGAAACGGTTCGTTCTGGGCATGGTATTGATGATCTTTGTCGCCATGGTGCCGATCTGGTTCTGGCGAAACATGGCCGTGGTCGCCTATGGCGTCTCTGTGGCTTTGTTGATCATGGTCGAATTGTTTGGCACGGTGGGCATGGGGGCGCAACGCTGGATCGATCTTGGCTTCATGCGCCTGCAACCTTCGGAATTGATGAAAATCACGCTGGTGATGCTGTTGGCAGCTTATTACGACTGGTTGCCAAGTTTCCGCAAATCCCGCCCATTCTGGGTTCTGATCCCTGTGATCGTGATCCTGTTTCCTACGTTTCTTGTTTTGCGGCAACCGGATCTGGGAACCGCCATTCTGCTGTTGGCCGCTGGCGGTGGTCTGATGTTTGTCGCTGGCGTGCACTGGGCCTATTTCGCGGCTGTCGTTGCCAGCAGCATCGGGCTGATTACCGCGGTGTTCAAAAGCCGTGGCACAGACTGGCAGTTGCTGGCCAATTACCAATTCCGCAGGATTGATACCTTTATCGATCCGTCAACCGATCCGCTGGGCGCGGGCTATCATATCACGCAATCCAAGATCGCGCTTGGCTCGGGCGGCTGGACGGGGCGCGGCTTTATGCAGGGCACACAATCACGGCTGAACTTTCTGCCGGAAAAGCACACGGATTTCATCTTTACGACACTTGCCGAAGAATTCGGCTTTGTCGGAGGGATATCTTTGCTTGTGCTTTATCTGCTGATCATCGTGTTTTGCGTTTATACCGCCTTGTCGACAAAAGACCGGTTTTCCTCTTTGCTTACTCTGGGCATCGCGTTGAACTTCTTTCTGTTCTTTGCGGTCAACATGTCGATGGTCATGGGGCTGGCACCGGTTGTGGGCGTCCCGCTTCCGATGGTCAGCTATGGCGGGTCTGCCATGCTTGTCCTTATGATCGCCTTTGGCCTGGTTCAAAGCGCACATGTCCACCGCCCTCGATAATCCCCAAAAAGAAAGCCTTTCATGACTATCAATATCTTGTTTGCCGCCGCTGAAGAGCGTTGGGAAGATTACAAAGGGCCACTGACCCGCGAACTGGATGCGCGTGGGCTGGATTATGATCTGGGGCTCGCCTTTGCGCCAGAGGACGTTGATTACATCGTTTACGCCCCCAATAGCGCATTACAGGATTTCACCCCGTTCACCCGTACCAAGGCGGTTCTTAACCTTTGGGCCGGGGTCGAGGCGATTGTCGGCAACAAGACACTGACGCAACCGTTGACCCGGATGGTGGATCACGGCCTGACGCAAGGCATGACAGAATGGGTTGTCGGGCACAGCCTGCGGAATCATCTGGGAATGGACGCGCATATCCTGCAACAGGATGGCGTTTGGCGCCCCGGTGCCCCGCCTCTGGCACAGAACCGGCCTGTGACAGTTCTGGGTCTGGGCGCATTGGGCCTGTCGGCCGCGCATGCCTTGGACAATCTGGGGTTTCCAGTCACAGGGTGGAGCAGATCGCCAAAATCCGTACCCGGGATCACATGCCTGCACGGAAAGGATGGATTGCAAAAGGCGCTGTCAACAGCGCAAATCTGCATCCTGTTATTGCCGAATACGCCCGACACCGAAAACACGTTGAATACACAAACACTGGCCATGATGCCGCGCGGGGCGTTCATCATCAATCCGGGGCGCGGGCCGCTGATTGACGACACGGCACTGCTTGCCGCGCTGGACAGCGGCCAGATTGCACACGCCACGCTGGATGTGTTCCGGGTGGAACCGTTGCCCGCAGATCATCCCTACTGGGCGCACCCGTCTGTAACGGTCACGCCGCATATCGCCGCTGAAACCCGTGCGGAAACCTGTGCCGAAGTGGTGGCCGAAAACATCGCGCGCAGCGAAGCCGGCGAACCGCTGTTGCATCTGGTGGACCGCGATCTGGGATACTGACCCCGATCAGGCCGCCAGCCCGCGTCCCTTCAGCAACGCCTCGACGCCGGGCAAACGACCGCGGAACGCCTTGTAAAGCGCTTCGGCATCCTGTGAACCACCGGTCGACAGAATGTGGGTTTCAAGAGCCGCCGCACGAACCGGATCAAAGGCGTTTCCAGCCTCTTCAAAGGCCGCAAATGCATCCGCATCCATGACTTCGGACCACATGTAACTGTAATAGCCGCTGGAATACCCGTCGCTCGCAAAGACATGGGCAAAATGCGGTGTGGCGTGGCGCATTCCGATGGCGTGTGGCATGCCCAGATCTGCCAGAACATCGGCTTGACGCGCCATGGGGTCCGTGGGGGCCGCGCCGTTGTGAAACTCCAGATCAACCAGCGCCGATGCAACATATTCGACCGTGGCAAAGCCCATATCGAAATTTGCCGCCTTCAATACCTTGTCCAGAATATCCTGCGGCATCGGTATACCCGTTTCACAATGCGTCGCGAATTCTGACAGGACTTCGGGCACTTCCAGCCAGTGCTCGAAAAGCTGGCTGGGCAATTCAACGAAATCACGAGCCACGGATGTGCCCGAAACGCTTTCATAGGTCACATCAGACAGCATCTGGTGCAGCGCATGCCCGAATTCATGGAAAAGCGTGCGCGCGTCATCATATGACAACAAAGCCGGATCGCCCTTGGCAAAGTTGCAGACATTTATCACGATAGGGGTCTGTTCTTTCGGGTATTTCGCTTGTGCCCGCATTGCGGAACACCAGGCGCCAGACCGTTTTGACCCACGGGCGAAATAATCACCTATGAAAACCGCCAGATGTTGGCCGTTTCGCGTTACCTCCCACGCGCGGCAGTCTGGGTGATAAAGCGGGATATCCAGTGGCTTGAACGACAGGCCGAACAACCGGTTCGCGCAGGCAAAAGCGGCTTCTATCATGCGGTCCAGTTGCAGATAAGGTTTCAGCGCCGCCTCATCCAGATCATGTTCAGCTTTACGCCTTTTCTCCGCATAGTAACGCCAGTCCCACGGCTCCAGATCGCCGTTGAACCCGTCTTTGTGCATCATCTCGGTCAGAACGTCTGCGTCCGACAACGCCTGCGCTTTGGCCGGTTCCCATACAGCCATCAACAAATCGCGCACGGCCTGCGGGGTTTTGGCCATTTCGGTTTCAAGCTTGTAATCGGCAAAACTGTCATAGCCCAAAAGCTGCGCGCGTTCCTGCCGCAGCGCCAGTATTTCGGCGGCAATATCCCGGTTGTCTGTCGCGCCGCCATTTGCGCCGCGCTTTGACCACGCGATATAAGCGGTCTGACGCAAGTCTCGCCGGTCGGAGAATTGCAGAAACGGAACAATGACAGATCGCGACAACGTCACAACCGGCCCGCCTGCGTTCTTCTCCACTCCGGCGGAGCGCGCCGCTTTGATCGCAAAATCCGGCAAGCCATCCAGATCGTCCTCGGTCAATGGCAGCAGCCATTCGCGTTCGTCAGCCAGCAGGTTCTGGGTAAACTCGGTTCCCAATACGGCCAGCCGCGATTTGATCTTTTTCATGCGCGTTTCTTCGTCACCGTCCAGCGCAGCGCCGGCACGTACGAACCCGCGATGGGTCAACATAAGCACGCGGGCCTGTTCCGGCGTCAGGGCAAGACTGTCACGCTGCGCCCAAAGAGCAGCGACCCGCGAAAACAACGCCTTGTTGGAAGAAATCTCGGAAAAATGCGCTGCCAGTTTGGGTGAAAAATCACGTTGCAGGGTTTCGCGTAACGGATTGCTGTCGGCCCCTGCAACGGTAAAAAACACGGCAAGAACCTGATCCAGATCGTGGCCCGCCGCCTCCAGTGCTTCGATCGTATTGGTAAAGTCGGGTGCGTCCGGATTATGCGCGATCGCGTCTATCTCGGCGCGGTGCCGTTCCAAAGCGGTTTCAAGGGCCGGGGCGAAATCGCTGTCGGAAACCTCATCAAAGGGGGCGACTCCAAATGGCGTCGTCCACGGGCGCAAAAGCGGGTTCGTCATTTCATTCTCCTTTGTCCGGCAAGCTAGGCTTCGCACACAGCATGGTCCAGTGGTGGTTGGAAATTAGCTTGCCATCGCAACGCGAACACGCCGAAAGTACAATCATTCATCGGCAGAGGGCACTAGAATGGCAAAGCGCAACACATATACCGGCATCATGACCACGGCGATCCATGCCGGCGAAATGCCCGATCCGGCAACGAATGCTTCGGCGCCTCCGATCCATATGTCATCCACATTCGTAACGGACGAGCCGTCAGGGTTTTCCGCCCATAATCTGACCGATGACAGCCCCTATACCTACGCCCGCTGGGCCAATCCGACAGTGGACATGCTGGAACATAAGATCGCGGCACTTGAAGGGGCGCAAGCCTGCCTGTGCACGGCCTCGGGCATGGGGGCCGCATCGGCCATCCTGTTCACGTTTCTGAGTTCGGGCGATCATCTGGTCATATCGGATGTGTCTTACGCCGGCGTGGCCGAACTGGTGCGGACAACCCTGCCGCGCATGGGGGTAGACGTGACACCGGTCGATATGTCCGATCTTGACGCTGTCGCGCAGGCAATCCGGCCGGGCACAAAGCTGGTTTACACCGAAACGCCCGTGAACCCTATTGGCCGTTTGACAGATTTGGCGGCAGTGTCGCGTCTGGCCCATGACGCCGGGGCATTGGTCAGCTGCGATGCCACGTTTGCCTCGCCTATTGGCATGGACTGTATCCAGCTGGGTGTTGATCTGGTGATGCACTCAACCACCAAGTATATCGGCGGGCACGGTGATGCGGTGGGTGGCGCGGTTGCAGGGCGCGCCGATCTGATTGCCCAGATGCGTATTGAAGCGGGCATACACCATGGTAACGTTCTGTCGCCATTCAACGCATGGCTGATCGCGCGCGGCGCCGCCACCTTGCCGCTGCGCATGCGCGCCCATCAGGAAGGTGCTTTGGCGGTCGCGACCTGGCTTGAAGCGCAGCCCTCGGTCACGCGTGTGATCTACCCCGGAGTGCCATCGCACCCGCAATATGAACTGGCGCAGCGGCAGATGAACAACACGTCTGGAATGATCTCGTTTCAGGTCGGAAGTGCCGAAACCGGCCTGTCGATCGCACAGGATATGATCGATAGATTAAACATAATTCACTATGCGGTTTCTCTTGGGCACCACCGCAGTCTGATCTTTTGGATGGGCAGTGAAGGCATGATCGACACATCCTTTCAGCTGAACGACCGTCAGGCTGCATCCTATCGCGATTGGGCCGGGGATGGCATTTTTCGCCTGTCTGTCGGGCTGGAGGACGCCAGCGATCTGATTGCGGATCTTGAACGTGTCTTGTGAGGGGGGAATTCAATTAAATGACTGAATTGATGAAACTTTCACAGCAAATCTGGCAACCTGAAACCAGTAGCCAAAAGACAGGCGCAGCGTGTCACGGTCGCGCGGAAAGCGATCCGGTTGTCTGTTCAAAATTTGTGCACCATGCCCGCGGTTCAGCACTGGGCAACCATCTAAATCGCGAAAGTCACAAATGATGTGCTTGACGGCAACCCACCGATTGCGCGTAGAATATATTTAACGGTCGACCAACGGCTGACACATTCGGGGACGGACATTCGCATGATCGAAATTAACGCTGTTACGAAAGCGTATGGAACCGGCAAAAGCCGTTTCCTGGCCCTGGACAACGTATCGGTTTCGATAAAGCAGAACGAGTTTTTTACCCTGCTCGGGCCTTCGGGATGTGGCAAAACCACATTGCTGCGCACCATCGCCGGTTTTGTCGACCCAACCAGCGGCACCGTTACAATGAACGGAAAGAACCTGCTGGATCTGCCGCCGCACAAACGCCCTGTGAATACGGTTTTCCAAAGCTATGCCCTGTTTCCGCATCTGACCGTGGCACAGAATATCGGGTTTGGTCTGGAGATGCTGGGCAAACCCAAGGCCGAGATCGACAAAACCGTTAACGAGATGATGGCGCTGGTCCAGATGACCCAACTGGCCGACCGCCAGACCGCGCAAATTTCGGGCGGGCAACAGCAGCGTGTTGCCCTTGCACGCGCGCTGGCCCCCAAACCCGAAGTCCTGTTGCTGGACGAACCCCTGTCAGCGCTTGATTTCAAGTTGCGCAAGGAAATGCAGCTGGAACTCAAGCGGCTTCAAAACGAAACCGGCATTACCTTTGTGTTCGTCACCCATGATCAGGAAGAAGCGTTGACCATGTCGGACCGGATCGCGGTCATGAATGCCGGTTCGATCCGCCAGATCGGCGCACCGCGCGATATTTATGACCATCCGGCCGAACGGTTTGTGGCGGATTTCATCGGCGACACCAATTTCCTCAAGGCCGATATGCTGTCGGTTAACGGGAACGATGCGGACATTCGCCTTGCCTCGGGCAAGACCGTCATGGCACGCGCGCCCGAAGGCATGGCCGCTTCTGGCGAGGTAACGCTGGCCGTGCGCCCCGAACATGCCACGCTGTCCACCGCAAAAGACGCATTATTGCCCGGCACGCTGGACAATATCGTCTACTTCGGAACGGACACACATTATCACATCAGTCTGGATACCGGAGGCGACTTTGTCGTGCGGCGCCAGAACCAGCCCGATACGGCCCAATCCTATGCAACCGGTGACAAGATCGGCGTCAGCTTTCCTGCCGGTGTCGGCCAGGTTCTGAAGGACTGATCGGAATGGCTGATCTTTCCTCCGCACGCGAAACGCAAGAGGCACGACGCCGCTGGTTGCTGCTCACCCCGGCTTTGATCATTCTGATTTTTGCCGCCACCGGCCCCTTGTTGATCACGATTGTCTATTCCTTTCTGACACCGGGTGATTACGGCGGCATCGTCTGGTCGTTTTCGCCCAACGCCTGGTTCAACGTGGTGTTCGAACGCGATATTTTCGAAGGCACTCTTGGCTTTTCCGACGCACATCTTTCGATTTTCTGGCGATCCGTCAAACTGTCGCTGATGACAACAATCGCGGCCTTCGTGATCGGGTTTCCAACGGCGTATTTCATCGCGACAAGGCCTAAATCGCACCGTGATTTCTGGATGTTGCTGATCATCATCCCGTTCTGGACCAATCTATTGATCCGCACTTTTGCCATCATGGAACTGATCCGCAACGAAGGCACGGTAAACACATTGCTGATGGCGCTTGGCGTCATAGATGAACCGATCCAGATGCTGTACACCGAATTCGCGATCATGCTGGGGATGCTTTATGTCTATCTGCCGCTGATGGTACTGCCGCTTTATGCGTCGATGGAACGGCTGGATTTTTCACTGGTTGAAGCGGCTTACGATCTTTATGCAACGCGGTTTCGCGTGCTGCGCAAGGTGATCATCCCGCTGGTCAAGCCGGGCATCGTTGCAGGATCTATCCTTGTCTTTGTGCCCAGTCTGGGCGCCTATGTCACTCCGCGTGTGATGGGCGGCGGCAACCAGCTGATGATCGGCAACCTGATCGAATTGCAGTTCGGCCAAGGCCGCAACTGGCCCTTGGGTGCGGCCCTGTCGATCACCTTGCTGGCCATCGTGATGGTTGCCCTGATGGTCTATGTGCGTTCCGCCGGAGAAGAGGACCATCCCCATGGCTAAGGCAAAGGGTTTTGATGTCCGCTATCAGGTCGGCTTTACCAGTATTGCGCTGGGGTGTTTCGTGATCCTGTATCTGCCGATCATCCTGTTGGTGATGTATTCGTTTAACGCGGGTACATCTATCGCCATATGGGAAGGGTTCTCGTGGCGCTGGTATCAGTCCGCCTGGGAAAACGAACAGGTGCAGGATGCAACCGTGCGTAGTCTGGTCATCGCGTTCTGGGCGTCTCTGATTTCGACCAGCGCCGCGGTTCTGGCCGCATTGGCCACCACCCGCACCCGCAAATTCAAAGGCCAGTCGACGGTGTTCGCGCTGATCAACCAGCCGCTGATGGTACCCGAAATTGTTACGGCTGTGGCGCTGTTGATCTTTTTCGCGATGATCAAGGTCGCGACCGGCTATACCGGCCTGCTCTATCTGATCATTGCGCATTCGGCCTTCTGTATTCCGTTTGCCTACCTTCCGATCCGCGCCCGCCTGCAAGGCATGGACCTGTCGCTGGAACAGGCTGCATCCGATCTTTATGCCAACCCTTATCAGGTGTTTCGCCGGATCACCCTGCCCCAGCTCTGGCCCGGTATTCTTGCCGGTGCGATGCTGGCCTTTGTTATTTCACTTGACGATGTGGTGATTACGGAATTCGTTAAATCAGCAGGGCAGGACACCCTGCCGACCTATATGCTTGGACAATTGCGCCGTGTGGTCACACCCGAGGTCAACGCGATTTCGACCGTGCTGCTGGCGATTTCGGTAACGATGGTGGTAGGATTCTATTTCCTAAGCCGCGTTAAAAAGTAAACAATAACCAACTGGGAGTATCCAAATGAAAAAAACATTAACAACCACCGCGATTGCGCTGGCCCTTGCCAGCCCCGCCTTTGCCGATGGGGTTTTGAACCTGTACAACTGGGGCAATTACACCAGCCCCGAAATGATCGAAAAGTTCGAAGCTGAAACCGGGATCAAAGTTACGATCACCGATTACGACAGCAACGATACGGCCCTTGCCAAGATCAAGGCGGGCGGGCACGGCTATGACATCGTCGTTCCGTCAGGCACCTACATTCCGATTTTCATCAGCGAAGGCCTGCTGATGGAAAGCAAGCCGAACGAGATGGAGAATTTCAAGCACATGGACCCACAATGGGTTGATGTCGATTTCGATCCGGGCCGCAACTACACCGTTCCATGGCAATGGGGCACCGTGGGTGTGACAGTCAACACGGCTGTTTACAGTGGCGACATCAACACCGCCGCAGTGATCTTTGATCCGCCCGAAGAACTGAAGGGCAAGATCAACGTTGTACCGGAAATGAACGATGTGATGGGCATGGCGATCCACTATGTGGGTGGCGATCAGTGCACCGAAGATCTGGAAGTTCTGAAAAAGGTCCGTGACACGTTGCAAGCGGCCAAACCGCACTGGCTCTCGATGGACTATGGCAATATCGAGAAATACGCCAAAGGCGATCTGTCCGCCGGTGTGAACTGGAACGGCGCATCATTCCGTGCGCGCAACCAGAACCCCGACATTGCGTTCGGCTATCCCCAGGAAGGTTTCCCGGTTTGGATGGACAACGCTGCCATTCTGGCAGATGCCACAAATGTGGATAATGCCAAGACCTTCATGAACTTTATCATGGCCCCCGAAAATGCGGCGATGCTGTCTGCTTTTGCACGGTATGCCAACGGCATCAAAGGGTCCGAAGAATTCATGCCGGAAGACATGAAAACGGCCCCCGAAGTCGTGGTTCCTGCGGAACTTGTCGGGGCAAGCTATGTTGCCAAGACATGCTCGCCCGCGGCACAGAAACTGTACACCGCGATCTGGACAGAGCTTCAGAAATAAGCACGTAATGGCGCGGCCCCCCGGTGTGTTCCGGGGGGCCGCGTTTTTCATTTCAACACCGGATATTCGCCATGGCTACATCCCCCGATATCATCATTCTGAACGGCAAACTGATCACGTTCGATCCCGACCAGCCAAAGGCACAGGCCCTGGCGATTACCGGCGGTCTGATATCCGCCGTTGGTGAAAACGATGATATAAAAGCACTTGCCGGGGCAAATTCCAAAATGGTCGACGCCAAGGGCGGGACCGTCCTGCCCGGATTCATTGACAGCCATGTGCACCTGTTTGGCGGCTCGTTCGAACTGTCCTGTCTTGATCTTTACGAGGTCGAAGGGCTGGACGCGATGAAGGCCGCAATCCGCCCCTATGCCGATGCGAACCCTGATGAGAAGATCGTGTTCTGCATTCAGGCCGATTACGACATTCTGGGGCTGGGCCGTACCCTGACACGCCACGATCTTGATCAGATCATCGCCGATCGTCCATTGGCAATGTTTGCCCCGGATCATCATACGATCTGGGCCAATACCGCCGCACTGAAGGCAACCGGGTTGCTGGAAGGCGGCAAGGTTGATGCCGGATCGGAAATCGTGATGGGGAATGACGGATTGGCCAGCGGTGAACTGCTGGAACCCGGGGCCTATGCGCCGATCCTTGGGCTGACCCGCCATGGCGGGCGTGAAATGCTGGGCCTTGTCACCGGCGCCGATCCGGAGCCCCCTGCCACCAAAGCCGAACGCGAACTGGACAAGGACGTGATCGAACAGGGTCTGAAACACTGCGCCGCGCAAGGCATCACCACACTGCACAACATGGATGGAAACCGCTATCAGCTTGAACTTCTGACCGAGCTTGAGGCCGAAGGCCGACTGCATGCCCGCGTTGAAATCCCGTTTCACCTGAAAGGCACCGATCCGGTATCGCGCCTGTCCGAAGCGGCCAAGATGCGCGATGATTTTCAAGGCGACAAAGTCTGGTGCAACCGCGTGAAAATGTTCATTGATGGTGTTGTGGAAAGCGGCACGGCGTTGATGCTACAACCCTACCCCGGATCCGACGACAACACAGGCGACGAGGTATTCACCCAAGAGCATTTCGTGGCATCCTGTGTCGAGGCGGATCGTCTGGGCATGCAGATTTCAGTGCATGCGATCGGGGATGCCGGCGTGCGGCGCACCATTGATGCCTATCAGGCCGCGCAACAAGCCAACGGAAAACGCGACAGCCGCCACCGGATCGAACATCTGGAAGTGATGCACCCCGATGACATCCCGCGACTGGCGGAACTGGATATCGTTGCGTCCATTCAACCGGCCCATGCGCCGATTGGCCATTTCTTTCCGCCGACAGGTGTGGGCAAGCATCTTCATGACCATCAGATTCCCGGCGCCTACGCATGGCAGCACATCCGCAACACTGGCGCAAAAGTCATTTTCTCAACCGACTGGCCGGTGATCCCCGTTGATGTCATGCCCAATATCAAGGCCGCGATTGCGCCACTTGATCTGGGTGCGCCATGGCGCGATCAGACGCAGTCTTTGAACGACACCCTTGCCAGCTACACGCGCGACAATGCGTGGGTTGAATTCAACGAAGATCGCAAGGGCCAGTTAAAGGCCGGAATGATGGCGGATATTGCCATTATGAGTCACGATCTTGAGGCACTTGCCCCGGCCGACATCACCGATGCGTCGGCCATCATGACAATCTGCGACGGAAAAGTCACCTACACGGCGTGATCGCAAAACCAGCAAGGGTCAGGTCTGATCGGCTTTATCTTTGCGCCCGCAGACCGGGCAATCGCTGCGCGGTTTCAATGTAATCTGCCGGGTTTCGCCGTAAAGACCGTCATAGATCATCATGCGCCCGCGCAAAACTTCGCCGGCCCCGGTGATCAGCTTGACGGCTTCCAGCGCCATCATCGATCCGACCACACCGGGCAGCGGCCCTATTACCCCGGCTTCGGCGCACGACGGTGCAAGCTCAGCTGCGGGGGCCGCATCAAAAATACAGCGATAACAGGGCGCACCCCGCGCCGGATCGAACACGCTGACCTGACCTTCCCATTGCGACAACGCACCTGATACCAGCGGCTTGCCCAACGCCACAGCCGTTTCATTCACAAGATAGCGCGTTGCAAAATTATCTGTGCCATCCAGGATCAGATCATAATCACCGAACAGATCAGCGGATATTTCCGCAGTCAGCCTGCGGTGGTAGGGACGCACCGTGACAAACGGGTTTTGCGCCAACATGGCGCGTTCAGCAGAAAACACCTTTGGCAGATCAATGTCAGCATCGCGGTGGATGACCTGACGTTGCAGGTTGGCGTTATCAACAACATCATCGTCGATCACCCCGATCGTCCCCACACCGGCTGCCGCCAGATATTGCAACACAGGGGCTCCCAGACCACCCGCGCCGATCACAAGAACCTTGGCCTCCTTCAGCTTTTTCTGGCCGGGTCCACCCACTTCGCGCAATACGATGTGGCGGGCATATCTGTTCAGTTCCGTTTCGGAAAAAAGCTCTGATTTTGACGGGGGCGCAACCGGCGCACTTGCTTTGCTTCGCAACCAGTTCAGACCTTTTTTGTACATCAGGACCAGCACGACAAATCCGGCCAGAATGACCCACAACGCGGGTGATTCACCGGTTGCCTGACGCAACGGATGCCCAAAAGGCAGCACAAGCTGCACCACCAGAACAACGCTGAACAGCACAAGCAGCAAACCCAGCCGCGTACGCCGGTCCACCCCCATAAATGCACCGACACCCCAGATCACAGCGCCAAGAAACAGAACCAGCAGCATCAGTTACGCCCGGTAGATCCGAAACCACCCGCGCCACGGGCCGTTTCATCAAGGGTTTCGACAACATCAAATCGCGCCTGCAGAACCGGCGCCACCACCATCTGCGCAATCCTGTCGCCATGGTGGATCGTCACATCGCTATCGCCCATGTTCATCATGATCACACCCAACGGACCGCGATAATCGCTGTCTATGGTTCCCGGGCTGTTGGGAAGGGTGATGCCGTGCTTCAGCGCCAATCCAGAGCGCGGGCGGATCTGAACCTCGAATCCGTCGGGAATGGCCAGCCGCAATCCGGTTGGCACCAGACGGCGATCCCCCGGCTTCAGTGTAATACCATCGCGCTGATCCAGCGGAAAATTCGCACGCAGATCGGCACCGGCGGCACCGGTTGTTTCGTACGCAGGCAGCAAGACATTTCGATCAGCTGCGTCGTCCCACATCACTTTAATCGCAACCATGCCAATGCCCCACCCGGTTTTTCGCCCCATTCATTTTCATGATCACAGGGCCGGGCCCAGCGCTTTTGCAATACGATCCGCCAACTGTTTTGCTACATCATGTTTCGTCATTCTGGGCCAGTCTTCCGCGCCATCCCCGGTGATCAGAACCACGGCGTTTTCTGCGCCGCCCATAATGCCGGTTTCAGGGCTGACGTCATTGGCAACGATCCAGTCACATCCCTTGCGCTTGCGTTTGGCTGTCGCGTTGGCGGCAACATCGTCCGTTTCAGCCGCGAAGCCGACAACCAGCTTGGGCCGTCCCTTTTTCATCTGCGCAACACCCGCCAGAATATCAGGATTTTCCTTCAGTTTCAGATCGGGCAACGCGCCTTTTGATTTCTTCAGCTTGCTTTGACTGGCGGTGGCAACCCGCCAATCCGCAACTGCTGCGGCAAACACAGCCGCATCAACAGGCAAAGCTGCATCAACGGCGTCTTGCATGTCGGCCGCGCTTTCAACCCTGATCACCTGAACGCCTTCGGGCGGAGGCACATCAGCGGGGCCGGTTACAAAAACCACCTCGGCACCAAGTGCGGCAAGCGCACGACCGATTGCAGCGCCCTGCGCTCCGGACGAGCGGTTGGCGATATAGCGCACCGGATCGATAGGTTCATGTGTGGGGCCGGAAGTTACCAGAATACGGCGCCCATTTAACGGACCGTCACCCAAGGCCGCTTCAACCGCCGCCACGATCTCAAGCGGCTCTGCCATTCGGCCCGGTCCGAATTCTCCGCAAGCCATGTCGCCGTCATTAGGACCGACAAACCCGATACCATCCTTTTTTAAGGTGGTGATATTGCGTTGGGTAGCAGCATGCTGCCACATCCGCACATTCATGGCCGGGGCCAGCAGAACGGGCGTGTCGGTTGCCATCAAAAGGGTCGATGCCAGATCGTTGGCCAGACCGCCTGCCATCTTGCCCATCAGATCAGCCGTGGCCGGGGCCACAACCACCAGATCGGCATTGCGCGACAACTGGATATGGCCCATTTCCGCTTCGGTTGTCAGATCGAACAGATCGGTATGAACAGCTTCGCCCGCCAGGGCCGACACCGAAAGCGGCGTCACGAATTCAGCGCCTGCGCGGGTCAGAACGGGTGTCACGGATGCGCCGCGCTCTTTCAATCTCCGGATCAGGTCCAGTGATTTATAGGCTGCAATTCCGCCGCCGATTATCAGCAATATGCGCTTTGATGCCAGCATGATGGGCCCTTTTTCTGCTTGGGCCAGCATATGACCCACATCCCAATTCTGCCAGAGCTATTGCAACCCTACCGAAAGGCATCGCACGGGTCCGGGCGTGATACCGGATCGGATGTCAGCATCATGTCAAATCCGCCATCCGGGGTCTGGCCCGTTTCAGCCTGACCGACGCTGATGACAGATACACCCGGATCGGCAAGTGCAACGAACGCGGGCGCCCCCCAATCCTTGCGCGCGTGGCCGTTACCGGTGATCACAACGACCGGACCTCCGGTTTGGCGCAAAGCGTCCAGCGCGACCTTGGCAATGGTTGCGTCACGCAACCGCTGCATTTCGACCATCGCCGGCAACATGTCTTCGGGAAGCGCATCGCAATGCGCCGCCATTTGCAAAGCCTCGCGTTCGGCCTGCTGCGCCTGCGCCAGTGGTTTGGTCAAACCGAACTGTTCGGCCTGCGCGCCGAATGCGTCTGCGACGCCTGTTTCCATTGCTACGCGCGCCGCATCGCGCGGCACGCCGGCACCAAATACAAACGCATCGCCGGTAGCCTTGAAAATCGGATAGTACATTGAAAAATCGGGCCAGCCCGAATCTTCCCAGCCTAATGCGCTGGCAAGTTCATCCTGGTCCGCACCACGCCATTCAGGCACGGCAGCGGCCTGTTGCGATGTCAGCATTTCGAATACGACAGCCGCAGGTTCCAGATTTTCAATCAGGCGCGCCTGTTCGGCATGATGCGCCGGATTATCATGGATTTCGCCTAGAAAAACGATATCGGCAGCCGAAAAATCGCCCGCCCAAACGGCAAACGCGCCCGAAAAGAGCGCGCCGCATATCAAAATTCTGGCTGTGATCCTCATGCGAGGAACTGATGCACCTCACGCGACTGGCTTTCAAGGTTTTTGCGCATCTTCGCAAATGCCGCCGCCTCAAGCTGACGCACACGTTCTTTGGACAAGCCCAGTTCATTTCCAAGGCTTTCAAGCGTCCGCGCATCATCGCGCAATTTACGCT
Source organism: Sulfitobacter sp. JL08 (assembly GCF_003352045.1). Taxonomy (NCBI): domain Bacteria; kingdom Pseudomonadati; phylum Pseudomonadota; class Alphaproteobacteria; order Rhodobacterales; family Roseobacteraceae; genus Sulfitobacter; species Sulfitobacter sp. JL08. The sequence goes on from NZ_CP025815.1 coordinate 3,614,953, forward strand.
CGCGCACGATAAAGCGTTCGCGTTCATTCAGGGCATTCATTGCAGCCAGCAGCCATTCGCGCAGCTTGTCGGTGTCATGATTGTGCTCGACCACTTCGGCGGCCTGCGCGCTGTCATCTTCAAGCGCGTCGATCCACTCGCGCCCCTCGTCTTCGGTTGATTGCGTCGCATTCAGCGAAAAATCAGAACCTGACAGACGGCCCTCCATCATTTCAACATCATGCAGGGGCACACCGATCTCTGTAGAAATCATCTGGCGCAACTGGTGCCGATCCAGTTCCTGTCCTGCCGCCGCCGCTTCGCGTTCAAGTCGGGCCTGCACCCGGCGCAGATTGAAAAACAGCGATTTCTGGCTTGAGGTCGATCCCGTGCGCACCATCGACCAGTTGCGCATCACGTGATCCTGAATGCTGGCCTTGATCCACCACACCGCGTAGGTCGAAAACCGCACACCCCGGTCAGGATCAAACTTGTCCGCGGCCTTCATCAAACCCAGACCTGCCTCCTGGATCAGATCGTTCATGGGCGCGCCATAGCGTTTGAATTTGGACGCCATGGAAATGGCCAGACGCATGTAGGCCGTTATCAGACGGTGCAGCGCGGCTTCGTCGCGCTGGTCGCGCCATGCGTATGCCAGCTGCAGTTCTGTTTCCGCGTCCAGCAGTTCGGCCTTCATGGCCTTCCGCGACATTGACATATCCCGTGCAGTATCAAGTGCCATGTCTCATCCCCCTGATGAATGGTGGCGCGATGCACGCGCCTTGTGTTGCGCTTTTAAACTTTGTACGCCGATGACACTTATCTGGATCAATTGTGACATGAACATTTCGTTACCAAAGCTGACTCTGGTGCTGGGCGGTGCCGCTGCCGGAAAATCAACCTACGCCGAAGCGCTGGTCAAAAAGGCGTCGGACTCAAAGATCTACATTGCGACGGCCCGCGTTCTGGACGCCGAGATCAAGGCGAAAGTACAAAAACACAAGATCGCGCGCGGTTCAGGATGGACCACGATCGAAGAGCCGCTGGATTTGCCGGCGGCGCTGGCAACCGTGTCAACCCGCGATGCCGTCCTGATCGATTGTGCAACAATGTGGTTGTCCAATCAGATGATGGCCGAAGAAAACCTGGCAGACGCACAGCATCTTTTTCTTAAGGCGCTTGTAGGCTGCCCTGCGCCGGTTGTGATCGTATCGAACGAAGTCGGACAGGGCATCGTGCCGGCCAATGCCATGGCACGACAGTTTCGCGAAGCGCAGGGGCATCTGAACGCATCGATTGCCGAAATCGCGGACACGGTGCTGTTTGTCATCGCTGGATTGCCGCAAGTGCTGAAAGGGTCGCTGCCATGACACGCCTGTTCATGGTGCGCCACGGCCCGACCCATGCCAAAACCTTTGTCGGATGGTCGGACCTGCCTGCGGATCTGTCAGATACCGCCGCTCTGGCCAGACTGGACGCTCATTTGCCACCGGACGGGGTTGTCATCTCTTCCGATTTGATCCGCGCATCGGCCACGGCAGATGCCATCCAGAACAAGCGAACCCGCCTGCCCCATGATCCGGATCTACGAGAGCTGAACTTCGGAGACTGGGAATTGAAAGCATTCACAGACATCGAAAACAACGATCCCGAGCGCGCCCGCGCGTATTGGGACAATCCGGGCGAAGTGCGCCCCCCGAACGGCGAAAGCTGGAACGATGCGCGGAGTCGGGTGGATCGTGTCATTGATCGGCTGCTGGAAACACATTCAGGCCGCGACCTGATTGTTGTGGCGCATTTCGGTGTGATCCTGACACAAGTGCAGCGTGCCCTTAACATTGGCGGATACGAAACTTTTGGCCACCGCATTGACAACTTGTCGGTCACCGAAATCGGGACACACCCACAGTGGGCCGCAATGCATATCAATCACATACCGTGATGCCCAAGGCTGCGTCAACGTCTGGGCGTCCGACGTAAAAACTAAGTGATAACAACACTTTAACAATCACCAGCGATCGGCTGCCGTCCTCGCTGGGCTGTACTGTTACACCCTGAAACGCAGCGGTATCCTAGTTGCGTGGTGCCATAAAAGGTGCCGTTCTGTGTTGACGCGTACAACGGTGCCTCGAAGAGAAAAGCTGACATTGGTCGCGACCGCAGCGAATTTCGATGGTTCTATGACCGAGTTGCGGACTAAGCAGTCTGATGCTGGTGCAGCGAAACTCGCGGCCGCGCGTCCACCAAATCGCGAAACAAGTTGCGGCACTGCAAAGCGTTTTCCCGAAAGCGGTCATTGATCAGTTCTTTGGGGCCAATGCCTGCGAGTAGGCTTTCTCTCCAGCAGGTTTCGGGTTTTAATGCTTCCGGGAGGGTAAGATGCCAAATCAGTCATTGAATAAAGCTAGTTGGCAAATGTTATCCGCGTCGAAGATCGAGGATCTGGCCGATGCCGTGCTCGGCGCTGGCCTATTGGCCGAACAGTTCGACCCAGGTCAATTTCATGCATCACTGGCTTTCCGTCGTTCCAAAGGGGTCACGACAACATCCGGCATGCTTATGGGCCGCACGCTGCTTTCTGGGATACTGTCGAAAGACCAGCTCACTCTTGGGCTCGGTCTTCATATGCCCTCTGGATCCCGGCATTGGATGAAACCGGTCCAGACCGGCACGGTTGGGGTATTTCGACCGGGAGATTACCACGAAGCCTATTACCTTCCGGGCTCGCTCTATGTCGGCCTTACGATGTCTCTGGAAACGCTGGCCGCGGAGGCGGAGTGCGCCGAAGTCCATCTCGACCCGGTGTTGCTCGTAACCGGACATGCTGAAGAAGTCCTTCCAGGGCGATCCACAGTCGTCTTGCAGCGGGAGTTCTCGGCGCTACATCGAGGAGCGGCAGAGAAACTCGAAGGCGAAGGCTATTCTCCTGAAACGGCGACATTGCAAGCGTTGATCCGCCACCTAGGACGTGCACCGGTTCAACACAGTTGGAGCCGTAGTGGACATGGTGCCCTCTATATCGTGTCACGCGCGCGAGACTTCATCGAATCGAGCTTTGCCGAACGGATCGACATCGATGATATCGCCCGAGCGTCTGGATCATCGCGTCGTTCCTTGCATCGTGCCTTTGCTGATATCTTAAATGACACACCAATCCGTTACTTGAATCGCCGGCGTCTGCACAATGTCAGAAGGGTCTTGCTGGCGGACGGCGAATTGTCCGTGACGCACGCGGGAAGCCTGAGCGGCCTCAGCGAGTTGGGCAGATTGTCTGTTAATTACCGAGCACTGTTTGGCGAGTCGCCCTCCGACACAAGGCGGGGGATTTGGTCCGTTCGATAGCGCCCAGACGACGATTGGCACAATCTGCATAGATGTGCAGTTACTTTTGACTATCTCTTGTCAGGCGAACAAGGAGAAAAAGCACATGAAGAAAACAGCGCTTCTGTCCGGGACCTTTCTGCTCGGTGCGACAATGGCATTGGCGGAACCGGTCACGATGGAAAACTACGTCGTTGCCGAAACTGATTGGTATTTCAACAACCAACAGAACGCTGGGCCGGTCAATACGTTCACGCACAACGGCCCGGTCAGCAAGGACGCGCAGGATGTGATCCGTTCGAACCGGGATGTCATGTACTCGCTCGCCGTTGTCGACATTTCGGCCGGTGCTACGCTGACAGTACCGCCGCGTGATGACTTTCAAATTATTCACGTGATGGATGAAAACCATCTGTCTCATTTCGTGATCAAGGCCGGTGAAAGTCGTACTATCACCCCCGAAGACGTCACTGGCGGTACGCATGTGTATCTTTTGGCACGGACAAAAATCACCGACGATCTTGAGGAATCCCTCGCGGCACAAAGTGCTATGACAATTGAGGCCAACTCGGCCGTGCCATATCCTGCAAAAGGCTTCCACAGCGAAGACGTTGAAGCGTTTCGCAACAAGCTCGTTCAGGAGTTTGCCGAGGGCAAAGCTAAAATAATCGAACACGAGTCTTTTGGCGCAACGATGGATGACGTCGATCCGACAAGCTACATATACGCCGCTGCGGTTGGGTGGGGTGGCTTACCTGCTAGTACTGCACAATACCTCTCGGCGGTTGCGGGCCAGGGAGACGCTTCATGCCAACGCTACACCTTGCCGAAACCCAATCTAGATTGGGAAAGCGGTGGGTTCTTTTCGTTGACGACTTACGACACCGCAGGCTGGATTGTTGAGGATGATTTCTACATCGGTCATGAGAACATGCAGGACGACGGCGAAACCTATTCAATCTATCTAAACTGTCCGGATCAACCCAACAGTCTGACGGTTCCGGAAGGATGGACTGGGATTGTTCGGATGTACCTGCCAGTCGATGTGCAGGAAAATATCGACTACATTGAGTCGGTTCGCGGCATTGCGCCTGAAAAACAGTGAACGGCCAAGACGTAAGAAAGAGAGATATTCGTGGCTTTCAATAAACGTGAAATAACAGATTCCAGGAAGCCGAAGCTGCCCAAACACAGCTTGGCAAAAGCGTCTTTGGTGAATGCTGAGCGCCCTCTAAGTTCGACGCGCATGCGGCTACACCCACGAAGTTGGGCGACTTTGATCACCTTTTTTGCTGTGTCAGCGTTTTCAACATTTTCAGTCGAGGCCAAAGACTTCTCGGCCAGTCTGACGACGCAGGAAAAGATGACGCACCGCCGAGCCATAGAAACCGCTGTTTGGGCGATGCCACTGACCAATGCACTTGCGATGCGCGACGGGTTCGCAGATGTCGGATGCAACTACAACGACGTGTGCTATTTCTCAAAAATCCAAAACTACAAAGCCGCTGTTACCACGCCAAATAACACCACACCCTATGTAATGGCTTTCTGGAACATCAGCGACGGGCCGGTCATGATCGAGGTGCCACCAACCGAAGGCGACTTGGGTTTGTGGGGCACGCTTATGGATATCTGGCAGAGACCACTGGCAGATGTAGGTGCGAAAGGCCGAGACAAGGGCGCGGGAGCAAGATACCTGATCGTTCCTGAAAACTACGAAGGTGACACCTACAACGCGGATTATGTTCTGCCGCAAACCACTTTGAACGGTTATACTCTGTTGCGCCCGATTATTCCCGACGCATCAGCGGGATCCCTCGCCGCTGCGGAAGAGTTCACCAGAAAACTTAAAGTCTACGACCCTGCAAATCCGGTTGAGACGCAGTACATCGACTTGCAAGATATTAATATTTCTGGCGTCGTTCAATTTGACGCTTCTCTGTTCCTCTCGATTAACAATTTTGTCCAGAATGAAAACCTTGAAGAACGAGATGCGGTTGCGTTGGGCATGCTCAGACGGCTGGGAATAGAAAAAGGACAAGATTTCACACCGTCTGATCGCGAGATAAAGATACTTGACGATGCAGCAAACGAGGCGTTGATCTTCCTGCAAGAAACCTATTTCGACAATTATTCACGAAAACAAGAAATGGGAAATGGCTGGACTGTTCTTACTCCGGCTTCGTCTTATGAGACTGGTTTTGAATGGCTTATGTCGTCTGGTGCATTAGCTTTGGATGATCGGGGCAGTTCGTTCTTTGCCTTTTACACTTCAGCCGAAGAATTCAATCTCACCAATCCTCCTACGATGTATTTGCTTACCAGTCGTGACGCCGACGGCGAGCGCTTGGATGGCGGGACAACTTACAGTCTGACCGTACCGCCAAACGTGCCGGTTGATCAGTTTTGGTCAGTGCTCGTTTATGACTTCGAAGACGCCACATTCCTTGATGGTCTGGACAAATATGGTGTGGCATCGACTGAAAACCTGATCGCCAACAAAGACGGCAGTGTTGAAGTCGTGTTCGGAGCAACGCGTCCGGAAGAAGTACCTGCCTCTAACTATGTTCCGACTGTCGAGGGCAAAGGATGGTTCCCTTACTTCCGGTTTTACGGACCGGGCGAAGCATTGTTCAAGGGGGAGTTTAAGTTGCCCGAAATTACGAAGTATAAGGATTGAAGGCCGCGTCTATTCGGCGCTGGCGCTGAATGAAGCACCAAGGTGGGTGCTGCCAGACTAATTCGAACAAGTCTCAGAATGGACAGTGAGCCTGTCCCTTATGACGCGCCGAGACCGCGCCACTCGGCAAGAGCAGCGGCGCGGTTCAGCTTGAAATTGGGTCGGCTTGAAAGGCTGCGTTCCTGATTAAAGTGATTGTAGACCGAGGCGTGGACGGAGGCGAATTTCTGCAAACTTCGCATGCGCCGGAAGCGGAGCATCGCCCGTTCTCGTCGTCGAAACGGCAGGTGCGAATTCTCCGCTCGGTTGTTCATCCACCGACCCATTTCCTGCCTGTCTGCGGCGCCGATCTCCTTCAGCGCGGCGCCATAGGACCGCAGCAGATCCGTGACGAACACCTCCAGGCAACCATGCTTGCGCACTGCTTTCTTTAAGAATTTCAACGCGGCCTTTTTATCGCGCGTCTTCGTCACGAAGTTTTCCAAGACTTCACCTTCATGATCGACGGCCCGCCAAAGGTAGTGTCTCTCGCCGTTGATCTTCACGAACATCTCGTCAAGATGCCAGCGCCACTTGCTCGATTTCATGCTAACAATGCGCCGTATCCGGATTTCCGCGGCAAACATCGGGCCGAACCGATGCCACCAGTATCTGACAGCCTCATGGCTGACATCGATGCCGCGTTCGTGCAACAGATCCTCGACATTTCGAATGTGAAAGCGGGAACCGGACGTATATCATCACCGGCAAGCGGATAATCTCACGGCTCGTTTTGAAGTAGCGAAATGGATCAAGAATGGTCATCCGGCGAGGCTACGGAACCGCCCTGCCCGCCTCAAGCCGGTTTTCTCTGACAGTGCCGTCTGGCATGTTGCCTAATCAATTGCTATGCTTGATAGGCTTTGAGAAAGTCACAGACATATGGCCACACTTCTTCTTCTTTTTCATGCCCTTCTCGTTCTGAGCTTCACACTCCGCATTCTACTGCGGGATGATCTGTCGCCCTCCGCGCGATTGGCCTGGTTCATCGTGCTGAACGTGCTGCCCTACGTCGGGAGTGTTGTCTATTTCCTGTTCGGCGAGATTGACCTCGGGCACCGAGCCGACAAACGTCACAAAGAGGTCTTCGATGAAATCAGGGCAGCAGCCGTGCAGCATTTTGGAGAAAAGAATGGCATAAATCTGATCAATCCAGTCTACCAGCCAGGCTTCCGTTATGCGTCTTCAATCAACGGATTTCACGCCGTCGCGGGCAACCAAGCCACGCTAATGGCTGATGCGTCAGAGACGAACAAACACCTGATCGCGGACATCGACGCAGCCACTGATCATGTGCATGTTCTGTATTACATCTGGTTAACGGACACGACCGGGAAAGACGTGTGCAAGGCGCTAATCCGTGCCGCCGAGCGGGGTGTGATCTGTCGCGCGATGGCTGATGGGCTGGGCTCGCGAGCACTACTCAAATCGCCACTTTGGCGCGAGATGGAAGAGGCCGGAGTGAAGCTTGCAGTGGCCATGCCACTCGATAATCCAATCCGCACAGTGCTGACAAGCAGGGTTGATCTGCGCAACCATCGCAAGATCACGGTGATTGACGGGCGCATCACCTATTGCGGCAGCCGCAATGCCGCCGATCCGGAATTCCTTGTGAAAGCCAAATACGCGCCATGGGTAGATATAATGCTGCGTTTCGAAGGCCCTGTAGTCACCCAGAACCAACTGCTGTTTCTAAGCGATTGGATGCAGGCGACCGGAGAAGCTTTTGAGAGCTTCCATGTTGAACACGTCCCCACAACTGAAGGGTTCCCTGCACAGGTCATGGGGGACGGCCCAACTGAACGCCGCGCGGCAACGCCTCAGTTGTTCGCAACACTGATTTCAACCGCACAATCCCAACTTACGCTGTCGACGCCATACTTCGTACCCGACGCCACAGTCCTTGAGGCCCTCTGCGCCGCCGCGCATCGCGGCGTGAACATCACTCTGATCTTCCCAAAAATGAATGACAGCTGGATCGTTGCCGCTGCGAGTCGAAGCTACTACCGCAAGCTTTTGTCGGCCGGGTGCGATATCCACGAATTCAAGGGCGGCCTCCTTCACGCCAAAACCCTGACCATTGATGGTCTTGTCACACTTGTCGGCTCGTCAAATCTCGATTTGCGCAGCTTTGATCTCAACTACGAAAACAATGTTCTATTGCAGGATGTCGAGATCACCAGGCAGGTCTGTGACCGTCAGCAAGCCTATATTGAAAAGAGCGACCCCGTGATGCTAACGCACGTGCTTGGCTGGCCCTATCACCGGCGCATCTGGAACAATACTATCGCCACAATCGGACCAGTATTGTAGAATGGGCCGTCCTTGTCGCCTTTCGATGCAACACATTTTCTGCAGTTTTTTTGTGGTTGCGTTTGAGTTAAACGGCACTGTCAGAGCAAAATCGCTTGTGACGGGCAGGGTGGTTTCGTAGCCTCATCGGATGACCAATCTTGATCCGTTTCGCTATTTCAAAACGAGCCGTGAGATTATCTGCCTGGCAGTGATGCTGTGATTGTCACGGACGGGCTGGCATCGCACGGCGTTGCGCTCAAAGAGATTGGCGTCGCAGACAAGCAGGAGACCGGTCGCAGGCTGAATAACCGAGTGAAGAATTCGCATCTGCCGTTTCGACGACGAGAGCGAGCCATGCTTCGCTTCCGGCGTATGCGAAGTTTGCAGAAATTCGCCGCCGTTCACGCTTCCGTCTACAATCACATTAATCAGGAACGCAGCCTTTCAGGCCGACCCGATTTCAAGCTGAACCGCGCCGTTGCTCTGGCCGAGTGGCGCGGTCTTAGCGCGTCGTAAGGGGCAGCTTCACCGTCCATTCGGAGACCAGTTCGAATTGATCTGACAGCACTCTTCGCAGTACCGATACAACACACATTTCGAATTAATATGAAGCCGGGGACGTAAAAAGTTGCCATCACCGCGCGCGTTGTGCCTCATCGAAGAAATATAATGGGAGGATGCCAAAATGGGCAACAAAATCTTGTGGATATTGATGGCGTTACTGTCGATTGTAGGCGGGGTAGTAGCACTAATGAACCCCGTATTTGCCAGCGGCATAGCTACAATAATAGTCGCGTGGCTGTTCATACTTTTTGGCGCGTTGCAAGTAATTGCAGGTTTCCGGGTCGAAGGAGCAGGAGCAAAAGTTTGGACAATTTTGCTGGGTGCACTGGCCGTTTATCTCGGCGTCACAATACTTGGACACCCACTTAAGGGTATGATGGCACTAACCACGATGATCGCTATTCTGTGCCTAGGCGGGGGCATCGCTAAAGTTGTATTATCCTTCGCGCTGGAAGACCGTCGTTTTTTCTGGTTAGTTCTCGTATCGGGTTTAGCGTCATTGGCGGTCGGCTTAATCATATTCATGAATTGGCCGGTATCAGCTATTTCGGCGCTCGGAATTCTTCTGGGCGTACAGCTTTTGTCTGATGGCGTATCTTCACTGGCTATGGCCCTCAGTAGCGATGGAAAATCGTCCGCGGAGGCATAGAACTCACATCCAGTGATCACCTGTTAGGCGCGCAAGTCAATTGCGGGCCTAGCATTTGGAATGATCCCTGGATCAACTACTTCAGGTCCTCGCCTCTAAGTATCAGAAAGGTAATTGAACGATGAATTCACTTGCCCGGTTGGGTCGAGCGCTTCAGGCTGCTTTCATCGACCCACGGTCTATCGGATTATTAGCTTTCACTTTTGCGATCATTTCAGGCGCTTCAGTGTTCTATCACTACGTAGAGAATTGGGGCTGGCTGGACTCCGTTTACTTTTCAGTGATGACGATATCGACTGTTGGGTATGGCGATTTTTCACCTGACACCATTGCCGGTAAAGTTTTCACCATCGGATACGTGATTGTTGGGCTCGGAGTGTTTGTAGCCATGGCAACAGCGGTAGCCGATGCCATTCTGGCGCAACGTCAGACAGATCGCGATACTCGCGATTGAAGCGCAACGTTTTTGTCGGCGAAGCGGCCATTGATGAACGGTGCGGCGAATGGCGGGTTTGTCCGCATTTGTGGAAATAGAACTGCTAAATTTCACGGCAATATGAATGAACGTCCGCTTTTCTTGCTGAGTCGCAGCCAATGGGTTTGCACATTTCATCGCGGCGTCTGCGAAAGTCAAAAACGGAATGCTTCCGCTAAGGACTTGAAGCGGTCGTTCGATTGTCTGGCCGCGACCTTTGGCAACGAGAGGGGGCGGACGCTCTGGGTAAGATCAAAGCATCCATTCGATCGGGAGTCTCGCTATGAGCCAGGCCACGGCTCTCTGGATTCTGCTAGTCTCGGGTTCGACCTCGTGTGTTGTCACCTGTCCATCTGCGCCTGTTTCAATCCAGATGAGGTTACCATCATTGGATAACTCGACCCGATATGCGAACGCTGGTTTTGCGAGTTGCGATGCAAGCGCCTCTGCGATGGAGCGGCTTTCGATTAAGAGCCCCATCTCGGTGTTGAGACTCGCGGAGCGAGGGTCGAGATTGTAGGATCCAATAAAGACTTTCTCTCCGTCAAACGCGAAGACCTTTGCATGCAATCCCGAGGCCGATCCGGCAAGGATCTCCGGCAGACTGCGATCGCGACGCCTTTCGCGTAGTGCATGAAGCTCCAACAGTTCCACACCGGATTTCAGGAGATCTTCGCGATAACCCATGTAGGCTGCGTGAACGGGCATGACATCGGTTGCGTCGAGCGAGTTTGTCAACACGCGGACATTTACCCCTGATCGGGCCAGACCCTCCAATATCTCTGGCCCCCTTTCGCCGGGGATGAAATACGCCGAAACCAGATCGAGGGACGTTTGAGCCTGCAATGCCAGCCTGACGAGATGTTCAACCATCATCCCGTCGCCATCAGCATTTCCAAGCCCCTTTGCCGGGTCATCAACGATTAGCGTGACGTCGCTCCACTCGAACTTCAAATTTCTTTCGGCAATCCTTTTTGCGAGCGGGTTTTCGTCAATCGCCTTCTGATAGCCGGCACCGGAGGCAGACTGTCGCGCAATCTGCGCCGCGTCCAAGATTGTCTCTCCGTCAGTCGGTGTGAGAAAAAATGCTGCGTCATAGGCCGATTTACTGTTCCAATAATCGTCAAAGGCCGCCGATACCTCTTTAACGATCGGTCCGATGGCAAAAGCGTCGAGGTCGAGATAGTGGGTCCCAGTACCGTAGTCGAAATAAATATCCCCAATATTGCGCCCGCCCACGATGGTGGCGACACCATCGAACGTCATGGACTTGTTGTGCATACGGCGATTTAACCGCCTGAAATCATACACGAAGGAGAGAAATTTAGGATCCCTGAGTGTGAACGGGTTAAAAATGCGAACGCTTGCAGTCGGCATCTCGTTAAGTTCCGCCAACAGAGGGTCGAGCCCCGAAATACCGTTGTCGTCGATCAGCAGCCTGACGCGCACACCGCGCTCGGCAGCGGCCCGAAGTTCGTCAAGAAGCATCAGACCGGTCACGTCTTTTTGCCAAATGTAGTACTGCACATCGATTGAGGATACGGCAGCGTCTGCCAGAACAGCCCGTGCCGCGAATGCGAAACGCCCATCGAAAAGTGGGCGAACGCCATCGAGCCCTGGATTGCGCTCCATGGCGCCTTGAATGACCCGGCCGAGTGGCCCTTCCCAATCCGGTTCCAGTCTGTTCGTGGGAGCTGAAAAATTCTTCTCTGGCAGAGGGAATACTGTTCTCAACACCACCGCCCCGATGGTAAATAAAGCCGCAATCACCAATAACCACTTCAAGAAACGCATATGTTGGTCCAGCCTCCATGGCCTGTCTTACGATCTACAACCCTTTATCTCCGGCTACCGGAAATTCCAAATCTTCAATTTTCAATGACGACAGTCGCCGATGAAAACCAGCGCAGGTCAGTTCCGAGCCCCAAAACAGCCGAAAAAAGGCGCCGCCTCGCAGTTGGTGACGCCTTTCACGCTTTGACAGCCTAAACGAAGTTCTATCTCCAGTCGCAAATCGAAAAAACTGGAGTCAACCTTCCGGCGTATACCAGATCGGCGAGGTGTAGGCGCGTTCCTGATGCTTCAAGACGCCTTCGGCCGGAATCTCTGAGCCAAGCTTGACACGGTCATAGGCAAGCCACGTTGGCGTGGGAATTTCCAGGATGCGCACATAGTAGAAGGCGCTGCTGGACGGATCGAAATCCGGGTCTTCCCAATAGGCTGCCAATGCCGCCTCTCCAATAGTGTTGGTATAGGTCGCGGTATTCAGATCGACAGTGTCTCCTACAGGGCGGTCGCAGCGATTGTTGTCCGAAATCGCTCGTTCGTCCGAGCAGGCCACGTCGTATATCCGTTCCTGAGACACTCCGTTGGCATCAAGCCAACCCTTCACAATCTGGATCCGGTCGAGGTTGGCACCATTCGGATCACGCAAGGCGCGGACCATCAGTTTGGGCGCGCGCCCCTCGGGTGCCGCGGTCATGTCGCCGCCCATGGGCACACCGCTTGCATATCCGATGGTGGCAAAGTCCGGCTTGAACACATCGTCCTCCGTGAAACTCCATCCGGCGAAGACCCTGAGCACTGGTCGCGTGCCGGTAGAAGCATATACCTCCTTGCGGGCCATCGCGTCCCATATCGCTTTTCGGGTATTCTCCCGAGCCCAAACACCGGCCAGCGCTCCAGCCGTCGTCTCCCAGTGTTTGACCTGAACGCCTCCGTCACCATCTGGACGTCGATCTGAAACAACGTCGTCGTCATAGCGGAATTCTCCAGTGCCCGGCTCCACCCCGGAGAATTTTCCAAAATAGTTTTCTTCACGCGTGCCGGCAAGTGAAGTGTGGGAGTCGCTCGATCCGATCATGCCGAATTTGAAAGGGTTGATGCCAAGCGCTGCCTGCTGCTCCAGGCCGAGCTTCAGCGCACTGCGGGCGTATTCATTTGGCAGCATTTCGGGCGTCTTTGCTTCGAAGCCAAAGTCGCCTTTGTCCCAGTTATGGAATTCCGCGAACTCGTCCTCGGGCGAAAGGAAAGGATGCGCTTCTCCATCGCCTTTGCCCTGAGTTACCTCGTAGATTGGTTCCCAACGCATCCGCCGTTTTGCATAGGCCGCGTCGATTGGCTCGCCAGCTCGGGTCTCAACGTCAAACATCAATCCATTAGATAAGTTACCGTTATGTGGGATGGCGAGTACCTGCCCGCCGGTCCTCTCCTCGTAACCTTCAAGGTAGTTCCACAAGTCCTCTGGATCTTCGGAATCATACGCGGAGAATGGTAACACTAGCTTCACACGGTCGTCGTCATCCCGGAACAAAACCACGCGGTGTAGATTCTTTACGTTAGGAGACGAGGTCCACTCAAAAGCATGCAATGAGGTGAAGACACCCGGTTCATTGTGGAGTTCGACGGTATCAATGAGCCGTTCCCACATGTTCCTTTGCAACGCAACGTTTGGCATTGGGTTGATGCCTGTCGCCACCCCTTCTTCGCCCCATTTGCCATAGGCGCCATAGCTGTCCCCGGCCTTGACGAGATCGTGTACTTCCTTACCCCATCGGTCGCGAAGCAGCGCCGCGTCCGACTCCTCAATCATTACAGCCAAGCCAAGGTTCTCCGCGTGATCCGCTACGACGAGAAAATCAAGTGGCTGGATCAGGCGCGCCTCCACGCCAGACGAGGATACAACTTTCTCACCTTTGGCGAACCGTAAGGCAGTGTCAGGAGGAAGGCGATTTCCGATCATGCCTGCATCGGTCGAGTAAGACGTGTGTAAATGCGTATCGCCCCAGAAAACTTGTGTGGGATGCCCGCGGTAGAGATACGGGGAATACTTCGCTGCGCCGATATTTACATTGTCCTCGGTGATCGACACGTCAGCTGCAATCGCGGTGGTCGATGCAAGGCATGCGCACAAGCCAATCGCCGCGATTTTCATTTTCAAAGGTTTCACTTTCTCTTTCCCCCACAAAAGTTAGAGCTGGTTTTCAACGCTTGGTCGCCATTTGCATTGGCAATATCATTGGCAAATGCTTAAGACTGTCAGCTGCAGTCATTTGGGGGAAGAATTGGTGAAGAAAGACAGTTATGTTGAGTTGAGCTGCGAAGGCTGGCTATCGGGCGTACCGGTTGAGTTTGGGAGGGAACTCGTCTCGCTCGGAGAGTTACGGAAGGCGAACACTGGAGAGTACATCCATCGAGCCGGTAATCCGCAGGACGGGTTGCGTGGCATCGTCTCTGGAGCATTTGCTATTGAAATGGCGCCATTTGAGCGCGGACCGAACCTTCTACATCTCTTTCGATCCGGCGATTGGATGGGAGAAATTGAATTAATTAAGGGATTGCCAAACGTCGTATCAGTCAAGGCCACCCGCCCTAGTGAGTACATTCACATTGCAACACCTGATATCAAGAAGTTAGCGTCTGCTAATCCGGAAACTTGGCGTTGGATCGGTTCATTGGCGGCAGAACATCTCCTAACCGCGATGGGTATCATGGACGACTTGACTATCCGTGAACCGAGCAGGCGCATTGCAGCCTTACTGTTGCGTCTTGCGGGTGTTAGGAGCATCGATAGACCCATCGAACCCGAACCGGAAATCGATGCAACACAGTTTGAACTATCCCACTTTACTACGTTGTCGCGCGCTACGATTGCAGGGCACCTCGACCGATTTGAGAAAGCTGGATTAGTCGCACGTTCTTACGGCAGAGTTAAGTTAACCAATACCAAAAAGCTGCGTGAACACCTGGCAACGTACTAACTGCTCCAGAGTTGAGCGTTTTGAAAATCTCAAGCAGGCGCACCGTTAGTTTCGTCCGCTCGGCATTTGATGGCGAACGATGCGCCGAATGGCAGCTCAGGCGGAACTCGGTCATAGCTTCATCGAACTTCGCTGCGGGGGGAGCCAGGCAACGCTTCATACCGAGCAATTGTTCGCTCAGTCACGCCCAATTCTTTGGCGAGATCGCCTCGGGCGATGTAGTCTTCCATGATACCCATTCGTTCCTCCAAAAGTTGCGCCGAAGTCGGAATGACGGTTCGGCGTGGATCATGGAAACAAAATAGGGGCGCTGCGTTTTTTTTTAAAAATGGCAACTTAATTTAATTTTTGAGCCAACTTGGCATTACCAGACTCAGGCGCTTCAAACCTTCAGTGGCTGCTGGTCATTTTGGTTTACCAAAGCGCGAGTGGCGCGCACGAGAGCCGGATTGCTTAAACGAACCATAGGTAAAAATGCTATTTTTCGAACATGTCTGACGTCAGCACCTGTGGGACAGATTTGAGGATTTGAACAACGGAGGGTTTCTGGTTCATCGTAGCCTTTAAGGAGCGAAGATGAACAAGAAGCCCGGAACATCGAAAGACGCAGCTGACAAGCTGGTCAAAAACATCCGCCGCAAGACCCGCCAGA
This sequence comes from Sulfitobacter sp. JL08, assembly GCF_003352045.1. Lineage (NCBI taxonomy): Bacteria > Pseudomonadati > Pseudomonadota > Alphaproteobacteria > Rhodobacterales > Roseobacteraceae > Sulfitobacter > Sulfitobacter sp. JL08. The sequence continues at coordinate 3,630,367 of NZ_CP025815.1, forward strand.
CCTACTCGGCGGAGGAGAAGATCCGCATTGTTTTGGCGGGCCTTCGTGGCGAGGAAAGCATCTCGGCGTTATGTCGCCGCGAGGGCATCTCTGAGAGCCTGTTTCGCCCAGCCTAGGCTCTGGACCTATAAACGGGACGCGGCCTCAACGGCAGCTTTGACCCAGAGCAGACATTGGCTGAAAATGCAGCTATGACCGGGTTGCGGGGCGGTTTCAAAGGGTCGACGCAACACATGAATTGAAACGCTCTGCGGGTGTTTCGTAGTTGAGCGTCTTTCGAGGTCGCTCGTTGAGCTGTCTGGCGACGGCGCTGAGCTTTGCTTGGCTATGTATCGACAAATCCGTGCCTTTTGGGAAGTACTGTCGCAGCAGGCGGTTGGTATTTTCGTTTGTGCCGCGTTGCCACGGCGAATGTGGCTCGCATAGAAAGACGTCGATATCGGTGGCCAAGGTGAACTTTTTATGTCCTGCCATCTCTGTCCCGCGATCCCATGTCAGAGAACGATACAGCTCTTTGGGCAGTTTGCGTGACTGCTTGATGAGCGCTTGAATGACGCTGTGACTGTCTTTGTTGCTCACCTTGGCCAGCATGACGTAACGCGTGTGCCGCTCAACGAGAGTAGCAATGAAGCTGTTGCCGGAACCTGCGATCAAATCTCCTTCCCAATGTCCTGGTACGGCTCGATCTTCGGCCTCTGCTGGTCTGTCACGGATCGATATTGCATCGTTGAACCGACCCAACCCGCTGCGCTTCAATGTGGCGTGGCGAGATCGGCGGATGGCCCGTGAAGCCCGCAGATGAGCCAACAGTTCTTTCTTAAGTACGCCGCGTGTCTGGATAAACAGGCTTCGGTAGATCGTCTCGTGAGAGACGCGTTTGTCTTCCTCATCAGGATGTTCGCGCATCAACCAGCCTGCGATTTGTTGCGGGGACCATTTGCGCTTCAGCTTGGCTGATATCGCATGGCAGAGATAGGCATTACCGTTCAGCTTGCAAAGTTTTGGCCGATGAGCGCGGTCCCACGCTGCTGTGTCAGACGCTGCTGCACGGTAAAGTTTGGGTCCTCCATTACGCCGGACCTCGCGACTGATTGTGGAAGCTGGTCGCTTCAAAGCTCGGGCAATTGAGCGCAGAGAGGCTTTCGCACGCAAGCCCCTCGATATCTCTTCTCGCTCGATCAAGGTCAGAGCGAGCCGTGACCTGATGCGATCTGGCGGGCGAATACCGCCAGTGCGCGCAAGCAGCGGATAAATCGACGAGGACTCCCGATCAAACAGCCGCCCAATCGAACTCATCGACTCTCCGCGCTGCCAGCGGTCCCAAATCTCTGCCTTCTGTTTGTCCGTAAAATATATCCGCTTCCGATAGGCCATGAATTACACTCCATCTTTGGTCAAAGATTAAAGTGTTGCGTCGACCCTTTGAAACCGCCGGACAAAACGGCCGTTCAGTTCCATGGGTACAAAGCCCTTTCATCTAAGTAGAGCCGTTTCAAAAGAACTAGCTAGTCTGGAGAAAGTGTGCTCCTCTAGATTGGATCGCATGCTGAAGCATCCGAAGAATGATCGCCGCGCCGACTTGGCCCCTGAGATACTTATTGGAGACGCTGATCGCACAGTCCGAACCGAGCATACCTGAATTGCTGTTCGGCGGCGGCACGCCACGCAAAGCGGCTTTGACCGCCTTGGTAGTTGGAACAGTTCTGACCGGCATCAATCATGGCGACACCATCCTCGCGGGAGACTACCCTCCGGTTTTCAAGGTTATCCTGACCTATTGCGTTCCATACTGCGTTACGAGTTGGGGGGCTGCGACCGGCAAGCTCGCACAGTACCGAGCCAATCAGACCGAGCAGATTGCACGTCAGGAGAGACGGGAATGAATGCAGAGCAGTTCTTCAATCAAAAATCGATCGTTGACTTAAGCTTTTTCAACTTCAGGAACGCGATTACCGCAGCATATTTCGCCAATAAAGACTTCGAGATCCTGCGCACCAATGACAATTTCCGAGCTTTTTTTCCTTTGCTCGGAAATGTGTCGAAAGCCTCAATGCTCGATGTACTCGAACAGCTTGGTGTTCCCGGTGTCCAGATTGACACCTACAGAACGGAATTATTGAAAAATGGTTCGGTCTTGCTACCCAAGGTCGAGATTTCAGCAAACGGGGAAGACCGGATCTACTCGCTGCTATCCACGTTCACACAAGACGCTGATTTTTCTTATCTAAACGGCATACAGGGCCAGTTCGTCGACCGGACGACAGAATGGTCGCTTCGCAAGGAACGCGAGGAGCTTCTGGAACAGAAGCTGCGGGACCGCGAGTTGATCGAAGCGAAATCTCAGGAACTGCAAAACCTCGCGACCCGGCTGGCGAAATACCTTTCGCCACAGATCTACAAGAGTATCTTCTCGGAAAGTGAAGACACTTCGCACGTGCACAAACGTAAGACACTGAACATCTTTTTTTCCGACATCGTCCAATTCACCGATCTCAGCGACACGCTCGAACCAGAACGCCTTGCCGACATTGTGAATTCCTATCTGTCCGAGATGACCAATATCGCGCTTGAGTGTGGCGGAACCATCGACAAGTTCATCGGCGATGCCATCATGGTCTTTTTCGGCGATCCTGAAACGGAGGGCGAGGCCGAGGATGCGCTTCGTTGTGTCGAAATGGCTGTAAGAATGCAGGAAAGGGTCGCCCAGCTGCAGAGCCATTGGCGTAAGAAAGGCGTTACCAATGGGCTGAAGGTGCGAATGGGTATCGCGACTGGTTTCTGTACGGTTGGTAACTTCGGCTCAGACCAGCGGCTCGACTACACCGTCCTTGGCAGCCCGGTCAATCTGGCCTCTCGATTACAGAGTGTGGCCGAACCCAACAAGATCGTTGTGGATGAAAACACTTATAACCTGGTCGAAACTGTGGTCTTGGCAGACCTCGCGGGGGAGTTTCAGCCGCGAGGTTTTGCTCGTCCGGTACGCTATTACGAGTTGAAGAGCCTAGCTCAAGAAGCCCGGCACGAAGTTCAGAAACAATTGTCTCATATAGGAAAGCATGTCGAAGTCATGCTCTACGATAGCGGAGACATTCGCGGCGCCATCGAGGAACTGCGTGAAATACAGAACAAATTCGAGACCCTGTTGGCGAAAAATGAAAAAGACGGCACGCCACACAAGTGACATCGGTTGAGGGCATCATTTAGCCTATCCAAGCCGCACCGCCGTGTGTTCTTCGCGACTGCCGACATCGAGTGAAAATCTCTGCGGTTCGCCTCAGACGGTCCTTTGGAAATCGAGGTCGGCATTGGGCTCAGAGCAGACCTACGCCAAATTTTGGTCAGTGGCTGCTGTGTCGCGTTTAGCAGTCGTTCGAGGCCGTCGATTTGAAATTTCCAGCCCGAAAGTCGGCTTTCACCAGCAGCGGACGTTCGTGAAAAATCGTCGAATGTCTCACATGCGGGACTTTGCCGCCGTTTGAGTTTGCGGGTGTTACATCGCTATCGCGCCACAGGCGCGGCCTTAGGACAGGGGGGCTGTCCAACTATGCGTCAACCATTACAAAGTTTAGATCAAGACCGCGGCGCTGAGACCTGGAGCCTGGCTCAGATTTTACGTCAGGTGCACATATCATGGAAGCAGTGTGTCCATAAAGCTTGAACGAGACACAAAGCAGTGGCATTCTTCTGCTCCGGTATTCCACTTCGGCAATGACAGATAAGGGGAATTTACTATGTCTGCCAATCAACGAAAGAACCTTTTCATTTCTGGCGTTTTAGCTCTGATGTTCGCGCTGGTTTCCGTCACTTCGGCACATGCCCTAAGCAAGAAAGGGAAAGGAGCCGTTATTGGCGCGGGTGTTGGCGGTTTGATAGGGGGCGGTAAAGGAGCCGTCGCTGGGGGAGTTGCTGGAGCGATTATCGGCAATAATTCCTAACAGCGACATATCCCGAATCCGATCTAAATTTGAAGGAAGCTGAACTAATGACTATAATTAGACTATTGGGTTTTGGCGCACTTGCTATTGTCATATCTGCGGTGAGCGCGACCGCAGACGAGGAACTGGACCAGATGCTCAAAGAAGCGCTGCCAGTCATGCATCACTCATGCGAAACCGTCGTTGAGGAAACTGGCGGAGACGAAGAGGCAATCGTGGATGTTGTTCGTAAAATGGCTATCGTATCATTTGCGAACCGCGGTATCGATATTTCAGAATATGCAGGCACCGAGGAAGAATTTGCGGCACTGCGCGCGGAATTTATTGAAGCGCTGCGGGCTGGATGCGAAGCGGACAGAAACGGGCTGCTCGCCGGGATCGTAGACAATGCCATCAAAACAGTTTTAAACCTTTGAAGCAAAATTGGTCGTATCCTTAAGACGGCTTCCGATAAGCGATCAAAGTCGGGTTTTCTAATTGAAATGAGGTGCTGATGCGCGATCTGGCGCGTCCGCTCTGGGCTCTGACCAGTCATTCGACTGTTTTTCTCTAATGACCGGTTCGTCGCGTTAAGCAGCCGTTCACGACTGGAAATTCGAAGTTTTGGTTCTGAACGACTGCTTTCACCGGCACCCGACGTTCGCTGCGGCTGCGACGTATGTCTCAGTCGCGGACAAAGTGTGAATTCGCTGCAAGTGCGAAATTCCAACTGTTTTAGAAAGCCCACTGATATCTCGGGCGGATTCCGGACGTTCGTTGCGCCATGCGTGGAGGTCCGCACTGCGGACTTGGCGACCTTGGCAAAAAGCAGATGAAGCGTAGAAAACCCACAGGTTCTCAGATTTTGTTTGCCCGGATTGGAAAGACTGGTAACCTTCACCATTCAAACAGAAGCCAAGGAGCTCAAAAAGATGCCAGTTTTTAGACTTACCGAATTTACATCACGAGATATGAGCAAGATGGTCGAGTTCGCTGAAACTTTACGCGAAGAAGTGGCAGCTGCTGGCGCGGAATTTATTGATGTTATCTCAGTGGGCGATGGCAAAGGCATTGTTATCGCCAAATATGACACTCAAGCCAAGATGGAGGCTGCAACCGAAATCAACAAAGCCGCATTTGGAAAAATGATTGCGGCGGGAATTGTCGACGCAGAAAGCATCAGCGGGCAATCCGGTGAGATTACTTTCTCTTTCTAAGTTAGTGGCGGATGAAGCCAAAAAATTAGCTCGGCCAATTGCTGAAAATTACTGCAACTTCAAACTAGAAAGGTGGTGCAAATCTCATGCAAGTTAGCGTTCGTGACAACAATGTCGATCAGGCCCTCCGGGTTCTGAAAAAAAAAGCTACAGAGGGAAGGCGTTTTCCGTGAAATGAAGCTCAAGCAACATTTCGAGAAGCCGTCCGAGAAAAACGCACGCCAGAAAGCTGAAGCTATCCGCCGTGCCCGTAAGTTGGCACGCAAAAAATTGGAACGCGAAGGATGATGCATTTCATTCCTCGATGCTGAACAAATGTACCCCTGTTGCCCGCTGACAGCAGGGGTTTTGCGTTTCTGTGGGCCATTTTTCAAATCGACGTCCTGAGATATCAAAGTCCGTAAACCGCCCCTTCGCCGCAACGGTCACTAACGGCGGCTGAAGGCGGCGTGGTTGTGCGGGTTACTTCCCTGATGAGTTCCAAATTAGTGGCCACTCAAGACCAACGAAAACACCGGGAGCATAAATACTTGAATTCTCAGAATAATCGCGTGAACCAACCCCAGCGTATCCACGGCGTGCAGATAGACCCGCTCGACAGAACCAACGTCACCTTCGTGTAGAACGTCATGATGATTACTGTATGCATTCGCCAGACACGTGGACCCGGTCAAAACTTCGTCGACACTGCCAGGATAAACAGGCTCCAGGAAAACCGTTAGGCTGCCCGGTAACAGGCCAATCTGCGGATCAAGAAGACGGTCCTCCTGCCTGATCTGTCCCGAGGGTATAACATCCTGAATATCGACCACCACCATTGGGATTACAGTGAAAGGTTTGGAAAGGCAGGACATTTCGACGTAGCTTCCCACCTTGATAACAGGCGCAGAAATCTGGCCGAAACTGGCTAGGAATCGCTTATTTCTGGAGAACTTTTCAGGGATCAGAATCCCTGCAGGGCGCAAGATCGGATTGACATAGTCTCCCACCTGCAAAGTGAACTGCTCGACTGAACCATCCACACCCGCGTAGATGTAAGTTTTCGCGAGCTCTGCTTCCGCCTGTTCCAGAGACGCTTTCTGCAATAGCTTCAGCGTCATTGTAGTCGTTCTTCTGGCCCTTGTTGAAAGGCTTCACATAAATCGCGGGAATGATCCGGGGCTCGAACCCCATCTTGCGCAGCGTTCGGCTGACAAAGTGCGCGCTCAGGCAAGCTATGAAACGATGCATCAACGCAACGGTCATATGGCACGTGTCGGTGGGCATGTGCGTTATCAACGCCATCAGTACCCCGCGTCAGCTGCGCTTTTTCGGTGCCAAGTAGACCGCCTGACCTCTGTACGGCCCAGACGATTTGACCTTCTTCGCCCTGCGCCAGCCGTTTTTGCGGAGGATGGCGGCGACCTGCATCCCCGGGCCGCGTCCAGCGTGGTTGTCGAGACCGAGCCCCGGGCGATCCTTGTAATTCGCCGGTTTTAAAACGATTTCGCGGGTCGTGACTTCGGTCAGCCCCTCGACGTAGTTCAGCACAACAGAGGTGTAGGGGTCGTCCTCCGCCTTGTTGTCCCGTAGATCGACCAGATACTCCTGCGCCTTGGGCGACAGCTCCCACCAATTTTCACCCGCGTCGAGCGCCTCTTTCAGCGCAACGACAGCCTCGCCCAGCAGCTGGTCGCGGTCCTCGCGGATCTTATCTGGGAACGTCGTCTCGACCTCGATCGGGTAGTACCGCGTCGCGCCGGTTTCATCGCGCAGGTAGGTGTCTTCGTTCGTGGTGCCCCAGATCATGCAGCGTCTGGGCTCGCTGACGGCGTTTCGGACATATTTGGGGATGAACTCCTCATTTTGCCGCGTGATGTACGACTTCAACTCGTTCTGATCCGTCTTGCGCACCGGCGCCATCTCCGCCAGTTCAACGAGAAACTTGCCGCGAAGGTAGAGGCCCGACTTCAGCGTGTCCGATAGGGGTAGAGGCGGGCTGTCGCCGAACATTTTCCCATCTGGGCACAGCGCCTCCAGACTGGGCGACTTGCCGATAGACTGTGCCCCCTCGATGATGGGCATGATCTTCAGCTTGGCGCCGGGATATAGCCCTCGCAGCACCTGTGCCATCATGCAGATCTCGCCCATCTCTTTGCTGTATTCGTTCCAATCACTGGCGACCATATGAACGCGAAAGAGGTCTTCGATGCGGCGCTTGCGGTCCCACTTGGCGGCGCAGGTTTCCAGATATTGCTTCAGTCGATCGCCGCGGTTGAAATCTGCCGCAAAATACATCGCCTCCTCGGCCTTTTCCTTCGAAATCATCCCGTGTATCTTTGAGTGTTCATCAAGCCACTGCACCACGGCGGTGACATCGCTAGACGTGAAGGGGCGAGGGGTGAAGGGCTGCCCGTTGTCTTCATATGACCCCGGGATCGGCGCCGTCAGGATCGGCTGATTGTCGAACTCGTCGAACGCGAAGCAGCCCCTTAGATCGGGGTGGTGTTTCATGAACACGCTGTAGTTCTTCTGCGCGTTTTTGATCACCTGCGTCCCTGTGGTCGTCTGGCTCCACAGCAGATTGGCTTCCAGCTCCTGCATAGCGGTATTCACGGGATCGGCCTCGATCGCCTTCAAATTGACCACGTTGTTGTTGTCTTTTTTCTTTTTCTTTGCGTCTTTCATGTCGAAAGGCCTTTCAGTTGGGCACCGATCTGGTGCATTGATGCAGCTGCGGCCGCGACCACGTCGCTCCGCTGGGCTGTTCTGTTTTCATGTTGCTCGATGGCGCGGGTCGCGCAGCGCAGGACCGACCGCTCGGACATATCCGTCCATCCGTCCCGGGCCATCACCCCGTGCTCGAAATGGTCCATCAGGATCATCACGATCTCTTCGTAGTTGAAGCCGGCGCTCGCCATCAGCGACGCCACGGACATGTCCATCGCCGACTTGGACTTGTCGCCCAGCCCCTCGGTCGAGCCTTGGAGCAGGCGCCGGCGCAGCAGCGTGTTTTTCATGCTGCGGCAGGCCTCGACCAGCCGCCCCTGCAGGTCTGGGCGGATGTTACGGGGATCCGGCACCCGGATGTCCTTCAGCGCCCTTGTCGCGGCGTCGCGGTTAAGCTCTGTCAGCTCAGCCAGCACGCTACTGGGCAAAGGCACGGGTTCGACGTCGACCACCGTCTGGTAATGGCCCAGCAGGTCGGCCCAGACGATGTAGCCGCCCTGACCACGGACATCGATCCCGTGCTCCTTGGGAGCGACGTTGGTCAGCGTGACATCCTCGGGATATTCGAAGATGTAATGCCGTCCACCGCTGCGCGTGGAATGTGTCAGCGTCTCGGGCATGTTGTGCTTCGCGAACCACGCGGCGTCATCCGACCCCTCTTTGTAGTCGTCACGATCGATCGTGATCAGACCAGAGCGTTCGCCCATAGGCACGCCGACGGCGTTGGCGCGGCCCCACGGAGCGTTGTCGTCGAGGGGCGGACAGTGGGCCCACCGCGCGAGCGGCGTCTTCCGAAACTTCTTCCGTTTCTCGTCCCACGTGATCAGCACCGGGAAAACCGGTACACTCCACACCCTGCGGATGCGCTTGGCGAGTTTGAATGTATCACCCATATCAGGCCGCCTCGACCTGTTCGTTGATCCAACGAAATATAGTCAGCCTGTTCTGATACATGCCGTTGCCCTTGCCGTTGGCGGGCTCGATATAGCCCGGAGGTCCATCGTTGCGGCATCGGCGATTACGCAGCGCTTGGGCAGTGATGCCCAGAAGCTCAGCGCACTGGGCCGTCGTGATCGGCGACAGGAAATATGCATGATCACTGTCCGCGTAGCGGGTAATGAATGTTTTGAAGTCGCCGCTGTCCTTGAAGGACGCGGGGAGGGCGGCGCAGATGCGCCGTAAGTCGTCAGAAAAATATGCCATAGCAGGCCTTGACCTTTCATAGCCCGCGATGTAAAAAGCACTGTGTGGTCCGAACGGCGGGCGCGCAGGAGAGTGCGATGAGCCCTGATCGATTTGCATCTTCCCGGATGTAACCAAGTCGATCGAGGGGGTGCGCCTTCGGTCTACACATAGTATAGAACTGTGGCTCAACCACTAAATATCACAGTAGCCCGTTATGCGTCAACGCAGACGGGCTAAAAAGCTGTGTTATAAATGCACGCTCTTGCGTGGACAACACACAAGGGATATGGTATGCGCCTGTCGCAGTCGAGCGGGATGAACTCGTGGATCCGTGGGTAATCGATGCGCTCCCTTTCACCCATCCGAGGCTCTGGACCGTATGACACATAAAGAGAACCCCGGTCGCTACCACGGCCGGGGGTTTTCTCTGACTGGGCAACACCCGCGGCAGGCCCAAGGTTGGTGACACAGCGTTGCCACAGGGCAACAGAAATCCGCAAACCGTCATGAAAATAAGGGCTCTATTCACCGCGTGAAAATCACATACCGTGATCCAAGGGCGCACATTTCTTCGTTTTTCCGGTCATCCGTTTCGCTTTAGCATCGTGTCATGACATATGATCTTTTCATCGGTGACCGGTTGTTTTCAAGCTGGTCTTTGCGCGGCTGGCTGTTGCTGAAGAAATTCGGCCTGCCCCACAACACCCATCTGGTTGGCCTTTATTCCGGCACCATGGCGCAGGATCTTGCCCCTTTGGCCCCTGCGCGTCTGGTCCCCGTCCTCAGAACACCGCAGGGCGATGTGGTTGGTGAAACCATGGCCATTGTCGAAACACTGGCCGAACGTCACCCGGATGCAGGCCATTGGCCGACCGAGGAAAGCGCGCGTATCCTGGCAAGATGGATGTGCGCGGAAATGGCGTCGGGGTTCAGCGCCTTGCGCAGCACCTGCCCGATGCAGTTGCAAATGTGTCATGTGGGCTATGAACCCGCGCCGGATGTGCTGGCGGATCTGGACAGGATCGAAACCCTTTGGAATTTGGCGCGCAGGCGGCATGGCAAAAGCGGGCCGTGGCTGTTCGGGGCATACACCGCTGCCGACGCATTTTTTGCGCCTGTCGCGGCGCGCATAATAGGGTACGGACTGCCCATCAGCGAAGACGCCAGAACCTACTGCATGCAAACCATAGGCGACCCCGCCTTTGTTGCGTGGCGCAAACAGGCGCTTGAGATCAGCTATGATCCGTTTCCCTACCCACAGGATGTGCCCAACACCCCGTGGCCGGTCAGCTGACCCCATTTGTTAACCATTCCTAAACCAACAACAGGCTACCCATTAACCCTTGGGAAACCTAAAGGGGTCAGGTGTGATTACGCGCGCCTACACGGTTGCATTTCAGGGGATCGAAGCGCGTCTGGTTGAAGTGCAATGCGCGGTGACACCGGGATTGCCGGCATTCGCCATCGTCGGCCTGCCGGACAAGGCCGTATCAGAGGCACGCGACCGTGTGCGCACCGCTCTCAGTTCCATGGCGATCGCGCTGCCCTCAAAACGCATCACTATCAACCTGTCCCCGGCCGACTTGCCCAAGGAAGGCAGCCATTTCGATTTGCCCATTGCGCTGGCTCTTCTGGCGGCTCTGGATATTGTCCCGCGCGATTCCATAGAAGGTACAATCGCACTGGGCGAGCTTTCGCTTGACGGATCGCTGATCCCTGTTTTGGGGGCATTGCCAGCGGCGATGGCCGCGGCAGAAGAAAACCGCGGACTGTTATGTCCCAAGGCGTGCGGGGCGGAAGCGGCCTGGGTAGGCAACACGCAAGTGATCGGCGCGGCCAGCCTTGCGGATGTCGTGCGCCATTATTTAGGCCAGAACCCGATCGCCCCGTCAGAACCGGGCGTTGTCACGGCCACACATCACGCCCGCGACCTGCGCGATGTCAAAGGACAGGAACGTGCCAAACGGGCGCTTGAAATCGCGGCTGCGGGGCGCCACCATCTGATTTTTGTTGGCACGCCCGGATCCGGGAAATCCATGCTGGCGGCCAGAATTCCGGGGATTCTGCCGCCTTTGCGTCCTTCCGAAGCTCTTGAAACATCAATGATTCATTCGCTCAGCGGGCTTTTGGATGAAGGCGGCATTTCACGGGCACGGCCGTTTCGTGAACCGCACCACACGGCGTCTATGGCGGCCATTGTCGGCGGTGGGCGTGGCGCGAAACCGGGTGAAATTTCCCTGGCGCATAACGGCGTTCTGTTCATGGACGAGTTTCCCGAATTTCCGCGTGCCGTTCTGGAAACACTGCGCCAGCCGATCGAAACAGGCGAGGTTATCGTCGCCCGGGCCAATGCGCATGTCAGATACCCTTGCAAATTCATGCTGGTTGCCGCGGCCAACCCCTGCAAATGCGGGTATCTGACCGATCCCGCACGCGCATGCGCCCGCGTCCCCCAATGCGGAGAAGACTATATGGGGCGCATTTCCGGCCCCCTGATGGACAGGTTCGATCTGCGCGTGGACGTTCCCCCCGTTGCATTTACCGATCTGGATTTACCAGCGAGCGGCGACACGTCCAAAGACGTTGCAGGCAGGGTGGCGATGGCCCGTCAGAGACAGAATGAACGCTATGCGGATTTTCCGGATGTCAGCGAAAATTCCGACGCCGAGGGTGATCTTCTGGAACAGGTGGCAACACCCGACAAAGAGGGAAAAACGCTTTTGATCCAGGCTGCCGAACGGTTTGGCTTGTCCGCACGCGGCTATCATCGCGTTTTGCGTGTCGCGCGGACCATCGCCGATCTGGACGGGGATGATCACGTATCGCGCACCCACATCGCCGAGGCGATCAGTTTCCGGCTGAATGACGCAGTGCAATCACCCTGAAACGGTGCCCCGTCAGCCTTTGCAACGCGCTTCGATCGCATCCCAGATCTTGCCCGCGATATTGACCCCGTCAAAGCGCTCAAGCTCCTGAATGCCGGTGGGAGACGTCACGTTAATCTCGGTCAGGTAATCACCGATCACATCGATCCCGACGAAAACCTGCCCCTTTTCACGCAACAGCGGGCCAATGCGCGCGCAGATTTCGCGATCCCGCTCGCTCAGGCCGATTTTCTCAGGACGTCCACCCACATGCATGTTGGATCTGGTTTCGCCCTCGGCAGGGACGCGATTGATGGCGCCGACAGGTTCGCCATCGACAAGGATGACACGTTTGTCCCCATTGCGAACATCCGGCAGAAATTTCTGCACGATCAGCGGTTCACGCGAGAAACCGGTGAACAATTCGTGCAGCGATGTCAGGTTCCTGTCATTGGCGTCCAGGCGGAAAACACCCGCGCCGCCATTACCGTAAAGCGGTTTTAGAATGACATCTCCATGACGCGCCTTGAACGCCTTTATCGTTTCAAGGTCACGCGCAATTGTCGTCGGCGGTGTCAGATCCGGAAAATCGAGAACCAAAAGCTTTTCGGGATAGTTGCGCACCCAAAACGGGTCGTTCACCACCAGCGTCTTGGGCGCCAGCCGGTCCAGAAGATGGGTGGACGTGATGTAGTGCATGTCAAAAGGCGGATCCTGACGCAGCCAGACAGCATCGAATTCCGACAGATCCACTTCGCGAACCGGACCAAGATGCGCATGATCCCCCTGAACGCGTTGCACAGTCAGGTCGTGCCCGCGCGCCGTGATCCTGCCCTCCTGATAGGCAAGATGATCGGGTTCGTAATAAAACAGGCTGTGGCCACGCGATTGCGCCTCTTCTGCCAGACGGAACGAACTGTCGGCATTGATATCGACCGCACCGATCGGATCCATTTGAAAAGCGATTTTCATGACATAACCCCATGTGACCTTTTGCGATACATGGCGCAGCCGGAACGCCGGCGCAATGGGCGATCACATCAGCTTACATATGGACAAACGCGTTTTCGATCACCTGAACCATTCCCGCATGATCGACCAGCGCAACATCAAAACGCGCCTCTGTCAGGCTGCCCGAAGGCTTTGACCCCAAAAAATCCGCCGCCGAATTCCGGATACGCTCTATCTGGAGCGGCGAAACCCGTTCGGCAGCCCGCGCGAATGATTTTGAGGTTTTGACTTCAACAAAAATAACCATCGCACCATCGCGCACTATCAGATCGATTTCACCACCCCGTCCGCGCCATCGTCTGTGCGCAATGATGCAGCCGCGGTTTTCGTACACGCGCGCCACCATGTTTTCCGCAGCGACACCGGCATGATAAGCCCGCTGGCCCGTGATCGAATTCAACCGTCGTCCTTTCCCAGTTTCAACGCCAACTGGTACATTTTGCGCCGCGGCAGGTTGTGCGCTTGCGAAACCAGATCTGCGGCATCTTTGACCGACATAGAGGTTAATGCCTGTCTAAGCGCCGATTCTACGTCCATTTCGCTAACAGTTTCCGAACGTTGCCGGTCTATCACCACGACAATTTCACCTTTCAGGGTCGTTCCAGCGATTTCTGCGGCCAGTTCACCAAGGGTGCCACGTTTGACTTCCTCGAATTTCTTGGTCAGTTCCCGACAGATTGCCGCCTTGCGGTCATCGCCCAGAACCGTCGCCGCATCGGCCAACATCGCCGCAACACGTTTGGGTGATTCGTAAAACACAAGCGTTCCCGGTATCTCGCGCAATGATTCAAGGGCGGTCCGTCGCGCACCGCCCGCGTTTGGCAGGAACCCGGCAAAAAAGAATGCGTCAGTCGGCAATCCGGCCAGCGCCAGGGCAGACAGAACGGCAGACGCACCGGGCGCAATGGTGACCAGATACCCTTCGCCTTGTGCCGCCCGTGCCAGATCCAACCCCGGATCGGCAATCAGGGGCATGCCGGCTTCGGATGCGTAGGCCACGGATTTACCCTGTTCAAGATAGTGCAAAAGCTTTGGGCGCACCGCCGAACCGTTATGATCGTGATAGGCCAGCAGCGGGCGATCCCCCAATGGCACGCCGTGAATATCCATCAGACGCCGCATGCTGCGCGTGTCTTCTGCCGCGATCACATCGGCGGACGCCAATATATCCAGCGCACGCAATGTAATGTCCCGCGCCGTCCCGATCGGCGTCGCCACAAAGTAGACACCCGGTGCCAATCTGACCTTTTGGTGATTCAACGCTGGACCCGCCTTTCGTGACGTCTATTATCCCTGCAACGTCAAAGGGCGGGCTGTCGCCGTCCGGTCAGGGAGTATCGCTTGTGTCCATTTTTGCTGTTTTAACCCCCGCCCGCAAGCTTGGCTTGCGCATGTTCGCTGTCTTGGGCCTTTTGGCACTCGCTGCGTGTGACGGGGTTCCGTCCAGCAATCTTGGTGGTCCATCGATCAACCCGACTACGCCGGTTCCTGTGGCGCTGCTGGTTCCGCGCGGATCAGGGCAATCCGGTGATGATGTTCTTGCGCAAAGCCTTGAAAATGCTGCGCGATTGGCGATCAGCGATCTGCAGGGTGTGGAAATCGATCTGCGTGTCTACAACACCGCAGGCAACGCTGACATCGCCGCCAGTCAGGCAACGCAGGCCGTTGCGGATGGTGCCAAGATTATTCTGGGCCCGGTCTATGGCGCATCCGCGAACGCGGTGGGACTTGCCGTGGCGAACAAGGGTGTGAACGTCTTGTCATTCTCCAACAATGCCTCGATCGCGGGCGGCAACGTTTTTGTGCTGGGACCAACCTTTCAGAACACGGCCAACCGACTCGCGCAATTTGCCGCCGGACAGGGAAAATCGCGCATCGTTGTGGTCCATTCGCAAGATGTTGCCGGTGAACAAGGCAAGGCCGCGATCGAAAATGCGGTTCGACGCAGCGGCGCGTCTGTCGTGGCCTCGGTTCCCTATCAGTTATCGCAACAGGGCGTGGTTGCGGCCGTCCCGGAAATCCGCGCGGCCGTTGGGTCTTCGGGTGCGGATGCCATGTTTACCACGGCAACAACGGCGTCCGCCCTTCCCCTGCTGACACAATTACTGCCGGAAGCTGGCGTTGATCCGGCACAGACACAGTTTATCGGCCTGACCCGCTGGGATATTCCGTCGCAAACCCTTGAACTGCCCGGTGTGCAGAACGGATGGTTTGCACTGCCCGACCCCGGTCGAA
Source organism: Sulfitobacter sp. JL08 (assembly GCF_003352045.1). Classification (NCBI taxonomy): domain Bacteria; kingdom Pseudomonadati; phylum Pseudomonadota; class Alphaproteobacteria; order Rhodobacterales; family Roseobacteraceae; genus Sulfitobacter; species Sulfitobacter sp. JL08. Next base: position 3,645,502 of record NZ_CP025815.1, read on the forward strand.
GCGCGGCCTTCCAGTCGCGGTATCAGGTGGCTTACGGGGCGGCACCGCATCCCATTGGCGGTCTGGCCTATGACGGCATCGCCGCAATCGGGGCCTTGGTGGGAAGTGGCAATGCAAACGCGCTGACGGGCGGCGCTTTGACCCAACCGGCAGGGTTTCAGGGCGTGAATGGCATTTTCCGCCTGCTGCCCGATGGCACAAACGAACGTGGAATGGCGGTGGCAACGATCCGTGACCGGCAGGTTGTGGTGATCGACTCTGCGCCGGGCAGCTTTGGCGCCGGGTTCTGATCTGAACCGCAAAGCATCCATTTCGACTCTCGCGCCTGAATCGGTTCCCGACCGGCCTAAAGCCGCGCGTGAACTGATTTGTCCACCAGACCATATCTTTGATGCGACAGCGTTCGTGAACCAAATAGACGCCATCGCGCAAGAGGTCGACGCGCCGATGGAGTTGCGCGCCCGGACGGTTTCATTGTTGAAAAAGATCAATGCCGAAGGCCGTGCCGCCATTGCTGCCGCATTCAAGGAACGTCCGTTTGCCGCGCGGGAAACAACATCGGCCTATACCTATTTGACCGATGGCCTTGTCACGTCGGCGCTTTATGTCGCTCACAAGCACCTGCACCCGTTGCCGAACCCCACCAAAGGTCAACATATTTCTGTCATCGCTGTTGGGGGCTACGGGCGGGGTGAAATGGCCCCCTATTCCGATGTCGACCTACTGTTTCTGGCCCCGTACAAAACGACCGCCTGGGCCGAAAGCATCATTGAATCGATGCTTTACATCCTTTGGGATCTGAAGCTGAAAGTGGGCCACGCCAGCCGCACAATCAAAGACTGCATACGTTTGGGCCGCGAAGATTTCACCATCCGCACTGCGATGCTGGAACACCGGTTCATTGCGGGCGACGCCGATCTTGCCGCCGATCTGGATGCACGTCTGAAAAACGATCTGTTCAAGGGAACAGGCCGCGAATTCATCGAAGCCAAGCTGGAAGAACGCGACAACCGCCATATCAAACAGGGCGGTCAGCGCTATGTTGTCGAGCCCAATGTAAAGGAGGGCAAAGGCGGGTTGCGCGATCTGCAATCCCTGTTCTGGATTGCAAAATACATCCACGGCGTTCAGGACGCGGCCGATCTGGTGCCCCTCAATGTTTTTACACAAGCCGAGTTTGAAACATTCATCAAAGCCGAGGATTTCCTGTGGGCCGTCCGATCACATCTGCATCTGATCACGGGCCGGGCGACAGATCAGTTGACGTTTGATCTGCAGGTGCAGGTCGCGCAGGCCATGGGGTATAAAGATACGGTCGGGCGGCGCGGTGTCGAAATCTTTATGCAGGATTTTTTCCGTCACGCCACCGCGGTCGGTGACCTGACGCGTATTTTCCTGACCAAACTGGAAGCGATGCACGCCAAGGCCGAGCCTTTGCTGGAACGAATTTTCCGGCGCCGGCCGAAACTGAAACCCGGCTATGTCGAAATCCACAACCGCATCGGAATCGCGAACGAAAAGACGTTTCTGACCGACAAACTGAACCTGTTGCGCCTGTTCGAGGAAGCATTGCGCACCGGCATGCTGATCCATCCAGATGCCATGAGGCTGGTTACCGCGCATCTTGATCTGATTGATGACGACATGCGTTCCAGACCGGAAGCACAACGCATTTTTCTGGATTTGATGCTGAAACACGGCAATCCGGAACGGGCATTGCGCCGGATGAACGAATTGGGGGTTCTGTCGGCATTTATCCCGGAATTCGAACCGATTGTCGCGATGATGCAGTTCAACATGTATCACCACTATACCGTCGATGAACATATCATTCAGTGCATCGCAAATCTGGCACAGATCGAAAAAGGCGAATTGGTCGAAGAATTGCCGGTAGCCTCGGGCATTCTGAAACGCGGGATCAATCGCAAGGTGATGTATGTGGCGTTGCTGCTGCATGATATCGGCAAGGGGCGTTCCGAAGACCATTCCATTCTGGGCGCACAGATCGCGCGCAAGGTCGCACCGCGTCTGGGGCTGAACAAATCGGATTCCGAAACGGTGGAATGGTTGGTGCGCTATCATCTTTTGATGTCGGATATGGCGCAAAAACGCGATATCGCCGATCCCGCCACCATCCGCGATTTTGCGAAAGCGGTGCAAACGGTCAAACGTCTTGATCTGCTGACGGTTCTGACTGTCTGCGATATTCGCGGCGTCGGGCCCGGCACGTGGAACAACTGGAAGGCCGCGCTGATACGCGCACTTTACCGGCAGACCAGACGCGCGCTGGAAACCGGGCTGGAAGATCTGAACCGCGAAAACCGCGGCACCGAAGCCAAGAAACTGTTGCGCGCCGCGCTGCCCGAATGGTCGCGCAAGGAATTGCAGACCGAAACATCCCGCCACTATCCGCCTTACTGGCAGGGCCTGCATGTGACGGCCCATGTTGTTTTCGCAAATCTGCTGCGGGATCTGGGCGAAAATGAAATCCGGATTGATCTGCATCCTGACGAAGACCGAGATGCGACCCGCGCCTGCATGGTCATGCAGGACCATCCCGGCATCTTTGCGCGACTGGCCGGAGCGCTTGCGCTGGTTGGCGCAAATGTGGTGGATGCGCGCAGTTATACGTCCAAGGACGGATATGTGACCGATGTGTTCTGGCTTCAGGATGCCGATGGCCACCCTTACGAAGCCTCGCGCCTGCCACGGTTGAAACAGATGATCGAAAAGACCTTGCAAGGCAAGGTTGTCGCCACCGAAGCGTTGAAATCCCGTGATAAAATCAAAAAGCGTGAACGGGCCTTCAATGTGCCCACCCACATTACCTTTGATAACGAAGGATCAGACATTTACACGATCATCGAGGTCGACACCCGTGACCGCCCCGGATTGCTGTACGATCTGGCCCGCACGCTTGCCGCATCGAATGTCTACATTGCAAACGCGCTGATTGCGACCTATGGCGAACAGGTCGTTGATACGTTTTACGTCAAGGATATGTTCGGGCTGAAATACTACTCGGCCAGCAAACAGAAAACGCTGGAAAACAAACTGCGCGCGGCCATCAAGGAAGGCGCCGAAAGGGCAAGCACATGAAACCTATCCGACTGGTGTCGGGGTTTTTGACGGTCGGAATGTGGACAATGCTAAGCCGGGTGCTGGGCTTTGTACGCGACGCGATGATATTGGCCTATCTGGGCACAGGGCCGCTGTACGAAGCCTATGTTGTTGCCTTTCGCCTGCCCAACATGTTCCGACGTTTCTTTGCCGAAGGCGCGTTCAACATGGCCTTTGTGCCGATGTTTGCGAAAAAACTGGAAGGCGATGAAGACCCCCAGAGATTTGCGCGCGATGCATTTGCCGGTTTGGCGTCGGTTCTGATTGTTCTGACATTGCTGGCCCAGCTGGCAATGCCATGGCTGATCTTTGTTCTGGCAAGCGGGTTCGTCGGGCAGGAACAATTTGATCTGTCTGTGGAATTTGGCCGCATTGCTTTCCCGTACATCTTGTTCATCTCGCTGGCCGCTTTGCTGTCGGGCGTGCTGAACGCGACGGGGCGATTTGCCGCCGCTGCGGCAGCCCCGGTTCTGTTGAACGTGTTGCTGGTGTCGGGCATGGCCGCCGCCGCATGGATCGGCGGCGACGTGGCACGCACCCTGATCTGGATGATCCCGATTGCCGGCCTTGCGCAAATGGCGCTGGTCTGGGTTGCGGCTTCGCGGGCAGGGTTTTCGATCAAACCGGAATGGCCGCGCATGACGCCGGAACTGTCAAAGCTGGTGCGCATCGCCATTCCGGCCGCGCTGGCGGGCGGGGTGGTGCAGATCAACCTGCTGGTCGGGCAGCAGGTTGCATCCTATTTCGACAAGGCTGTTGGCTGGCTTTACGCTGCGGATCGTCTTTATCAATTGCCTTTGGGCGTTGTGGGGATCGCTGTCGGCATTGTTTTGTTGCCGGATCTGTCCCGCCGGTTGAAGGCAAAGGACGATGACGGCGCGCGCGATGCGTTTTCACGCGCCAGCGAAATCGCTTTGGGCCTGACGATCCCGTCTGCGGTTGCGCTGATCGTGATCCCGCTTCCTTTGGTATCGGTTCTGTTCCAGCGTGGCGCGGCAACGGCGGATGACAGTGCAGCCATTGCCGTCGCGGTCACGATCTATGGTCTGGGCCTGCCCGCCTTTGTTTTGCAAAAAATCCTGCAACCGCTTTTTTTCGCCCGTGAAGATACGCAATCCCCGTTCCGGTATGCGGTAATTGCGATGGTGATCAATGCGGCTGTCGCGCTTGGACTGGCGCCTGTAATTGGCTGGATTGCACCCGCCATCGCAACAACGCTTGCGGCTTGGGCCATGGTTGCCTTTTTGGGGGTCGGTGCCCGCCGCATGGGCACGGTCGCGCGGTTTGATGCGCGGTTTCATCGCCGCATCTGGCGGATTGTGGCAGCTTCACTTTTGATGGGGGCAGTGCTTTGGATCAGCTCGGTGTCTTTGTCGCCATTTCTGGGAATGGCCGGATGGCGCTATCTGGCCCTGTTCATCTTGGTCAGCATCGGAATTCTGAGTTATTTCGGACTGGGCCAGTTGCTGGGCGCCTTCCGCCTTTCGGAAATGCGCGCAACACTGCGCCGTGGTTAAGGCCCGCTGTTTTCACCGCGCAGCCGCCGCAACCATCGCGTCAATGTGCCCGGCACCATAACGCTAGACAACGCAAACCCCGTGGCAAATCCGGCCAGATCCGCCACCCAGTCTTTCTGCGCGCCAAACAGCAACCCGAACAACAACTGGAACGCCATCAGAAACGCGATCAGTGTAAAGGCCCGTTCCTGCCGCGCGCCCACGGACGACAATTTGCGCCACAACAGATAGGTGAACCCGCCGATCAGGCCATAGACACTGGGAAAGCCACCGATCAACGGCACCGGATCATCCAGAAACACGGCATAGGCCAGCGCCCCGACCGCGCCGGATACCAGAAACATGATCAGGGTCGCCAATCCGCCAAACGCTTCGCCGACGACCTTGCCCATCGCCAGCAGAATGACACCGACAAACAGGGCATGCGTAAAGCCCGTGCTGATGAACGAATAGCTGAAAAACCGGATCAGGTGTTCTGGTGGCCAGCGGTTGTTTTCGACCATCCAGTCGAATACCGGGCCCGAAAACGCAAACCTCTGGATCGTTTCCAGACGCCATCCGACAGCTTGCGGGCCACCCATAAGCCCTTCGGCCCCCAGAACCATGACGCATTCGATTCCGATAATGATCATGAACAGGGCCAGCACAACCGGCGGCAACGGATTGACCGGATTGGCGTTGGGATCGATGTCTTGACCGTGGATCATGCCTGCTCTCCTTGACGGGGCCTGACCGCATGGGTAAGCGAGGCGAGCCCAATAATCCAGCCGGAGATGACCAGATGACCGCCCCTGCCTTTTCCCCCCGCGTTTTTTCAGGGATTCAGCCGTCGGGCGATTTGCATCTGGGCAATTATCTTGGCGCGCTGAAGCGTTTTGTAGAAACCCAGAATCAGGGCGTTGAAACGGTGTTTTGCATGGTCGATCTGCACGCGATCACCGTGTGGCAAAACCCACAAGACCTGAAACGCAGCACACGCGAATTGTGCGCCGGGTTTATCGCCTCCGGCATCGATCCGGAAAAATCCATTCTGATCAACCAAAGCCAGGTGCCCGAACATGCGCAACTGGCGTGGATTTTCAATTGCGTGGCCCGCATGGGTTGGATGGGCCGGATGACCCAATGGAAAGACAAGGCAGGCAAAAACGCAGAAAACGCATCGCTCGGGCTGTTTGCCTACCCGGCGCTGATGGCCGCGGACATTCTGATTTACCATGCAACACATGTGCCTGTGGGCGAAGACCAGAAACAGCATCTGGAGCTGACGCGCGATATTGCCGCGAAATTCAACCATGATTACGGCGTTGATTTCTTTCCCATCACCGAACCTGTGATCGAAGGGGCCGCAACGCGGGTCATGTCGCTGCGCGACGGGTCCAAGAAAATGTCAAAGTCGGACCCGTCCGATGCCAGCCGCATCAACATGACCGACAGCGCCGACGACATTGCCAAGAAAATTCGCAAGGCGAAAACCGATCCCGATGCATTGCCATCCGAAATTGACGGACTGAAAGACCGCCCCGAAGCCCGCAATCTGGTCAATATCTACGCCGCTTTGGCGGAAAAAACTGTCGAAGACGTTTTGCGCGAGGTTGGCGGACAACAGTTTGGCGCGTTCAAGCCGATGCTGGCGGATCTGGCAGTATCGAAAATGGCGCCGATTTCATCCGAAATGGCTCGATTGATGGCTGACCCGGCTGAGATTGATCGCATTCTGGGTGTCGGTGCGGAGCGCGCGCGCGAGATTACGGCCCCGATCTTGCGCAAAACATATGAAATCGTCGGCATGGTTGGTGCCTGATAGAACCAGGCCTGCATATTTGAACAGATAGCCTGCACCATTGGGGGTTTGCGGGCCTGTCTGAATACCCCATTCTCTGTGCAACCCGAAAGGAGCGCACATGAGCCGAAAAACCCACTCCGAAACCCGCGTTGGACATGTTCATCTGAAAGTGTCCGATCTTGACGCCGCCATTGCGTTCTATCGCGATGTTCTGGGATTTGACGTGACCCAGCGCTATGGCGATCAGGCCGCCTTTCTGTCGGCTGGCGGCTATCACCATCACATCGGGCTGAACACGTGGCACAGCCGTGGCGGGCCGGCGCCGGCGGCCAATACGACAGGGCTTTATCATGTCGCGTTCCTTTATCCCGACAGGGCCGCCTTGGGCGCGGCGATCAAAGCGGTGCAGGAGGCGGGCATCACGCTGGACGGCGCGGCAGATCACGGTGTCAGTGAAGCGGTCTATCTGCACGATCCCGATGGCAACGGCATAGAACTATACCGCGACAGACCGGAAGCCGAATGGCCGCGCCAGGCAAACGGCACGCTGGCGATGGTCAATGCGCCGCTGGATGTACAAGCATTGGTCGGCGAGGCCAATTAAGGTCTGGACGTCTGACCTAAAACTGCCCTAGGCTTTGCAGGTCAAGGGGAGGATACAACATGGCAACGGGCAGCAATATCAGAACCTACTTTGAAGGTGCCTGGCATGACGGGGATGTGCCCATCATGAATGCAGCCGACCACGGATCGTGGCTGGGCAGCACAGTGTTTGACGGCGCCCGTTTTTTCGAAGGTCTATCTCCTGATCTTGATCTTCACTGCGCCCGCGTGAACCGGTCAGCCGCGGCCTTGATGCTGGCACCGACCGTCGAAACTGACGAAATGGTCGCGATTATTCACGAGGGCCTCAAGCGATTTGCACCGGACGCGGCCGTTTACATCCGCCCGATGTATTGGGGCATTGACGGGGACATTACGGCAATTGTTCCATCGCAGGACAAAACCGGTTTTGCGATCTGTCTGGAAGAAATACCAATGCCGCCCGCAGATCATTCGACCACGCTGACACGCACCCGCTTTCGACGCCCCGTACTGGAAGACAGCGTTGTAAATGCAAAAGCGGGCTGTCTTTATCCCAACAACGCGCGGATGCTAAAGGAAGCGCGTGCCAAAGGTTTTGGCAACGCTTTGGTGGCAGATGCGATGGGCAATGTGGCCGAAACCGCAACGGCGAACGTGTTCATGGTCAAGGACGGTGAGGTTTTCACCCCCATTGGCAACGGCACGTTCCTGTCCGGCATTACCCGCGCCCGCCACATCAAAAATATGCAGGCAGACGGAATGCGGGTGCATGAAAGCGTTCTGAGTTTTGAAGATTTCCACGACGCCGATGAAGTTTTCCTGTCGGGCAATATGGCCAAGGTCACACCTGTAAAAGCCTTTGATGACACGCAATATCAGGTAGGGCCGGTGGCACGGAAAGTTCGGGAAATGTATTGGGACTGGGCCGCGTAAGAACGCTGACCGCCGGCTTTACCGCAAAAGCCAATTGCCACGATCACTAAGTCACGCCATGATCACCCCGGTTAGGGAGCAATCAAATGCGCAAATTTCTGGTGGTATTGGACGACAGCCGCGAATGTCTGAATGCGATGCGTTTTGCCGCAATGCGGTCGGCGCATACCGGGGGCGGCGTACAAATTCTGTCTGTTATCCCGCCTGACGAATTCAACCACTGGATCGGCGTCGGCGAAGTGATGCGCGAAGAGGCCCGCGAACGTATTCACGCCCATTTCGAAGTGTTCGCCAAATGGATGCGGGACAAACAGGGGATTGATCCCGAACTGGTCATTCGCGAAGGCCAGCCCGTCAAGGAAATCATCGCCCAGATTACGGAAGACAAGGAAATCGGGGTTTTGGTTTTGGGGGCCAGCACCGACAACAAGGGGCCCGGCCCGATCATCACGCAACTGATGAAGAATGCAGGTTCCCTGCCCATTCCCGTAACGATCGTTCCGGGTGATCTGTCCAAGGAAAAGCTGGAAGCGATCACCTGAAACCCCCGCTTTAGAATCGTTCCAAACCTTGACTTTCGCCTTGCGCAGACGCATATCCGTAGCTCAGCCCAACCGGAGATGCACACATGTTCATTCAAACTGAATCGACCCCAAACCCCGCGACTTTGAAGTTTCTTCCCGGGCAATCCGTGATGGAAATGGGCACTGCGGATTTTCCATCGGCCGATACGGCTGACAAATCGCCATTGGCCACGCGCATTTTCGCAGTTGGTGGCGTAACAGGCGTGTTCTTCGGGCTTGATTTCGTCACGGTGACAAAATCGGACGACACCGAATGGGACCATATCAAACCCGCCATTCTGGGCGCGATCATGGAACACTATCAGTCCGGTCAGCCGGTTATGAACGACGGTCATGAACCCGCATCGGGCCATGCCGAACATAACGGCGAAAACGGCGAGATTGTATCCCAGATCAAGGAATTGCTGGACAGCCGGGTGCGCCCCGCCGTTGCACAGGACGGCGGCGATATTACCTTTCACGGGTTTGATCGCGGCGTGGTTTACCTTCATATGCAGGGGGCATGCGCAGGCTGTCCGTCTTCTACGCTGACGTTGAAAATGGGCATCGAAAACCTGCTGCGCCACTATATTCCCGAAGTGACCGAGGTACGACCCGTTGCCGTTTGATCAGCCACTGATTCTCGGGTTTGACACATCGGCCGCGCATTGCGCGGCCGTTTTACTGTCTGGCGACCGGATTATTGCGGGCCTTGCAGAAGACATGTCCAAAGGTCAGGCAGAACGGCTGGTACCACTTTTGCAGGAAGTACTGGCAAAGGCAGGCGCAAGCTGGAACGATCTGAATGCTTTGGGTGTCGGGATCGGACCAGGAAATTTCACCGGTATCCGCATTTCGGTAGCGACAGCGCGCGGGCTGGCCATGGGGCTAGACATTGCTGCGGTCGGGGTTTCCGGGTTCGAGGCATTGGCATTCGGCACCACACGCCCGTTCGCGGCACTGATCGATGCACCACGTGCACAGGTTTACAGGCAGGATTATCTGGAAGACGAATGTCTGGCACCGCGGTTACAACTGCGCTTGGATGCAGATGCGGAAACGGCACATGCGGGCCTCGCCACACCGGCGCCGCTGCCTCCTTTGGTGCTGGCCGAACGGATTGCCCGTATCGCTGCAACCAGATGGCAAACCGAAAGCGCTCCGCCTGCCCCACTGTATATGAGGCCTGCGGATGCCGCAACTGCGCGCGACGCACCGCCGGTCATTCTGGCCTCGTGATCCGCATGGTCACACCTTCGCATCTGGCCATGCTTCACCGTGCAGCGTTTACACAAGACCGTGCATGGGACGCAGACGAATTCGCGAACCTGCTGGCCACACCGCACTGTCATGTGATTGCCGAAAGCAACGGATTTGCCTTGATCCGTGTGATCGCAGACGAGGCCGAATTGCTGACAATCGCAGTTCACCCCGAACATCGCCGCGCCGGGCTTGGAAAGTCGTTGTTGATCCGATCCATGGCCAAAGCCACCGAACTGGGCGCATTTGAACTGTTCCTGGAAGTGGCGGCAGACAATGCCGGTGCGCTGGCTTTGTACCACAGCACTGGTTTTGCACAGGTCGGCCTGCGCCCCGGCTATTATGCGCGCGCAGGGGTCGGCCCTGTCGATGCTCTTTTGTTGTCGCGCCCCTTGCCGTAAGGTTTTCCGCATTACCGCCAGAAACACAGTTAAAAAGCAGTTGACCCTTGGCGGGCACTGCGGCCTTATTTGGCGGTGCAAAACGACACCTGAAAACAAACAGGGGCGCCGGAATGGTAAATGGCCGCCTCGTCACAAAACAACTGGGAGACACAGAATGACACTTATGAAATCCCTTATGGGCGCGGCCGCAGGGCTTGCCCTGACGGCGGGCGCGGCTTTGGCCGAACCAGCGTTGATTTTCGATCTTGGCGGCAAGTTTGACAAATCGTTCAACGAAGCAGCCTTTGGCGGGGCACAGCGCTGGGCCGAAGAAACCGGCGAATCCTTCCGTGAAATCGAGCTGCAATCCGAAGCGCAGCGCGAACAGGCCCTGCGCCGGTTTGCCGAAAGCGGATCAAACCCGATCGTAATGGCCGGGTTTGCATTCGCGGATGCGCTGGGACAGGTCGCCGCAGACTATCCTGACACATCATTTGTCATCATCGATATGGTGGTTGACGCCCCCAACGTCCGTTCGGTTGTTTTTAACGAACATGAAGGATCCTATCTGGTTGGCATGATGGCGGCGCAAGCCTCGGAATCCAACACCGTCGGTTTCATCGGCGGCATGGATATTCCGCTGATCCGGAAATTCGCTTGCGGCTATGCTCAGGGTGTAAAGGCTGCAAACCCAGATGCCACCGTGATTGCCAATATGACCGGCACAACACCTTCGGCCTGGAATGATCCGGTAAAGGGCTCTGAACTGACCAAGGCACAGATCAGTCAGGGCGCGGATGTGGTCTATGCGGCGGCGGGCGGCACCGGTGTTGGTGTTCTGCAAACCGCAGCAGATGAAGGCATTCTGTCGATCGGCGTGGACAGCAACCAGAACCATCTGCACCCCGGCAAGGTTCTGACCTCGATGATGAAGCGGGTCGACAATGCGGTTTACAACGCGTTCAAGGATGGCCCCGGATTGGAAGCCGGATTCAATGTCATGGGCATCGCCAATGGCGGCGTGGGTTACGCAATGGATGAAAACAACGCATCCCTTGTCACCGACGAGATGAAAGCATCGGTTGAAGCGGCAGCGGCCAAGATCGCCAGCGGCGAGTTGAGCGTGCATGACTATATGTCTGACGACAGCTGCCCGGACCTGAGCTTCTGAGCGTGGGAGCCGATCAAACTTCGGAGCGGCGGGATACTGCCGCTCCGGCAATTGAATTGCGCGGAATTTCAAAGTCTTTTGGTCCGGTTCAGGCCAACAAGGACATTTCCATTTCGGTCATGCCCGGTACGATACATGGTATCATAGGTGAAAACGGTGCTGGCAAATCCACCTTGATGAGCATCCTTTACGGCTTTTACAAAGCCGACAAGGGCGAGGTGTTCATCGGTGGCCAGCGCACGCAGATACCTGACAGCCAGGCGGCGATTGCCGCCGGCATCGGCATGGTCTTTCAACACTTCAAGCTGGTTGAAAATTTCACGGTTCTGGAAAACATCATTCTGGGGGCCGAAGACGGCCACATGCTGATGCCATCCTTGACCAAGGCACGGCGCATTCTGCTTGAACTGGAACAGGAATACGGACTGAATGTCGATCCTGATGCAGTGATCGAAGACCTGGGCGTCGGCATGCAGCAGAGGGTCGAAATCCTCAAGGCACTGTATCGCAATGCCAATATCTTGATTCTGGATGAACCAACGGGTGTTCTGACCCCGGCCGAGGCGGATCAGTTGTTCCGCATTCTGGATCGGCTGCGTCAGGAAGGCAAAACCATCATCCTGATCACCCACAAACTGCGCGAGATCATGGATATTACCGATACCGTCAGTGTGATGCGCCGTGGTGAAATGACGGCAACTGTCAAAACATCGGAAACATCGCCTGCTGAACTGGCGGAACTGATGGTTGGCCGCAAAGTCTTGCTTCGGGTCGACAAGAAACCGGCGACCCCAGGTGATATCGTGCTTGAAATCAAGAACCTGCGCGTTGTCGATGAAAAAGGCGTGGAGCGCGTCAAGGGCATCAATCTGAATGTGCGCGCCGGTGAAATACTGGGTATTGCAGGCGTTGCGGGCAACGGGCAATCCGAATTGCTTGAGGTATTGGGCGGATATGCCAACGGCACAGGCGAGATCGCAATAAACGGCAAACGGCTGGACGTGACCGGCAGGCTGTCAGACGGGCAAACCCGCCGCGCCAACGGCATTGCGCATGTTCCCGAAGATCGTCAGCGCGAAGGGCTGATCATGCCCTTTCACGCGTGGGAAAACGTGGCTTTTGGCTATCACCGCGACCCGGCCTATAATTCCGGATTGCTGATGAACAACACAGCGCTGCGCCGCGACACCGAGGCCAAGATCGAAAAGTTCGACATCCGGCCTGCCAATTGCTGGCAAGAGGCCAAGAATTTCAGCGGCGGCAACCAGCAGAAAATCGTTGTTGCGCGCGAAATTGAAAGAAACCCCGATCTGTTGCTGATCGGCCAACCGACGCGCGGCGTGGACATCGGCGCCATCGAATTCATTCACCAACAGATCGTGGCCCTGCGGGATCAGGGCAAGGCCATTTTGCTTGTCAGTGTCGAACTGGAAGAAATCCTGTCCCTAAGTGATCGCATCGCAGTGATGTTTGACGGACACATCATGGGCGAACGCCTGCCAGAGCAGACCGACGAAAAGGAACTGGGTCTTTTGATGGCCGGCATGTCGGGAAAGGCCGCATAGATGGATGTGATGCCGAAATGGGCCGAAGTTGTTCTGGTGCCTTTGATTTCATTGTTGCTGGCCGCCATCCTGTCCGCCCTTGTTATTCTGGCCATTGGCGAAGATCCGGTGGCTGCGGTCAAACTGATGATCAATGGCGCTTTGGGGTCTACATACGGGTGGGGCTATACCCTGTATTACGCTACGAACTTCATGTTCACCGGTCTGGCCGTCGCGGTCGCGTTTCACGCACGGCTGTTCAATATCGGCGGCGAAGGTCAGGCGATGCTGGGCGGTCTGGGTGTTGCGCTGGCCTGCCTTTACATTCCGTGGCCGCATTGGTCGCTGGCCCTGTTGGGGGCAACTATCGGTGCGGCGCTGTTTGGGGCCATGTGGGCTGCCATTCCGGCCTATTTGCAGGCCAAACGCGGCAGCCACATCGTAATTACCACCATCATGTTCAATTTCATCGCCGCGGCGGTGCTGAACTATGTTCTGGTCAACATGCTGCGCCCGAAGGGGTCGATGGATCCGGCGACTGCACGGTTCGGTGAAACCGTCCACCTGCCCACGCTGCATGAAATGCTGGCCCCTTTCGGGATCGAATTCTCCAAATCAGCCCCTGCAAATGTGACCCTTCTGGTGGCTGTTCTGGCCTGTGTTGCAGTCTGGGTTCTGATCTGGCGCACCCGTCTGGGATACGAAATCCGCGCTTACGGGCATTCTGAATCCGCTGCGAAATACGCAGGTATTTCACCGGTCAAGATCACCATGATCGCAATGCTGATATCTGGCGGCTTGGCCGGCATGATGGCGATCAACAATGTCATGGGCGAAGCGGAACGGCTGGTTCTTAATGCCACGGAAGGTGCGGGGTTTATCGGCATCGCGGTCGCGCTGATGGGGCGCAGCCATCCCGTCGGTGTGTTTCTGGCCGCGATACTGTTCGGCTTCCTATATCAGGGCGGCGCCGAACTAGCCCTGTGGACGACGATCCCGCGCGAATTGATTGTCGTCATTCAGGCACTGGTCATCCTTTTTACCGGCGCGCTGGACAACATGGTTCGGATGCCGCTTGAAAAGCTGTTTCTGGCCCTGCGGCAAAGGAAAAGCTGATGGATTTTGCAACATTGCTTCAGGTGCTGGACAGCACAGTAAGGCTGGCGACCCCGTTATTGCTGGCCTGTCTGGCCGGGTTGTTTTCCGAACGCGCGGGCATTTTTGATATCGGCCTTGAAGGCAAGATGCTTGCCGCTGCTTTTTTTTCGGCGGCTGTCGCAGCCCTCACCGGATCTGTCTGGCTAGGCCTGCTGGCCGGAGTTGGTGCGTCCATGGCGCTTAGTGCGCTGCACGGTCTGGCGTCAATCACATTCCGCGGCAATCAATTGATATCGGGAGTTGCCATCAATTTTCTGGCGGCCGGCCTGACGGTTCTGATCGCTCAGGACTGGTTTCAACAGGGCGGGCGCACCCCGTCTTTGATAGGGGCAGCCCGGTTTGAACCCATAACGCTGCCTTTCGCGGATGCATTGCGTGACGTGCCATTGCTGGGACCGGTTTATTACGAACTGATCTCGGGGCATTCCGTTCTGGTCTATCTTGCGTTTGCCAGCGTGCCCCTGACGTGGTGGATCCTGTTCCGGACCCGTTTTGGTTTGCGCTTGCGCGCGGTCGGGGAAAACCCGGCAGCCGTTGATACGGCGGGTGTGTCTGTTGTGGGCCTGCGATACGCCGCGGTTGCGATCTGTGGTGTGCTGTGTGGAATTGCCGGGGCTTACCTTGCCACCGCGCTGCAAGCCGGCTTTGTCAAAGACATGACGGCGGGGCGTGGCTTCATCGCATTGGCAGCGCTGATCTTTGCAAAATGGCGCCCCTGGTACGCTCTGTCCGCGTGTCTGCTGTTCGGTTTTCTTCAGGCGATTGCACTGCGATATCAGAATATCGATCTGGGGGCGTTTACCGTTCCGGTGCAGTTCATGGATGCCCTGCCCTACATTCTGACAGTCGTCATTCTGGCCGGGTTTGTCGGCAAGGCCATTCCCCCCCGCGCCGGCGGCGAACCCTACGTGAAAGAACGTTAACGCCTGCAATAAGGCCAGTTCCGGAAAATCGCCCGCGCCTTTGGTCACAGGACGGCTTTGATATATTGCATTTGCGGCGGCGTCCGGTCTAGGAAAGCTAATGCAGATCTACCTTCCCATTGCCGAAGTTTCGGTCAACGCCTTCCTGTTGTTAGGCTTGGGTGGGCTCGTGGGCATCCTGTCGGGCATGTTCGGTGTGGGCGGCGGATTTTTGATGACACCGCTGTTGTTCTTCATCGGGATTCCTCCGGCGGTCGCGGTTGCAACAGAAGCAAACCAGATCGTGGCATCTTCGTTTTCCGGTGTGCTTGCGCATTTCAAGCGAAAGACTGTCGATCTTCGAATGGGAACGGTGCTGTTGATCGGCGGCCTTGTCGGGGCTGCAATCGGTGTATTGG
Organism: Sulfitobacter sp. JL08; assembly: GCF_003352045.1. Classification (NCBI taxonomy): domain Bacteria; kingdom Pseudomonadati; phylum Pseudomonadota; class Alphaproteobacteria; order Rhodobacterales; family Roseobacteraceae; genus Sulfitobacter; species Sulfitobacter sp. JL08. Next base: position 3,660,840 of record NZ_CP025815.1, read on the forward strand.
TGTTCAACTACCTCAAACAGTTGGGTCAGGTCGATCTGCTGGTCAAGCTTTGCTATGTCGTGTTTTTGGGCGTTATCGGCAGCCTGATGTTCGTTGAAAGCCTGAATGCCATTCGCAAAGCCCGCAAAAGTGGCGGTGCGCCCGTTCCCAGACGAAAACACCGCGGCTGGATTCACGCGCTGCCGTTCAAGATGCGGTTCCGGACTTCGGGGTTGTATATTTCGGTTATCCCGCCTCTCGTCGTTGGTGTCGCGGTGGGTATTCTTGCCGCGATTATGGGCGTTGGCGGTGGATTTATCATGGTTCCGGCGATGATCTATCTTTTGGGCATGCCAACCAAGGTGGTGGTTGGAACGTCCCTGTTCCAGATCATTTTTGTGACGGCGTTCACAACCCTTCTGCACGCGACAACCAACTTTACCGTTGATATCGTTCTGGCCGTTCTTCTGTTGGTTGGCGGGGTGGTTGGCGCACAGATCGGCACGCGCATCGGTGTGAAAATGAAAGCCGAGCAGTTGCGTATTCTGTTGGCCATCATGGTGCTGGCGGTCTGCGGCAAACTGGCTTTTGATCTTCTTGTCATGCCGGCGGAATTGTATTCCCTTGGCAAACCGGGTGGGCATTAGCAAATGGTTCGTGTTCTGATCCTGCTGATGTGTCTGGCCTGGCCAGCAAGCGCGGAACAGGTGGTTCTGGGCCTCAGCAAAGACAAGGTGGACATCACCACCAGCTTTGACGGTTCGGAAATCCTGATTTTCGGTGCGGTCAAACGCGAAATGCCGATCCCGCAAGGCGAACCTCTTGAAGTGATCATTACCGTTTCCGGCCCCTCCGTGCCGGTGACCGTCCGGCGCAAGGAGAAAAGGTTTGGTATCTGGGTCAACACCGATGTTCTTGAAGTGGACAAAGCGCCCAGTTTCTATGCCATCGCGACCAGCGCGCCTTTGTTCAAGGCCCTGACAGATACCGAAGACCTGCGCCATCGCGTGTCCATTCCGCGCGCAATCCGGTCAGTCGGCGCCCCGCAAAACATCTCGGACGCGGAAAACTTTACGGACGCGGTCATTCGCATCCGGACAGAAAACCGGCTGTATCAGCTTTTGCAGGAATATGTGGTTGTCGATGAACAGACATTGTTCCGAACGGCGATAGAAATGCCCGCCAACCTGACCGAAGGCAACTATGTGATACGCATTTTTCTGACCCGCGGCGGCGAGGTTGTATCAAGCTATGATACCCAGATCGATGTGTACAAGGTCGGGCTGGAACGGTGGTTGTTTGGCCTGTCGCGGGAACAGCCTTTGATTTACGGCTTGATGTCTCTGGCAATTGCGATTGCCGCCGGATGGGGCGCATCCGCCATATTCAAACTGTTCCGCGCCTGATCTGGCAGGTTTTTGGGCGTGTGTCAGCCACGCCCGATATAGGGCATATTCGTTGCCATCACTGTCATGAACTGAACATTCGCACCCTCGGGCATGTTTGCCATGTGCAGAACCGAACGCGCGGCATCATCAACCTGCATCATCGGCATCAGCTTTGCATCCGGGTTCGCGGCCAAGGCGCGGGCGTTCAGATCATCCACCAGTTCGGTCTGGGCATTCCCGATATCGATCTGGCCACACGCGATGTTGAAAGGTCGACCATCCAGAGACAGCGTCTTGGTCAGACCGGTAATGGCGTGTTTGGTCGTCGTGTAACAAACCGACCCGGGGCGTGGCACATAGGCCGACAACGACCCGTTGTTGATGATCCTGCCCCCTTGCGGGGATTGCGCACGCATCTGCGCGAAGGCCAGGCGCGCCGTGATGAACATGCCGCGCAAATTGACATTCAGCACGGCCTCCCATGCGTCCAGATCAATTTCGTCGATGGTTCCGGACGGACCAAATGTTCCGGCATTGTTAAACACCACATCCAGATGGCCCGCCTGCTTTGCAAAACTGTCAAAGACAGCTTGCATTGCCGTTGCATCTGTCACATCCGCCGGCAATGCGATCGCGTGTTCATACTGTTCCTGAAGTCCGTTCAAACGGTCGGCCCTGCGTGCCACCAGGCCAACACGCCAGCCATTCTCTAGAAATTGAACTGCGGTGTTACGTCCTATGCCAGAACTGGCACCGGTGATCAAAACGGATTTCATGTCGGCTCCTCAAGGCTCAGCGGGGCTGGAACTGCGGCCAGGTCATCTATACGCAAGGCATCTGTCGGCTTTGACAACCTGTTACGCACGACCCAGATCAGTCGGTTTTGTGCACGGGTGATTGCCACATAGGCCAGACGTTTCCACAAGGGTTGCCCCGCTTCGATCCGCCCCATACGCGCGGCCACGAAAAGGTCAGGGGCAAATACCTGTACGGTGTCCCATTGGCTGCCCTGTGCCTTGTGGATTGTCACCGCGGCCCCATGCAAAAACGTAGCCCCCATCTTGGCGGCGAACGGGATAAACGGTTCTTCCTCGTCCGGCTTTTCGATCTTGACGATGGATGCAGCACTGACTTGCGGGTCTTCCGCACCGACGACGTGCAACCTTGAAAAACCGGGCTTGCGCCCCGGCCCCAGATAAACCACCTGAGCCCCCTTGATCAGGCCGCGCGCCTCAAGGTCGAGCCGTTTCTTGCGGTGCTTCAGGGGCAGTTCGATACCGTCACAGATCAGCGGCTCACCGGGCAGCAATTCATCATCCGGGGCGCCATAAACGCTGCGAAATGCGGTAATCAGCCGAACACGGGTTGCATTGCGCCAGACCAGAACCGGACTGCGCGCCATCAGGTCAACTTCCACCCGTTCGCCCCAGACAACACGATCATCCGTCCGCGCTATATCCTGAACCATGCCTTCGAAATCGGAAAATTCCAGCTTCGGGTCGGCCAGCGCATGTGCAAGATCAAGGATCGGGTTGTCGGCATCCTGACGGTACACCCGGTCCAGATTGAATTTCCGTGTTTCGGGCAAGCGATCGAATATCATCGTGCCTGACTGGTTCACCGGCGCCAGCTGTGCCGGATCACCGAACAGCAGCAGGGTCGGAAAAATGTCTTTCAGATCTTCAAACTGCCGGTCATCCAGCATCGAACTTTCATCGATAAATCCGACGTCCAACGGCTCTTCGCGGCGCTTCCAGCCTGTGATGAAATCCGAGCCCCGCAATCCGGCTGCGGCCAGCGCGCCGGGAATGGATGCGTTCGCCTTGTAAAACAGCGCCGCGCGATCCAGTGCCTGATCGGTCAATCCTTCGACATCCGGCCGCTCACCATTGCCCGTCAGCCATTCGGCGATTTTTTCGTAATCGGGATCATAGACCGGCGTGTACAATATGCGGTGGATCGTCGTCGCGGGAACACCTTGCAGCCGCAAAACCGATGCTGCCTTGTTGGTTGGCGCGAGGATGGCCAATGTGCGTTTTCCCGCCCTTTTGCGGCTTTCATAATCGCCCGATACAATTTCCACGCCTGCGGTTTTCATTGCGCGATAAAGCTCTGCCAGCAGCAATGTCTTTCCCGATCCGGCCTTGCCCGTGATCGCGACGACGCTGGATTGACCTTCACGGGGGGGCGTCAGTGCACCATCAAGCAAATCTATCCCGGCGATACGCAACGCATCGGCCACCGCATCGTAAGCGGTGGCCTGATCCTGCGAAAATGTAACTGGCGCAACGGTCATATCGGGACACTATAGGCGCTGTCAGGCAGGCGCCAGACAGCTGGATCGATTTGCGGGAAAGTTACGCAGAAAGTGCAAGCTTGCCCCGTTCGCGACGGCCGAATGCGCGATCGAACCAAAGCCGGGAAACGTCTTCGGACAGCCCTGTCCGCGCTGCAATCCGGGCTTTGGCATCTGGCGCAAACTCCCAAAGGCCAACACTGATCTTGCTGCGCCCTTCCCCGTCAGTGCCCAGGATTTCGGGCGATGACCCGATCATGCGATAGATGCGGACCATGCGCGCATCAAAGACACCAACAAAATGGCGGACGCCAAAACCCGCCATGATCTCGCCCCCGCCCAGCATAAGGGCAGCAGCTACACGCGGCGCTGCACCCTGTGCCAGACAAAACCGGGTACATTCCCAGATCAGGGGACTGACCAGTGTGCCGCCTCCCAGAAGGTGGGAAAAATGATCGTTCACCATGACAGGACCAGTTGTCGGCAGGAACCGCATGGATCCGCCATGGCGTCCGCTGCTTTCTTCCCAGATCACATAAAGCGGATTGAGGTCGTCATAGTCATCCCGCTCGTGCCCTTGCGCGTTGACCGACACGTCCCAGCCCAGACGGGTTTTGAACTGGTCCGCCCGATCCTGAAACATGCTCTGTGCAAGTTTCGGATAGTCGTGCAAGTCATTTCCGTAAATGTATCTTAGCATCTTTAACCCCTCCTACAGGATGGCAAAGAGCTACATTTGCGCATGTTAGTTTTGTATTTCAGGGCCGCGCGGTCTGCTCTGATTGACGCAACAGCTAAACGACGATCAATCCGCGGCTAAGGGCGCGTGCAACAGCATGGGTGGTGTTCATCGCGCCCAGTTTGAAACGGGCGCTTTCGATGTAAACACGCAGGGTATGTTCGGAAATGGAAAGCGTTTCGGCAACTTGCGCCCGATTATACCCGATCGCCAGTAAGGTCATTGCATCCACCTCGCGCGGGGACAGCGTTTGTGACGGTTCCGGGGCGCGATCCGGTTCGAAATCAAGCGCCTTCTGATTAAAGTAATGCGCAATCAGGATCAGGTCGCGGCGATGTTTTTCTGTGAACCTGTCCCATTCGTCATCGCAGCAGGAATGAGAAACCGTGAACAAGGCAAATTGACCGTTCGGACCGCGAATTGGAACTGAAAAACCCTGATTGCCAACCCCAAACGACATTGCGTCCGCTTTGAAGGCGCGCGCGGCCTTGCTCGACCAGTCCAGCCTTTTCCAGTCGACAGGGTGGAACCGTTGGTAACACCCTATAATCACGGGATCTATCCGCAGATAATTCCGTTCGATATAGTGCTGCGCCCAAGCCCGGTCGTAAGTTCCGCAGCCGTATTGGTCACCCGCTGAATCCACCCAATGATAAACAATATGGTCAATGGCAAAGTAATCCCGCAATGCAATTGATGCAGATTGAAGGCTGTCAAGCGCGTCGGCTTGCTCCAGTGTTACCAGTATCTGCTCCAGACGAGTTTTGTTCATTGCAGCGCGCGTAAGCCTTTTCATCCAAAGACATGACTTCGGCGGCGGCAATGATCTTGGTATCACCCAACTGTTCCGCCAGCGCATCCATCCCGTTTTTGCGCGCAAAGCTTTGCAGGTCCGCCAGAACGTCTAAAATCCAATCATTTCTCATAATAATATCGCTCTTTGGTAGTTAATAAGTCGTTAACACAACCTTAACATGTTTTCACTTCTCTTGGAATTCGCGTTTTTCAACTCCCCAATAATAGTGGGGGCATATATTTTAACCTTCTGAATTCACATGATTAATGGAACGTCTGATCAACGCCTTCGGCTTCGCCGCCGTGCCGGCTTGAAGGTAGTTTGGGGCGTCAGACGTCCCATTTCCAGCGATTTTCCCGCTGTTTCGGCCGCCTGAGTGGCGGTTTCGGCGTTTTTGGGCAGACTCTGCCTCATGCTGCCAGCTTTCTCCGGGTCATGAACAGGTTGCCGAGGGCGAAGAGCGTGAACAGATGCGCCCGGTTCTTGGCCAGCCCACGGTAGCGCGTCTTCACGTGGCCGAACTGGCGCTTCAGGATCCGGAACGGGTGCTCAACCTTGGCCCGGACCTTTGCGATGATCCGGTTGATCTGCACGTCGAGCGGATCCAGTTCGCCACCTTTGGGTGCCTTGCGCATCACGCCCCAGAACCGGCCTGCATCCTTGGTGAAGGCCGCCTCTCGTTCGGAATGCACGTAGCCCTTGTCCGCCCAGACGGATGTTTCGTTGCCGTGCAGCAGTTCGTCCCAGACCTGGCTATCGTGGGTCTTGGCAGTGGTGGTCTCCAGGCTGTGGACGATGCCGCTGTCTGCATCGACGCCAACATGGGCCTTCATGCCGAAGTACCAGTCATTACCCTTCTTGGTGGATGACATCTCGGGATCGCGGGCCTTGGCTTCATTCTTGGTCGAGGACGGCGCATCGATGATCGTCGCATCCACCAACGTGCCAGAGCGCAGCGTGACGCCCTTGTCGGCAAGATAGGCATTCACCTCGGCAAACAGCTTCTCGGTCAGCTGATGCTTCTCCAGCAGGTGCCGGAAGTTCAGGATCGTTGTTTCGTCGGGGATGCGGTCATCGCCAAGCTCGATACCGGCAAACCGGCGCATGGCCTCGCTGTCATACAGGCTCTCTTCGGCCATCGGATCGCTCAGCGCGTACCAGCTCTGAAGGAAATACACTCGCAGCATCGTCTCCAGTGGCATCGGTGGCCGACCACCCTTTGACCCAACCTTCGGATAGTGCGGCTCGATCAGCGCCAACAGACGACCCCAAGGCACCACCGCATCCATCTCCGACAGGAACTTCTCGCGGCGCGTCACCTTCTTCTTCACCGCATCACCAAGGCCGGGAATGGCAGGCTGTTTGGGCATCGGCGGGCTCCTCTCTCATCCGCAGAAACCATACCAAATCACGCCAAAATGGGGGAGTTCTTCAGAGATTCCTAATAATAAAAAACACCTGCAACCGGCCCAAACCAGTCGCAGGTGTCAATCAAGAGACAGAGTGTTTCTGCTTTTATCGCTTGGCTTCCAGCGCGTCTTCAAATGTCCGAAGTCCGGTCTTAGGCGATTGTACAAGCACCGCCATGTTTCCGGGTTTGTGTTCGTTCCGCATCATTTTCATGTGCGCATCCGGAAGATCGTTCCATGAAAATACTTCTGACATGCATGGATCCAAACGACGCTCCAACATCAGCTTGTTCGCCGATGATGCCTGCTTGAGATGCGCGAAGTGGCTGCCCTGCAAGCGCTTCTGGTGCATCCACATGTAACGCACGTCAAATGTCAGATTGAAACCGGTAGTACCGGCACAGATCACGACCATTCCGCCTTTTTTGCAAACGAATGTCGACACCGGGAATGTTGCTTCGCCGGGATGCTCAAACACCATGTCAACATTGACGCCCTTACCGGTAATGTCCCAGATTGCCTTGCCGAATTTGCGGGCCTCGGCAAACCACGCGGCATATTCAGGGGTATTCACCGTGGGCATTTGCCCCCAGCAATCAAAATCCTTGCGGTTCAGAACGCCTTTTGCGCCCAGATCCAGAACAAACTGGCGTTTGTCTTCGTCGCTGATCACGCCGATCGCATTCGCACCCGCCGTGTTGATCAACTGGATTGCGTAAGATCCCAAACCGCCTGAAGCGCCCCAGACCAGAACATTCTGACCTGGTTTCAGATCATGCGGCTCGTGGCCGAACAGCATCCGGTAGGCTGTCGCAAGAGTAAGCGTGTAACACGCGGCCTCTTCCCAGGTCAGATGTTTGGGGCGCGGCATCAACTGCTGCGATTGCACGCGCGTGAACTGGCCAAACGACCCGTCCGGAGTTTCATACCCCCAGATCCGCTGGGTTGGCGAATACATCGGATCGCCGCCATTGCATTCCTCGTCATCACCATCGTCCTGGTTGCAGTGCACAACGACTTCATCACCAACTTTCCATCGTTTGACTTTGTCACCGACAGCCCAGACGATGCCTGACGCATCAGAACCGGCAATGTGATAGGGTTGTTTGTGTCCGTCAAAAGGACTGATCGGAACGCCCAGAGCGGCCCAGACGCCATTGTAATTCACGCCCGCAGCCATCACGAGAACAAGAACCTCGTTGCTGTCCAGCACCGGTACGTCGACAACTTCTACCTGCATGGCCTTGTCTGGTTCACCATGGCGCTCCCGACGGATTGCCCAGGCATACATCTGTTTCGGGACATAGCCCAAAGGCGGCATTTCACCCATTTCATAAAGATCTTTTTCGGGTGCGTCGTAGTTGGCAATTCCGCCATCGTTGTCCAAAGCCATGTGGCCTCCTGATCTTGTCCCTGTCTTAACACCATACAGCCTGACATCAGGCCGTGCCGCAGCGCAGAATCGCCCGGCGCCTACCGTGGGATATGGCCTGATACGCAATATTGCAACCCAAAACGGTTCAAATTGGTAATTTTATGACCCAGCAGTCGCAGAAATTTCCTTCGCATCCGCAGAAAGTACGGGGCCGTCCTTCGGGACAAGATGCCGGATCGAGTTCGCATAATACGCCAGTGCACTGAGCTGCGCTTCAGGTGTGTGGAACAACCCGTCCTTTTCGATCACGATCCCGCGTTCTGCCAGATGGCGTACCCCCACCTCGACAGCATAATCGCGGTTGTTGCGCGGCAGATGTACGTAGGCATCACCCAATTGCGCCAACAGGCCCGAAACGGACCGTTCCAGTTCCGCACGATCCATCGGCGCACCGCCCTGCAGGACATGCGCAACCAAGGGCACAGGCAACACCGGCACCACATTGCCAATCCGCCGCATCAGCTCGGCCCCAAGGGACGCCGCGATATCACCCTTTTTGCCGGCGCTGAACTGGGCCAGCGACAGGGGCGATCCAAAACTGACCGCAGCATAGCCGAACCTGTGAAAACGTCCCGTCAGCCTGAGCCAGACCTGCTTGAGAGCAAATCCCGCGACAACACTGATGCGCGCGCGGAACCGGCGTTCGCCTGCATCCCCGGCTGCGATCAGAATACGGTCTTCCAAAACCCGGTCATAGTTCAGCGCGACAGGTACAAAAACCACATCGCGATCACCGTCAGTGAATCCGTCCGAGATATATTTCAAAAGGCCCAGCTTTGCCGGCTTCAGCGCCCCGTCAAGGCTAAGCCCACCTTCCGGAAACATGGCTTGGGTCACGCCGCCGTTGGTGGCCAGACCGACATAGCGGGCCAGCACACAGCGATAAAGCTCGTTGCGCGATTTTCGCCGGATGAAATAGGCGCCCATTGCCCGGATCAATCCGGAAAGGGGCCAGACACGCGCCCATTCGCCAACTGCGTAGGACAAGGCCGACCGCTCTGCCGCCAGATATGTAACCAGTACATAATCCATGTTACTGCGGTGATTGATCACGAAGACGACTGTCGCGTCCGGATCCAGTGACTTGAGCGCGTCTTCATCCTGATAGCCCAGCCGTACACGATACAGCGCGTTCGACAACAGTTTGGCCAGACGGATCGCAACGCCGAAATAGGCGCTGGCCGAAAATGAAGGCACGATTTCACGCGCATAGCGGCGCGCCTCTTCAAAGGCGACGTTTTCGGGGATACCGCTGTCTTTTGCATGGGCCGCCACCGCGCGGGTTACTGCGGGGTCGTAAATCAGCCGCTGGATCATATCGTGACGGCGCGCCAGCTTGAATGGTTCGATGGGCCGTTCCAGCCTTTCGTTCACCTTGGCCACGACCTTTTCCAGCCGTCTGCGAAAGAACCAGCGTACAGACGGAAACAGGAAATGCGATGCAAATGTGACCGCCGCGAACAGCAGGATCACAATCAAGAGCCACAGAGGAAGTTCTACTGTCGTTGTCATCAACCTTACCGTGGCAGCAAATCCCGCCACACACAATCACCGGTTTCGGGCCTTATGCCGCAATGCAGCGAATTGACAATTGCGCAAAGTTCCAAGTATCACCCTTTGAACGCAATAAAATTGCCGAAGTGATTCACGAGGTTCGTCCATGACCCAGCACGAAAAAGACCGCCCCTGGCTGATCCGCACCTACGCGGGGCATTCCACCGCTGCCGCGTCCAATGCGCTTTACCGGTCGAACCTGTCCAAAGGACAAACCGGTTTGTCAGTTGCCTTCGATCTGCCCACGCAAACCGGATATGACAGCGATCACATCCTTGCGCGCGGCGAGGTCGGCAAGGTCGGCGTGCCTGTCGCACATCTGGGTGACATGCGGACATTGTTCGATGAAATCCCGCTGGATCAGATGAACACATCGATGACAATCAATGCCACGGCACCTTGGCTGCTGGCCCTGTACATCGCAGTGGCAGAAGAACAGGGCGCCGACATTTCGCAACTGCAAGGCACCGTTCAGAACGACATTATCAAGGAATACCTGTCGCGCGGCACCTATATCTGCCCGCCCAAACCGTCGCTTAAACTGATTACGGATGTGGCGGCGTATTGTTATACGAACGTCCCGAAATGGAACCCGATGAACGTGTGTTCCTATCACCTGCAAGAAGCAGGCGCGACGCCGGAACAGGAACTGGCCTTTGCGCTGGCCACCGCAACCGCAGTGCTTGACGGACTGAAAGGTCAGGTGCCCGACGAAGATTTTCCACGCCTGGTGGGCCGTATTTCCTTTTTCGTGAACGCCGGTATCCGCTTTGTCACCGAAATGTGCAAAATGCGGGCCTTTGTCGACCTGTGGGATGAAATCTGCGAACAGCGATATGGGGTCACAGACCCCAAATACCGCCGTTTTCGCTATGGCGTGCAGGTCAACAGTCTGGGTCTGACCGAACAGCAACCGGAAAACAATGTATACCGCATCCTGATTGAAATGCTGGCTGTGACATTGTCCAAAAACGCACGCGCACGGGCCGTGCAACTGCCTGCCTGGAACGAGGCATTGGGTCTGCCCCGGCCATGGGATCAGCAATGGTCAATGCGGATGCAACAAATTCTGGCCTATGAAACGGACCTGCTGGAATTTGATGATCTGTTTGATGGCAACCCGGCCGTAGACGCCAAGGTGGAAAGCCTGAAAGACGGCGCGCGCGCGGAACTGGCCAATCTGGACAGCATGGGCGGCGCGATCAGTGCGATTGAATACATGAAGTCCCGCCTGGTCGACAGCAACGCAGACCGCCTGAACCGCATCGAAGCCGGCGAAGTCACGGTTGTGGGCGTGAACAAGTTTACAACATCCGAACCGTCACCCCTACAAACCGAAGACGGCGGCATCATGGTCGTAGACCCGGCCGTTGAGCAGGAACAGATCAACCGACTGAACGCCTGGCGCTCAGAGCGTGACGCCGTTGCCGTAAAAGCCGCACTTGAGAACCTGCGCAATGCCGCCAAGACCGGCGAAAACATCATGGGACCGTCGATTGCAGCGGCAAAGGCCGGCGTCACAACCGGCGAATGGGCCGAACAGATGCGCGCGGTCTTTGGCACCTATCGCGGCCCAACCGGAGTGTCTGCGTCCGTATCCAACAAAACAGAAGGGCTGGACGACATCCGCGCAGCCGTAGATGCCGTGAGCGACAAGCTGGGGCGCCGGTTGAAGTTTCTGGTGGGCAAGCCGGGCCTTGACGGCCATTCGAACGGCGCCGAACAAATCGCATTTCGTGCCCGCGATTGCGGCATGGACATTGACTATAACGGCATTCGCCTGACACCGGATGAAATCGTTGCGAATACGATCGAAACACAGGCCCATGTCGTGGGGCTGTCGATTTTAAGCGGATCGCATATTCCGCTTGTTCAGGATCTGATGGAAAAAATGAATGCTGCGGGGTTGGGGCACATCCCAGTCATTGTAGGCGGCATCATACCGGACGACGATGCTGCGAAACTGGCGGCAATGGGTGTCGCGCGGGTTTATACGCCCAAAGATTTTGAACTGAATTCAATCATGATGGATATAATTGAGGAATCTCTGAAGAACTCCCCCATTTTGGCGTGATTTGGTATGGTTTCTGCGGATGAGAGAGGAGCCCGCCGATGCCCAAACAGCCTGCCATTCCCGGCCTTGGTGATGCGGTGAAGAAGAAGGTGACGCGCCGCGAGAAGTTCCTGTCGGAGATGGATGCGGTGGTGCCTTGGGGTCGTCTGTTGGCGCTGATCGAGCCGCACTATCCGAAGGTTGGGTCAAAGGGTGGTCGGCCACCGATGCCACTGGAGACGATGCTGCGAGTGTATTTCCTTCAGAGCTGGTACGCGCTGAGCGATCCGATGGCCGAAGAGAGCCTGTATGACAGCGAGGCCATGCGCCGGTTTGCCGGTATCGAGCTTGGCGATGACCGCATCCCCGACGAAACAACGATCCTGAACTTCCGGCACCTGCTGGAGAAGCATCAGCTGACCGAGAAGCTGTTTGCCGAGGTGAATGCCTATCTTGCCGACAAGGGCGTCACGCTGCGCTCTGGCACGTTGGTGGATGCGACGATCATCGATGCGCCGTCCTCGACCAAGAATGAAGCCAAGGCCCGCGATCCCGAGATGTCATCCACCAAGAAGGGTAATGACTGGTACTTCGGCATGAAGGCCCATGTTGGCGTCGATGCAGACAGCGGCATCGTCCACAGCCTGGAGACCACCACTGCCAAGACCCACGATAGCCAGGTCTGGGACGAACTGCTGCACGGCAACGAAACATCCGTCTGGGCGGACAAGGGCTACGTGCATTCCGAACGAGAGGCGGCCTTCACCAAGGATGCAGGCCGGTTCTGGGGCGTGATGCGCAAGGCACCCAAAGGTGGCGAACTGGATCCGCTCGACGTGCAGATCAACCGGATCATCGCAAAGGTCCGGGCCAAGGTTGAGCACCCGTTCCGGATCCTGAAGCGCCAGTTCGGCCACGTGAAGACGCGCTACCGTGGGCTGGCCAAGAACCGGGCGCATCTGTTCACGCTCTTCGCCCTCGGCAACCTGTTCATGACCCGGAGAAAGCTGGCAGCATGAGGCAGAGTCTGCCCAAAAACGCCGAAACCGCCACTCAGGCGGCCGAAACAGCGGGAAAATCGCTGGAAATGGGACGTCTGACGCCCCAAACTACCTTCAAGCCGGCACGGCGGCGAAGCCGAAGGCGTTGATCAGACGTTCCTTGAACTGGCGGACCCCAAAGCTGTCGCAGCGCAATAAAGCTTTAACGCTGACACAAAATCGGCCAATGGCATGGATTGAAACAGAATAATTCCCTGTGCGATAAGCGATAACGCTCACAGGGAGAAAAAAATGACGCTCAATCTTAATGAGATGTCCAGAAAAGACCTCGAAAAACTGGCCGCAGATGTGCAAAAAGCATTAAAGGCTGTCGAAGCCACCGAGAAGAAACTGGCGCTTGAAGCTGCAAAAAAGGCCGCTGCCGAATACGGGTTTTCCCTATCGGACATAACCCCGACTGCTGGCCGCAATGCTTCGAATACCAAAGCAAAACGGCCACCAAAGTATTTCAACCCCAAGGACAAAAGCCAGACCTGGTCTGGCAGCGGACGCCAGCCTTTTTGGTTCAAAGAAGCGCTGAAAGCAGGTACAGATCCATCAAAGATGGAAATCTGATAACTACTTAAAGGCGAACGCATGACAATTCATATTGGGGCCGAACCGGGCGATATTGCGGAAACTGTTTTATTGCCCGGCGATCCCTATCGCGCAAAATGGGCTGCGGAAACCTTTCTGAAAGATATCCGACTGGTAAATGAAACCCGCGGAATGCTGGGATTTACCGGAACATGGAATGGCCATCCCGTAACCATTCAGGGCAGCGGAATGGGAATGCCATCGCTGTCAATCTATGTGAATGAATTGATTCGCGATTTCGATGCCAAAACGCTTATCCGCATCGGATCTTGCGGCGGCATGCAGCCCCATGTTGCGATCCGTGACGTGATTATCGCGATGACGGCAACAACCGTAAACACGCCGTCATCGTCTTTGTTCAAAGAACTGAATTTCGCTCCTTCAGCGGACTGGTCGCTGTTGCGGGCCGCTGCGGTCGCTGCCGAAAGCCACGGCACCAGAACACATGTCGGCGGGATATATTCGTCTGACGTGTTCTATGATGAACGTCCGGACCTGAATGAACAGATGGTGCGTCACGGCATACTGGGTGTCGAAATGGAAGCGGCAGAACTTTACACTCTTGCTGCGCGCTATGGCCGGCGGACGCTTGCGATATTAACGGTGTCGGACCATCTTCTGACGAAAGAGGCGCTTCCGTCCGACCAGCGCGAAAGCAGCTTTGGCGACATGGTCGAGATCGCGCTTGAAGCTGCGTTCGCCTGACAGATTTCCGGGGCATCCCCTCCCGTGGACGCCCCGGAACAACGCACCTTACAGGATCATTACATCCAGTGGGGGAAAACCGTTAAAGCCAACCGAAGAATAGCTTGACGTGTAGGCCCCGCAGTTGCGGATGATCACTTTGTCACCGGCGCACAAATTGTGCGGCAGCATGACCGGGCGTTTTTCGTATAGAACATCGGCACTGTCGCAAGACGGCCCGGCCAGAATGCATGGCCCCTCAATATCACCGTCTTTTTCCGTGAGAAACTGATAACGGATCGCTTCGCCTTCGGTTTCGGCCAGACCGGAAAACCGACCGATATCAAGATAAACCCATCTGTGTACATCGTCGTCGGATTTTCTGGAGACCAGCAAAACCTCGGCCGCGATGGCCCCACATTCCGCCACCAAACCGCGTCCGGGTTCGGCCATGATCATGGGAACATCGCCAAAGCGTTCGGCGATCAGCTGCATCACAGACGCGCAATACGTGGTCGCACCGTCAATCTCTTCACCATAAAACGCCGGGAACCCACCGCCGATGTTGAGCAGGGACAGATCAAATCCCGCCTCTTTCGCATCCCGCCAGACGCTGGCCACCTGATCCAGAGTATCTGTCCACATCTCGGCGCGGCGTGTCTGTGATCCGACATGAAATGACAGGCCGACCGGTGTCAGGCCAACGGTCTTTGCATACGACAGCAACGCCAGAACCTTGGTACGCGCACAGCCGAACTTGCGACTAAGCGGCCAGTCGGCTTGTGATGCGTCCACGATGACACGAATGTAAACTTGCGCAGCGGGTGCATGCGCGGCGATCTTGTCCAGCTCTTCTTCCGCGTCTGCGGCGAACAGAGTCACACCCACCTGATGCGCGAACGCAATATCGCTGACGCGTTTCACAGTGTTGCCAAACGATATCTTTGAAGGGTCAGCCCCCTGGCTCAGACACAGCTCGATCTCGCCACGGGAAGCGGCATCAAATCCCGATCCCATTTGTACCAAACGATCAATGATCGCGCTGGCCGGGTTGGCTTTGACAGCGTAATGGATATGCGCCCGCCCCAGACCCGCAGACAGGGCCGCGTACTGGCGCGCAACGGCTTCGACATCCAGCACAAGCGTCGGCTTGTCGAACCGCGTGTTGCGGATAAACACTTCGGCGCGTGTCTGGTCAGGGCGTGCAGCTTTGAATTCCGAAAAATCGGTGACGTAGGCATTCATTGGTCATCTCCAACAGAACCGGCCATTCATGACCGCTCATTTCCAAAGGAGACGTTACCGTCGCTACGTAACCGTGCGGGAAACCCTGCCGTGCCAGAGGCGCGTGCGTTGGCGTCTGAACGCGCATATGGGGCAATTGCTTGAGTCGATCAATAGAGATTATTGTGTCGACCGAATTTTTTTTGCGCAATGCTCCGGTTGATCACAATCAGGGATCGGAACCGGTATCATCCAATGAACAATTACCCGGACAGTGCGGGCCCGACAGCATCATTGCCCGCGCGAGCCGCCGCCAGAGGCAGCGGCTCGTTCACAGAATCAAACGGTACGTTCAACCATCATCTTTTTGATTTCCGCAATCGCCTTGGCCGGGTTCAAACCCTTGGGACAAGTCTTGGCGCAGTTCATGATCGTGTGGCAGCGGTAAAGTTTGAACGGATCTTCCAGTTCATCCAGACGTTCGCCCGTTGCTTCATCACGGCTGTCGATGATCCAGCGATAGGCATGCAACAAGGCCGCCGGCCCAAGATATCTGTCGCCGTTCCACCAGTAGGACGGGCACGACGTTGAACAACAGGCGCACATCACGCATTCATACAACCCGTCCAGTTTTTCACGGTCTTCGACCGACTGGCGCCATTCCTTGGCGGGGCGATTGGTTTTGGTTTCAAGCCACGGCATGATGCTGGCGTGCTGGGCGTAAAAATGCGTCAGATCCGGGATCAGGTCTTTGACCACAGGCATGTGCGGCAAGGGGTAAATCTTAACATCGCCCTTCACCTCGTCCATGCCATAGATGCAGGCCAGCGTATTGATCCCGTCAATGTTCATTGCGCAGGATCCACAAATGCCTTCCCGGCAGGACCGCCGGAACGTCAGTGTCGGATCAATCTCGTTCTTGATTTTGATCAGCGCGTCCAGAACCATCGGACCACATGTATCCATATCAACCCAGTAGGTATCCAAGCGCGGGTTCTGACCGTCATCGGGATTCCATCGGTAGATGCTGAACTTGCGGACATTTGTCGCGCCTTCGGGTTTCGGCCATGCCTTGCCCGTGGTTATGCGCGAGTTCTTAGGAAGCGTTAGTTGAACCATTTCGCATCTCCTGTGCTGACGGACGACCCAAGCGCCCGAATATTTCATTGTTTTCTAACGTAAAATCCACGTTGGCGCCAGACGTCCCAACCATATGTGTGTTCATCATCATAATGCCGCACCCAATCCGGGGTGTGCATTGACCAGCGGCTTCAGCAGTTCGACATCATCGGGAAAATGATCCTTCAAAACCGCAAGAAACGCGGCGTCCTGCGCCACTGTCCACAACATCACAAGGTATTCTGAATCTTCAACCATCTCGATCCAGCGTTTGTGCGCGCCCAGATCCTGACCTTTTGCAGCCTCTTGCTGAAACGATGATCCGCCACCGTAACGCTGGATATCGCCCAATGCGTTATCCTTTACCGGCAGCCCCAGCTGGCCAAGTTTTTCGGCACGATACGCCGGCGCAGTGACCCAGGCATCATAGCAGATGCCGATAACGTTGGGATATTTCAGCCGGTCCAGAACCTCGGCATATTGCTCGATAGAACGCAGCATGATCCGGCTGCGCGTCACCGGCGAATACCCCGGATTTCCGCGCAGCTTCTTTAGCAGGGACGCGCTCCAGTTCAGAAACCCGCGATAGACGACGACAACGTGATCCACATCATCAATCTTGAAACCGCGCATGATGGATTTCCCGACATCTGCGGCGGGTGGCGCGCAATCTTCGTAGGACACAACAACCAAAGGCGAAGATCCCGCCTTGGCCATCGTGTCGGTTTTGTCACCGCGACGCTTGCCGTTAACTTCCAAGCTTTTGCGGCTTTCGACCGGGTCGCGCCACGGGCGGCAATTGTTCAGAAAAATCGTACCGGAACTGTCTTCCGGCGGATTGCGCATTATCCAGTTGATCACGGCATGATTCCCGGCCCGGCGCATTCCGAACACCTGCAAAGCCATGTTCGGGTTCAGGCCGCTTTTTCCCCATCCGCTCTCAAGCGGGGATTTGCGCACAATCGCAATCATCTGGCCAAGCCCGGTATCATCATCGGTGTTTTGCCATTTCTTCAGCGAAACAAGCGGCAACACCTTCTTTCTGCTTTGACGAAACACGCATGACTGGCGACAAACGGTAATCCGTGAACTCTATCGTTTCCCATGTTTTGTGGGGGCCGTTTTTCCGGGCAAATTCGATATCCTTCCTGACGCCGTTGTCGTGCAGACACCCCAACAGGATGAAATCGGGGTCTACTTTCGATCTGGCATCGGCCGCCCCTGTACCAAATGGTAAAAGGCCGGCCGTCAGCAACAGGATGGCAAAGCCGGAACGCATCAGTAAACGCGTGCTTTCGGCGCGATTTTCTTCAGGTCGATGCCACCGTCTTCCTGCTTTGACAAAGGCTCCAGATGGACGGGGCGGTACGCCAGCGCGACTTTTGCACCATCGACAACGGCCAGCGTATGTTTGCGCCAGTTCTTGTCATCCCGATCCGCATAGTCTTCGTGCGCGTGTGCCCCACGACTTTCCTTGCGGGCCTCGGCACCGTGGATCGTTGCAAGCGCATTCGGCATCAGGTTCGCAAGTTCAAGCGTTTCCATCAGGTCGGAATTCCACACCAGCGAACGGTCAGTCACCTTCAAATCGGACATCTTGTTTGCGACGTCCGTCATTTTCTTGACGCCCTCGGCCAGTGTCTTGTCCGTGCGGAACACCGCTGCATCGGCTTGCATCGTACGCTGCATTTCCAGACGCAACTCTGCTGTCGGCGTGCCTCCGTCGGCATTGCGCAAGCCGTCGAACCGGTCGAAAGCGGCATCAACGGATGCCTGGTTCAACACCGGGTTAGGCGCTTCGGCATCTACCACCTTGCCCGCCTTGATCGCGGCTGCACGTCCGAACACAACAAGGTCAATCAACGAATTCGATCCCAGACGGTTTGCGCCATGAACAGACGCGCACCCTGCTTCACCCACGGCCATCAGCCCCGGTACGATGGCATCGGGGTCTTTCTTGGTCGGGTTCAGAACCTCGCCCCAGTAATTCGTTGGCACGCCACCCATATTGTAATGAACTGTGGGCAGAACAGGGATCGGTTCCTTGTTCAGATCGACACCCGCAAAGATACGGGCGCTTTCCGAAATACCGGGCAACCGCAGCGCCAGAGTTTCGGGTGGCAAATGGTTCAGGTGCAGGTGGATGTGATCACCATCCGGCCCCACACCGCGCCCTTCCCGGATTTCCATCGTCATGCAGCGCGATACCACATCGCGGCTGGCCAGATCCTTGTAGGTCGGCGCATAGCGTTCCATGAAACGCTCGCCCTCAGAGTTGGTCAGGTATCCACCTTCGCCGCGCGCGCCTTCGGTGATCAGGCAGCCCGATCCGTAAATTCCGGTCGGGTGGAACTGTACGAACTCCATGTCCTGCAACGGCAATCCCTGCCGCGCCACCATGCCCCCGCCGTCACCTGTACAGGTGTGGGCCGATGTCGCGCTGAAATAGGCGCGCCCGTAGCCGCCGGTGGCCAGCACGACCATCTTGGAGTTGAACACATGCATCGTGCCATCGTCCAGCTTCCAGCAGACGACGCCCTGACACTGGCCATCTTCGGACATGATCAGATCGATCGCAAAATATTCGATGTAGAATTCCGCGTTGTTTTTCAGCGACTGGCCATAAAGCGTGTGCAGGATCGCGTGACCGGTCCGGTCAGCCGCGGCGCAGGTGCGTTGCACGGGCGGGCCTTCGCCGAATTCTGTGGTGTGCCCGCCAAACGGGCGCTGGTAAATCTTGCCGTCTTCGGTGCGCGAAAAAGGCACACCGTAATGTTCCAGTTCGTAAACGGCTTTCGGAGCCTCGCGGGCAAGGTATTCCATCGCATCCGTATCACCCAGCCAGTCCGACCCCTTGACCGTGTCATACATGTGCCATTGCCAGTTGTCGGGGCCCATGTTCGACAGCGATGCCGCAATCCCGCCCTGCGCGGCAACCGTATGCGACCGGGTCGGGAAAACCTTGGATATGCAGGCCGTGCGCAGCCCCTGTTCGGCCATGCCCAGCGTTGCCCGCAACCCTGCACCGCCGGCCCCAACCACAACCACGTCATATTCATGTGTTTCGTATTCGTAGGCAGCCATATCTTGCTAATCCCTATAGTTCTTAAAGCGCGATGCGCGCGATGGCGAAAAGACCGGTCGCTGCGGCGGCGTAGCTAAGGCAGATCATCAGAATGATCAGAACCTTCTGTGCCAATCCGTGAACATAGTCCTCGATCAGAACTTGCACACCATCTTTGAAATGCATGAACCCGACGACGATTGTCAGAGCGGCGACAATGGCGGGAAACGGCCGGGCGAAATAGGCCACCACATCCGCATGTGGCGCGCCCAACATCGACCCGAAGGTAAATACGAACAGTGGGATCAGCAGCAAAAGGGCGACAGAACTGACCTTCATCGCCCAGAAATGCGCCACGCCTGACTTGGCGCTTCCCATGCCCGACGCCCGCTTGCGATCTGTTAAATATCTCATCTGCGCCGCCCCTTATATGATCACAACGGTCAGAACCGTCAGAACCAAAGAGCCGATAACCACGGCCCATCCCAGTTTCTCTGCGGTTTCGATTTCAAGACCGATGGCATTGTCCCAGATCAGGTGCCGCACGCCGGCCAGCGTGTGATACCACAAGGCCCACAAGGACAGCAGCATCACAAGGTCGCCGAACCAGCTGGTAATCAGACCGTCCGCAACGGCAAAATATTCAGGTGATGTTGCCGCCGCCAGAAACCACCACACGATCAGCAACGCGGCCAGCAACAAAGCATTGCCGGTGATACGTGTCAGGATCGACGTAATAGAAGTAAGCTGCGGGCGATAGATCGACAGGTGCGGTGAAAGCGGGCGATTGCCCCGGTTCACGTCAGCCATGGGTGAGTCCTTTCCGGTTCTATGCGCACTGTTTTATAGGAATTTTTCCGGGTGTCACCCGCATCAAACCATCAAGAGCGCGGTTTTTTGGCGCGGCCTGTCACTTTTCCGGGGTCAATTTCCGTTTTGTGATCACAGTAATTATTGTGTGATCACAATTATCGCAGATCCAGATGACCTTTGTCTAAATCGGACAGCTGGCGCACCGTCTCGCGCTGCAACTTGCGCCGGATGCGATCCGGATAATCTGCAAAGCCGTTTGCGGTCATGACAAAAGCGCCTTCTCCCGTGATCACGTTTTCCCAGAAATACCCCGTCAGGTCTTCACCATCTGTTTCGATGACAACGGCGTTTACTGTCACTTTCTCCGCGTTCAATGCCGCGTGCATGTCGCGCGGGGATAATCCTTCATTGGATGAACCGTCGCCCGACACATCAATCACCTTGCGCCGGCAATCGGGAATGTCATCAAACGATGCCAGCGAATAATGCAGTGCTTCCCCTATCGCCGTTGAGTAATTCCGCCATAGCCGCGGCTCTTGCGTGACCCGTTCGGCAAAAGCTTCAACTGCGTCAAACGTGGTCATCTGCGCCCAAGAGATGCTTGTCTGTTGTCGCGATGACCCCGTCCATTGCACAAGTGTCAGCCATGCTTGTGCGTCAACCAGTGCTTCGGCCACGATCCCGTCACGCAACGCTTCTGCCAGTCCGTCCATTTGAATACGGTATTCCTGTGGATCGACCGAACCGGACACATCAACCGCCAGCACCAGCGCCAGATCGCAGGCCTGTGCCAATGAACCCGCCGAAACCGCCAGACCCATCCCCAGACCTATCCAGCGCAAATGTGTGCAAACCCGTTTCATAAGGCGACCTTATCAAGCGGTCGCAAAAACGCATTACTGTTTCACGTCACAATACCGACAGAACAAACGCAACCAGTATGACAACCAGCAAGACAGCAGCGATCCGCCAGGGTGTGCGGATTCCGGTGTCTTTTTCAATCTGCATCGGGATGATCATTGACGGAATGGCAACCGCAAGGCCCGCAACAAGTGCGGCAAGTTTCGCGGATAACACATCGGCCGAGATCGGAACCAAAGCCAGCCAGACCAGCATAAAGGCCAACGCGGCAAACGCGCCGCCCAGCACACGGCACAGCGCGCCAATGATCCGTACGGCATTCTTGCCCTTGTCGGATCCGTCCAGTTTCAGAATTTCGCGGTGGTATGCTGTCGGAACAGGCGCAACGCCGTAAACAATTGCCATCGCAAAAGTGCCCAGCGCAGCAAAACAATAAAGACCAACGGCCACTATCAGCATATCTGTCCCTCCCTCAAAAAGACGCGTATGCATCCGGGCTGCATGAAAAAGCAAGACCTACGTCAAAGCGGCATCAGCGCCCAGTAATCCAGATCCAGCAGGACTTCGGGCAGGTACTTGCCATCGCTGCTTTTCAATTCGAATGGTGCACCGCCCTTGGTTGCCACAAGACGAAGCCGGATCGCACCCACACCCGGCCCAGCTGTTTCTGCCTTGTCCAGCACTTGCGACCATGCACGGATCGTATCACCGCTCAGACAGGGATTGGCGTGCGCGCCACTGTTCAAAGCAACCATCATCTGCGCATTGGCCAACCCGTTGAACGACAGCGCCCGCGCCATTGAAATCACATGCCCGCCATAGATCAGCCGTGTTCCATCAGGGCGTGCCGCCACATCAAAGTGCACTTTCGATGTATTCTGCCAAAGGCGGGTTGCCAGCATATGCTCGGCTTCCTCGACGGTGACTCCATCAACATGATCGATTGTTTCGCCAATCTCGTAATCACCCCAGCGATGCGGTTCACCGGCAAGAGTGTAATCATATCCGGTAAAATCCAGACCTTCGGGTACAACCAGATCTTCGGGCGAAACCACCTTTGCCAGGTCCGGAACCACTGTTTCGGGCGCCGCGGCACCGGGATCGCGTTTTCGCACCATCACCCAGCGCGCGTATTCCAGCACCGTTTCTTCGCGCTGGTTCATTCCGCACGTGCGCACGTAAACCACACCAGTCTTGCCGTTTGAATTCTGCTTGACCCCGATCACTTCGGAAACCGAGCGCAATGTATCCCCGGGATAAACCGGTTTCAGCCAGCGGCCTTCGGCATAACCCAGATTGGCCACAGCGTTCAAAGACACATCAGGAACAGTTTTGCCAAAGACCACGTGAAACGCAGCCAGATCATCGAGCGGACTGGCCGCCAATCCACATGCTCGCGCGAATTCATCCGATGAATAAATGGCGTGCCGCGCCGGATAGAGCGCATGGTAAAGCGCGCGTTCGCCCGCCCCTACCGTGCGTGGCACCGCGTGGTTCAAGACATCGCCTACGCTGTAGTCTTCAAAAAACCGTCCCGAATTGGTCTTTTGCGCCATCTACTGTTCTCCAAGCTTTGTGTTGGGTGTGTATGTGCCGTCTGCCTCCTTGATGACCGCCTGCCCGCATCGCATCACACCGTTCGCCTGATCGAACGCATATGTAGGATCACCGTAAAGCGACCACCCCCGATTCAACGCATCCGTAACCTTGTGGCAGAACGCAGAAGTGTCATCTGCTGTCAAAAACCGATAGAGTTTCATGTCGGGAAAGGCCACACACCCAGCCAGACGTGAACGGCCGCAACCACGCCATAAAGCACCAATGTAATCACCAGCAGGCGCACTTTGGTCGCTGTTCCGGCTGTCGGCGGCGGTGTCCAGTCAGGCTCTGCCCGGTTGATCAGAATGACCGAACCGACAGCCCAGCCCAGCAGTCCACCGAACAGGATGATAGACGCCAGATCGCCATTCACCAGCAAATGCGCCAGTGCCCATATTTTCACCGCTGTCAGTTGCGGGTGGCGGATCTTGTTTGCAGGCCAGACCTTGGCGCCTTTGGCCGCACTTGATCCGTAGACCCAGAAGGCAAGAAGCATCAGCGTATTATTGACGTGAACAAGAAAGGCCGGGGGCGTCCAGACATCTACATACCCGGCACTTCGATAGCCCAGGATCATCATCACGACAGACGCCACAACGGCAACGGCCACCAATCCCTTGCCCTTGTCGCCCAGCGCGGCGCGCGCATCCGGCATCAATCTTTTGAAATAGTGGGCGGCCACCCATAGCAACAGGCCAAGGATCAACAGGGTCATTTTCGGGTCACTCCGCTGCGAGGGCTTCGATTGACTCTGCTTTTGCCAGTACTTCACGTGCAGTTGCAACGTGCAGATTTTCGACGATACGCCCGTCAACCACGGCAACCGCCTGCCCGGCGGCTATCGCCTTTTCGAAGGCATTGATCTGACGGCGCGCCAGATCAATTTCCGCTTCGGTCGGGGCAAATGCCGTATTCGCGATCGCAACCTGTGCCGGATGGATCAGCGTCTTGCCGTCAAACCCCATATCCCGGCCCTGCTCACACTCTGCCTGCAACCCTTGGTCGTCCTTGAACGCGTTGAACACACCGTCAACGATCACAACGCCTTCGGCCTTGGCGGCCAGCAAACACAGACCCAGCGACGCCATCATCGGCAAACGGTCGGGCCGCGTGCGGCTTTGCAGGTCTTTGGCCAGATCGTTTGTGCCCATCACAAAGCCTTCAAGCTTCGGATGCGCCGCAATCTCGGCCGCGTTCAGGATGCCGCGCGGGGTTTCCATCATCGCCCAGATTGGCAGATCACCTGTGATCGACGCCAAAGCATCCATATCGTCGGGATGGTTGACCTTGGGCAGCAACACCGCGTCTGCATCCATTTCTGCAACGGCTTGCGCATCCTTCTTGCCCCAGTCGGTATCCAGCGCGTTGATGCGCACGATACGCATGCGCGGGCCAAATCCGCCCTCGCTCAGCGCCAGCTTCAACCCTTCGCGTGCATTATCCTTTTCATCTACCGCAACCGCATCTTCCAGATCGAAAATAATGGCATCGACAGCCAGAGATTTGGCCTTGTCCATCGCGCGGGGTTTGGATGCGGGGATATACAGGACAGACCGATAAGGGCGCAGTTTTGTGTTCATTTCAGCAGCTTTCTGGCGTGGATTTGCGCCTGAAAGGGCCATTTTTTGGCTGAATGTTCAAGGGATTTCTTGCCGCGGCGCAGCAATTTGCATGGTCTGCGATCAGGTAATCAGCCTTTTTCGCGCCCTGCGCCCGCCGCGTTAACCATTATTCAAAGCCTTCGGAAGCATGCTTTCAACCACATGAAGACGTGGATCAGAACCCTGCCCTACCGGCCTTTAATCGGACCAGGGGATGGCCATTCCGACCTCAACAGCACGAAACCGACGGCACAGGAGATACCGCTTGAAAAACGATATGGCTTTGAAGACCGCCGCACTGACCTTCTGTTTGTTTTTTGCGTGGTTTGAACTGGCGCAGGCGCAGACCGCACGCAATTGCGGCCCCCGCGATCTGGTGATCGAACGGCTTGCATCCGGTTATGGCGAAACCCGTCAAAGCATCGGCTTGGGGCAAAACAACGCAATCGTCGAACTTTTTGCCGCGCGCACAACCGGCACGTGGACAATCACCGTTACAACACCTGACGGGGTCACCTGTCTTGTCGCTTCGGGCGATGCTTTCGAAACGCTTGCGGAAACCCTGCCCGATGCTGGAAGTGACGCCTAAGACAACCCATCCCAGATCAGTTTGCTACCTGTCAGCACCAGCAACACATAGGTCAGTCCAAAAAATACGTGCTCGGGCACCAGACGGTGCGCTTTCACACCCAACCACGCACCAATCAATGCAAACGGGGCAAGAACCAGATTGGCTTGCGCTGTTTGCCAGGTGAACATCCCCAGAAACGCGTAAGGTATGAATTTGGCGATGTTGATTGCCCAGAACACCAACACTGTGGTTGCCTGAAATCCGGTTTTTCCCAGTTTCTGCGACAATAGATACACTGCCGCAGGTGGCCCGCCCGCGTGACTGACAAAGCTGGTAAACCCCGCAACACCACCGGCAACCCAGCCGGCCCAAAGCGGCAGACGTTCCCGGGCGGGCCGGATCAGGCCACGGGTCTGCGCAATTTGCCAAACCACGAACGCAATGGCGATGCCGCCGATCAACAGCCGGATCACGTCCGCATCCGCAACTTGGAACAGGGCAGCCCCCAGCGCGACCCCCGGCACACCCCCGAAGATCAGAACCCGGGCATCTGGCCAGCTCCACTTTTTCCAATAGGGCCGCAATGTCACCGCATCGATCAACATCAACAAAGGCAGCATGATCGCCAGTGCCTGTCCCGGTTCGATCACCAGCGCCAGAATCGTTGCCGCGGCAAAGGCCGCGCCGGATCCGAATCCGGCCTTGGATACGCCTGCAAATACAACTGCGGGCCCGGCAATTGCAAAAAACGTCCAATCCAGTACCAGCATGCAGCAGCCTCATTTTCTTGGTGTGCGACGTGCTTTAGCGCCATTCCCGCCAAGCGAACAGTGCCCGCGCACGTTTGTGCCGCACCGCAGCACCCTTGCACCCTGATACATTTGGGACTACGCAAGCGTCCAAATTTCACCAACCAAACGGACCGGAGACATATTCCATGGCCAGACCCAAAATTGCCCTCATCGGCGCAGGTCAGATCGGCGGCACGCTCGCCCACCTTGCCGCTTTGAAAGAACTTGGCGACGTCGTTCTTTTCGACATCGCAGAAGGCACACCCGAAGGCAAAGCGCTGGACATCGCTGAATCCGGGCCTTCGGAAGGGTTTGATGCGAACCTGTCGGGCACCCAGTCTTACGCCGATATTGCCGGTGCGGATGTGTGCATTGTAACCGCCGGTGTTCCGCGCAAACCGGGGATGAGCCGGGACGATCTGCTGGGCATCAACCTAAAGGTCATGAAATCTGTTGGCGAAGGCATCGCGGCACACGCGCCAGACGCGTTTGTCATCTGCATCACCAACCCGCTGGACGCCATGGTATGGGCCTTGCGCGAATTTTCGGGTCTGCCGCACGAAAAGGTCTGCGGTATGGCCGGTGTTCTGGACAGCGCGCGGTTCCGCCACTTCCTTGCGTCGGAATTTGATGTCAGCATGCGCGATGTCACGGCCTTTGTTCTGGGCGGACACGGCGATACAATGGTGCCGCTCACTCGGTATTCCACGGTTGGCGGCATTCCGTTGCCTGATCTGGTCAAAATGGGCTGGACCACGCAGGAAAAACTGGACGCCATCGTGCAGCGCACCCGTGATGGCGGTGCCGAAATCGTCGGCCTGCTGAAAACCGGCTCCGCCTTTTACGCACCGGCAACATCCGCGATCGAAATGGCCGAGGCCTATCTGAAAGACCAAAAACGCCTGCTGCCCTGCGCCGCTTTTGTCGATGGTGCTTACGGGTTGAAAGGGTTTTATGTCGGAGTTCCGACAGTGATTGGCGCCGGTGGCATTGAACGCGTCGTCGACATCAAGATGAACAAGGATGAGCAGGCCATGTTCGACAAATCTGTCGACGCCGTGAAAGGCCTTGTCGCCGCCTGTAAAGAGATTGATCCAAGCCTGGCCTGATCTCGGACGCGATACCTGAACTTGAAAACGCCCGCTTTGACGGGCGTTTTTTTATGCACGAATGTCGTGGGGATATTCAGAGGCAGACAGCGTATATACGCCCGATAGCCCTGCTGGTACCGCAGATTCAGGTGCGAATCACTTTGCAAATCCGACGGGTTTGAATTTTTGTGATCACACTATTTTTCCCTGTGATCACAAATGTCGCTTTTCTTGTCGAAAAGCCGCCACTGCGGCAAAATGGCATTTAATTATCTGACGAACACGCGACTATAGGCAGATAATTGAAGCTAGACGGGACAGATTTGATGAACATCCACGAGTATCAGGCAAAAGCACTGTTGCGCAGTTACGGCGCACCGGTCTCGGACGGGCGGGTCGTGTTAAGGGCGGAAGACGCCAAAACCGCCGCAGGCGAAATGGACGGTCCGTTGTGGGTGGTCAAGGCACAGATCCACGCCGGTGGTCGCGGCAAGGGCAGCTTTAAAGAAGCTGACGCCGGGGAAAAAGGCGGTGTCCGCCTGACCAAGTCGGTGGAAGAAGCCGCGCAGGAAGCCAAGAAAATGCTGGGCCGGACACTGGTCACCCATCAAACCGGTCCCGCGGGCAAGCAGGTCAATCGCATCTATATCGAAGACGGATCCGGCATCGAAACGGAATTGTATCTGGCCCTGTTGGTCGATCGCCAAACCAGCCGTATTTCTTTTGTCTGCTCGACAGAAGGCGGCATGGACATTGAAGAAGTCGCCGCAAGCACTCCGGAAAAGATCCTGTCGTTCAGTGTTGATCCCGCGACAGGGTATCAGGCGTTTCACGGGCGCCGCATCGCATTTGCTTTGGGCCTGAAAGGCGCGCAGATCAAACAATGTGTGGCCTTGATGGGCACACTTTATAAAATGTTTTCCGAAAAAGACATGGAAATGCTGGAGATCAACCCGCTGATCGTGACCGACAAGGGCGATCTCAAATGTCTGGACGCCAAGATGGGGTTCGATGGCAACGCGATCTATCGCCATTCCGATATTGCGGAACTGCGCGACGAAACCGAAGAAGATCCCAAAGAACTGGCCGCGTCCAAATACGATCTGAACTATATCGCGCTGGACGGAGAAATCGGCTGCATGGTCAACGGCGCGGGCCTTGCCATGGCAACGATGGACATCATCAAACTTTATGGTGCGGAACCCGCCAACTTTCTGGACGTTGGTGGTGGTGCAACCAAGGAAAAAGTGACCGAAGCGTTCAAGATCATCACATCCGATCCCAACGTCAAAGGCATTCTGGTCAACATTTTCGGCGGCATCATGCGCTGCGACGTGATCGCCGAGGGCGTTGTTTCCGCCGTGAAAGAGGTGGGCCTGAAAGTGCCGCTGGTGGTCCGTCTGGAAGGCACAAAGGTCGAAGAAGGCAAGGCCATCATCAACAATTCCGATGTGGACGTGATCGCCGCAGATGATCTGCGCGACGGGGCCGAGAAGATCGTGAAGGCCGTGAAGGGTTAATCGCACAGCGCGCCAACCTTCATTCCGAACAAAAGATATCAAGGAGCCACCAAATGGCCATTCTCATCGACGAAAACACCAAAGTCATCTGTCAGGGCCTTACCGGCTCTCAGGGCACGTTCCACTCGGAACAGGCGATCGCCTACGGCACCAAAATGGTCGGCGGCGTAACGCCAGGCAAAGGCGGCAGCACCCATCTTGACCTGCCGGTGTTCAATTCCGTGCACGAAGCGATGCACACCACCGGCGCGAACGCGTCCGTGATCTATGTGCCGCCCCCCTTTGCCGCGGATTCGATCCTGGAAGCGATTGACGCTGAAATGGAACTGATCATCTGCATCACCGAAGGCATTCCGGTGCTGGATATGATGCGGGTCAAACGTGCGCTGGACGGATCGAAATCGCGCCTTGTCGGCCCCAACTGCCCCGGTGTGATTACGCCGGACGCCTGCAAGATCGGCATTATGCCCGGCCACATCCACAAGCGTGGATCCTGCGGTGTTGTGTCCCGCTCGGGCACGCTGACCTACGAGGCGGTGAAACAGACATCGGACAGCGGGCTTGGCCAGTCCACCGCAGTCGGCATCGGCGGCGACCCGATCAAGGGCACCGAACATATCGATATTCTGGAAATGTTTCTGGCCGACCCTGAAACGCAAAGCATCATCATGATCGGCGAAATCGGCGGCAGCGCCGAAGAAGAAGCCGCACAGTTTCTGGCAGACGAAAAGAAAAAGGGCCGCTGGAAACCCACCGCCGGTTTCATCGCGGGCCGTACCGCACCTCCGGGTCGGCGCATGGGCCATGCCGGTGCCATTGTAGCCGGTGGCAAAGGCGACGCGGAAAGCAAGATCGAAGCAATGCGCAGTGCCGGAATTGTCGTGGCCGAAAGCCCGGCAAGCCTTGGTGAAGCTGTACTGGAAGCGATCGGGTAACTGAATTGGCCCGTTCCGCAGCATGCGGGGCGGGTTTGAATTTTCGTGTCCACATATTTTGAATTGGGGTCCAGACATGACCGAACAACCCACCAACGACCAGTTCCACGCCTCTTCGTTCATGCAGGGGCACAATTCGGAATATCTGGAACAGCTTTACGCGCAATATGCCAACGACCCGAACGCGGTCGATGCAGCCTGGGCCGAGTTTTTCAAGGCTCTGGGCGATGCCGATCTGGACATCAAGAAAGAAGCATCCGGCCCGTCCTGGGCGCGCACGGATTGGCCCCCGGCCCCCAATGACGATCTGACATCGGCACTGACCGGTGAATGGCCCGCGCCGCCCGCCGAAGCGGATGGCGCAGGTAAAAAGATTGCCGCCAAAGCCGCCGAAACCGGTGCCAAAGTCAGCGAAGATGCGATCAAACGTGCCGTGCTGGACAGTATCCGCGCCCTGATGATCATCCGCGCCTACCGTATCCGTGGCCATCTGGTGGCCGATCTGGATCCGCTGGGCATGCGCGAAATGGCGGCGCATCCCGAACTTGATCCCAAATCCTACGGCTTCAGCGAAGCCGATATGGATCGCCCGATTTTCATCGACAATGTTCTGGGCCTACAAATCGCGTCGATGCGCCAGATCGTGGAAATTGTGAAACGCACCTATTGCGGCACGTTTGCCCTGCAATACATGCATATTTCAAATCCGGAAGAAGCCAGCTGGCTGAAGGAACGTATCGAGGGGCTGGACAAGGAAATCCGCTTTACCCGCGAAGGCCGCAAGGCGATCCTCAACAAGATGGTCGAGGCCGAAGGCTTTGAAAAATTCCTGCATGTCAAATACATGGGCACCAAACGCTTTGGTCTGGACGGCGGCGAAAGCCTGATCCCCGCGATGGAACAGATCATCAAACGCGGCGGCGCGCTGGGTGTGCGCGATATCATTATCGGCATGCCCCACCGCGGCCGTCTGTCGGTGCTGGCCAACGTCATGCAAAAGCCCTACCGCGCGATTTTCAACGAATTTCAGGGTGGCAGCTTTAAACCTGAAGATGTCGACGGATCGGGCGATGTGAAATACCACCTTGGCGCGTCATCAGATCGTGAATTTGACGGCAACTCGGTCCATCTGTCGCTGACAGCCAACCCAAGCCACCTTGAGGCGGTCAATCCCGTGGTGCTGGGCAAGGCCCGCGCCAAACAGGACCAGCTGAACGACAAGGAACGCATCAAGGTTCTGCCGATCCTGCTGCACGGAGATGCGGCCTTTGCCGGTCAGGGTGTTGTCGCCGAAGGCTTTGGCCTGTCCGGCCTCAAGGGGCACAAGACCGGCGGTACGATGCATATCATCGTGAACAACCAGATCGGGTTCACCACGGCACCGCATTTTTCGCGTTCGTCCCCGTACCCGACCGATATCGCCCTGATGGTCGAAGCACCGATTTTCCACGTGAACGGCGATGACCCCGAAGCGGTTGTGCACGCGGCCAAGGTTGCCACTGAATTCCGCCAGAAGTTCCACAAGGATGTCGTTCTGGATATCTTTTGCTACCGCCGGTTTGGACATAACGAGGGCGACGAGCCCATGTTCACCAACCCGATCATGTA
Source organism: Sulfitobacter sp. JL08 (assembly GCF_003352045.1). Classification (NCBI taxonomy): domain Bacteria; kingdom Pseudomonadati; phylum Pseudomonadota; class Alphaproteobacteria; order Rhodobacterales; family Roseobacteraceae; genus Sulfitobacter; species Sulfitobacter sp. JL08. Next base: position 3,691,607 of record NZ_CP025815.1, read on the forward strand.
CAAGAAGATCAAGACCCACAAAACCACTCTGTCGCTTTACACCGAACGTCTGGTCAAGGACGGCCTGATCCCCGAAGGCGAAATCGAGGATATGAAAACCGCCTTTCAGGCGTTTCTGAACGATGAGTTCGAAGCGGGTAAGGAATATAAGCCCAACAAAGCCGACTGGCTGGATGGGCGCTGGTCGCATCTGGGCCGCAACAAAGAAGATTACGTGCGCGGCGAAACCGCAATTCCCGCGAAAACACTGGCAGAGGTCGGCAAGGCCCTGACAACCGCGCCCGCTGATTTTCCGTTGCACAAAACCGTTGGCCGGTTGCTGGAAAGCAAAAAGGCGATGTTTGACTCTGGCACAGGCTTTGACTGGGCCACGGGCGAGGCGCTGGCCTTTGGATCGTTGCTGACCGAAGGCTATCCGGTGCGCCTGTCCGGTCAGGATGCGACGCGCGGTACCTTCAGCCACCGCCATTCCGGTTTCATCAATCAGGACACCGAAGAACGGTATTACCCGCTGAACCATGTGCGCAAAGGCCAGTCGCATTACGAAGTCATCGACTCGATGTTGTCCGAATACGCGGTGCTTGGCTTCGAATACGGCTATTCCCTGGCTGAACCCAACGCGCTGACCATCTGGGAAGCGCAGTTTGGCGATTTCGCCAACGGCGCACAGATCATGTTCGATCAGTTCATCAGCTCGGGCGAAAGCAAATGGCTGCGCATGTCCGGTCTGGTGTGCCTGCTGCCACATGGCTACGAAGGCCAGGGGCCGGAACATTCGTCGGCCCGTCTGGAACGGTTCCTGCAAATGTGCGGACAGGACAACTGGATCGTGGCAAACTGCACGACGCCTGCGAACTATTTCCACATCCTGCGCCGACAGGTGCACCGGTCTTTCCGCAAACCGCTGATCATCATGGCGCCGAAATCGCTGTTGCGTCACAAAATGGCCGTCAGCAAAGCCGAAGAATTCACCGAAGGATCGTCCTTTCACCGCGTGTTGTGGGACGATGCGCAGCACGGCAATTCCGATACCAAGCTGAAGCCGGACAACAAGATCAAACGTGTCGTGCTGTGTTCCGGCAAGGTCTATTTTGATCTGCTGGAAGAACGCGATGCGCGCGGGATCGACGATATTTACCTTCTGCGGGTCGAACAGTTCTATCCGTTCCCGGCGATTTCGATGGTTAACGAACTGGAACGGTTCAAATCGGCCGAAGTGGTCTGGTGTCAGGAAGAACCGAAAAATCAGGGCGCGTGGACGTTCATGGAACCGAATATCGAATGGGTTCTGGGCCGGATCAAGGCCAAGCACAAACGCCCCGTCTATGTGGGCCGCGCCACTGCGGCTTCCCCCGCCACCGGCCTCGCCTCTCAGCACAAAGCCCAGCAAGCAGCCCTCGTGAACGACGCGCTGACTATTGAAGGAAAATAAACCATGACAATCGAAATCCGCGTCCCGACTCTGGGCGAATCCGTGACCGAAGCAACCGTGGCCACTTGGTTCAAAAAGCCCGGTGATGCTGTCGCTGTCGATGAAATGCTGTGCGAGCTGGAAACCGACAAAGTCACCGTCGAAGTGCCCAGCCCGTCGGCCGGTACAATGGGTGATATCGTTGCCGCAGAAGGCGATACTGTGGGGGTGAACGCCCTGCTGGCCACATTGAACGAAGGCAAAGGTGCCGCAAAATCCGACGCCCCTGCTGAAAAACCAGCTGCGGACGCCGCGCCAAAAGACAGCGGCGGCACAACCGATGTGATGGTGCCCACCCTTGGCGAATCCGTGACCGAAGCCACCGTCAGCACATGGTTCAAGGCCGTGGGCGATACTGTCGCGCAGGATGAAATGCTGTGCGAGTTGGAAACAGACAAGGTCAGCGTCGAAGTGCCAAGCCCCGCCGCCGGTGTTCTGGCCGAAATCGTCGCCCCCGAAGGCAGCACCGTGGATGCTTCGGCAAAACTCGCCGTGATTTCCGGTTCAGGCGCAGCCGCCGCGCCTGCCGCTGAGGCCCCCGCTGCCGCGCCCGCAGCCCCCGCCGCATCCGGCAAGGATGTGGAAAACGCACCCTCGGCGAAAAAGGCCATGACCGAAGCCGGGATCAGCGCCGACGCCGTTACCGGCACGGGCCGCGACGGGCGGATCATGAAAGAAGATGTGGCCAAGGCACTGGCCGCGGGCACCAGCGCCGCAGCCGCGCCTGCGCCGACGGCTGCCCCGTCCCGCGCGCCATCTGCCGCGGATGATGCCGCACGCGAAGAACGTGTGAAAATGACGCGGTTGAAACAGACAATGGCCCGCCGCCTGAAAGAGGCACAGAACACCGCCGCGATCCTAACCACCTTTAACGAGGTCGACATGACCGAGGTGATGGCACTGCGCAAGGAATACAAAGACTCGTTTGAAAAGAAACACGGCGTGCGCATGGGCTTCATGTCGTTCTTCACCAAGGCGTGCTGCCACGCTCTTAAGGAAATTCCCGAGGTGAACGCCGAAATCGACGGCACCGACGTGATCTACAAGAACTATGTGCATATGGGCGTGGCTGCTGGCACACCCACCGGCCTTGTGGTGCCAGTTGTGCGCGATGTCGATCAGATGTCGTTTGCCGACATTGAAAAAGCCATTGGCGAAAAAGGCAAACGCGCGCGTGATGGCAAGCTGACCATGGCCGAAATGCAGGGCGGCACATTCACCATTTCGAACGGCGGCGTTTACGGTTCGCTGATGACCGCCCCGATCCTAAACCCGCCGCAATCGGGCATTCTTGGCCTTGCCAAGATTCAAGACCGCCCGATGGCCATCGCCGGCGAGGTTGTGATCCGCCCGATGATGTACATTTCACTGTCTTATGACCACCGGATCATCGACGGCAAGGGCGCTGTCACGTTCCTTGTCCGCGTCAAGGAACTGATCGAGGATCCGCGCCGCTTGCTGATGGATTTGTGATCATTTTGATCCGCGGCGAGAGACATAGGGACACATTCGCCCGCCAGTTTCGAAAAATGTGCCTGCCGGGAAGAAGCGGTTGGGCGCAACCCGTGCGGGCATCGGCAAGGGGTCAAGGCCAATGACCCTCGAACTCACTGTCCTCACCCTCGCTGCCCTGCTTCAGGTCGTTCAGTACGTCCTGATGGCGGTGCCTGCGAATATCGAACTGGGGCCGGGCAAGACGCTGTCTCCTCGGGATCGCCATCGCCTGGGCGGTGATTTGCAGGATCAGGTCAGCGTCCCGACGGGCCGCCTGATCCGCGCCCTGAACAACCATTTCGAAGGGTTGATCCTGTTCACCATCGCCTGCGTGGTGATCGCCCTTACAGATCAATCCACCCCTTTCACGGCCAGTTGCGCATGGGTTTATCTGGTCGCACGGATCGCCTACATTCCGGCCTATGCATTTGGCCTTAGCCCTTGGCGCAGCCTGATCTGGGCGGTGGGGTTTCTGGCCACGACATTCATGCTGTTCGCGGCGCTGATCTAATTCGGGCGGTCCGACCGCCCCAAAATCAAAGGATAAACCAATGGCATCTTATGACGTGATCATCATCGGCTCGGGCCCCGGCGGCTATGTCTGCGCCATCCGCTGCGCACAACTTGGCCTAAAGGTGGCGTGCGTCGAAGGGCGCGATACGCTGGGCGGCACCTGCCTGAACGTCGGCTGTATCCCGTCCAAGGCCCTGCTGCACGCCAGCCATATGCTGCACGAGGCCGAACACAATTTCGCAGAGATGGGGCTTAAGGGCAAAAGCCCGTCAGTCGACTGGAAACAGATGCTCGCCTACAAGCAAAGCACGGTTGATACCAACACCAAAGGCATCGAATTCCTGTTCAAGAAGAACAAGATCGACTGGCTGAAAGGCTGGGGCAGCATCCCCGAGGCTGGCAAGGTCAAGGTGGGCGATGACGTGCACGAGGCCAAGAACATCATCATCGCAACCGGATCGGAACCGGCCCCGCTCAAGGGTGTCGACGTGGATGAAAAGGTGGTTGTCACCTCGACCGGCGCGCTGGAACTGGGCAAGGTGCCCAAGAAAATGGTGGTGATCGGCGCGGGTGTGATCGGCCTTGAACTGGGTAGCGTCTATGCCCGTCTGGGATCAGAGGTGACAGTGATCGAATTTCTGGATGCGATCACGCCCGGCATGGACGGCGAAGTGCAAAAAGTGTTCAAGCGGATGCTGGGCAAACAGGGGATCAAATTCATCATGGGCGCCGCCGTTCAAAAGACAGAGGCGACCAAGACCAAGGCCAAGGTGACCTATAAACTGCGCAAGGATGACAGTGAACACGTGGTTGACGCCGATACCGTGCTGCTGGCAACGGGGCGCAAACCCTATACGGACGGTCTGGGGCTGGATGCACTGGGCGTCGAAATGTCCGAGCGCGGCATGATCAAGACCGACGAACACTGGCAGACCAATGTCAAAGGTATCTATGCCATCGGTGATGCCATCGCCGGCCCGATGCTGGCGCACAAGGCCGAAGACGAAGGCATGGCCGCAGCGGAAACGGTGGCGGGCAAACACGGGCATGTAAATTACGGTGTCATTCCCGGTGTGATCTATACGCATCCCGAAGTGGCCAATGTTGGTGAAACCGAAGAGAGCCTGAAAGAACAGGGACGCGCCTTTAAGGTGGGCAAGTTCAGCTTTATGGGCAATGCGCGCGCCAAGGCGGTGTTTGCGGGCGACGGGTTCGTCAAAATTCTGGCAGACAAGGAAACCGATCGCATTCTGGGGGCGCATATCATCGGCCCCGCTGCCGGTGATCTGATCCACGAGGTGTGTGTTGCCATGGAATTCGGCGCATCCGCGCAGGATCTGGCGATGACATGCCACGCCCATCCCACCTACTCCGAGGCTGTGCGCGAAGCCGCTCTGGCCTGCGGCGACGGGCCGATCCACATGTAAGCGGACCGGCGCGCGGGTTTACTGCCGCCGGATATCGACGCGGCGGTTCAACGCCTTGCCATCTGCCGTGTCATTGCTGGCTACGGGCTCCGTTTCGCCTTTGCCGACGGGCCCCAACCGGGCGCCGTCTATGCCTTGGCCGACCAGCCAGTTGACCACGCTTTGCGCGCGCCGGTTTGACAGGTCAAGATTATAGGCATCTTCGCCATCGCTGTCCGTATGCCCTTCTATATCCACAACAAGGTCGGGCGCAGCCGTCAGCGCGGCCAGCAACCGTTCCAATGCGCCGGTGGCAGATGGTTTGGGAACATCGCTGTCCACCTCGAAATAGATGCCGTAAAGGCGCGCAACCCCTTCGGTCTCTAATGCCGTCACGATCGGATCGGGCGGCGCGCTTGTTTCAGTTGCTGCAGGTGTCGGGCTACACGGCGTCGTGGTGCCTTCGGGCGCGACCGGTCCGGCCCAGACCGACCGGCTGCGCTGGCGGTATCGGACACCAGCGAGGGCGCCTGTGTTGTCGACCGTCAGGAATGCCGTGCCGGTGATCCCCTGATCGGACCGCCACGACAGCAGCGCAACCCCGTCAACCACCGATCCGGTTACCGTACCCGTGCTAAGCCCGCTATTGTCCGTGAAACACCCAAGGATCAGATCATCCGCCTGCACCAGTTCCACGAAATTCTTGCGCCCGGTCTGAAACACGCCGGTAAACCGGTCCACATCATCAGGCACGGTCAATTCCCCGTGCGCAATCACTTCGGCAAAGTACAGAAACGCGGCATCCGGCGATTGTGCGCTTTCCACGGTAACGCGCAGCCAGCGCATCGGTGTGGTGTTCGTTACATCTGCCAATGTCGCCCCGTCCTCGGCCGCGCTGAAACGCGCCAGTTCGACATATCCGGTTTCGGGGCCGTCTGCGGAACCTTCAATCAACACATCCTTGGCCGAACCACCCGCGACACCGCCGGGCCGGGGGCCGGCACCGTGAATACCTACCTTGGTCAACAGGGCCGGGGACAGAAGTTCAAAGACAAAGGAATAGGGCGGCGGGTTTTTCTTGGTGCTCATGCTCCATGTGCTGGACGGATCGCCATCGGTCAGGGCAAGGCCGGCTGTCGGATCATGATCGGACGGCAGCAGGATCGCGCCTTTCGCCAGTGTCAGCAGATCATCAGGCTGCGATGTCTGCGCCGCAACGGGGCGGATCATCGCCGCCGTACAGCTCAGAACCAGCCATATATACAAAAACCGCATTGCAACCCCCCGTTTCGCTTAACGCATCCTGCCTGCAAGGCTAGGGCAAAGCAGGAAATCGGGCAACAACTGCGGTGTCAGGCTACCACATCGTCTTGGCGGCACGTGCGGCCCACGCATCGTCATAGGCTGCACCGCCTTCTTCCCCGTCGGTAATCTCAGCCATGATCTGGCCGATCGTCGGCAGATCCGCGCTGTCATCTGCGCCGCCCCAGATGTCTGCCCGCAACAGCGCGCGCGCACACTGGCTGTAAACCTCGTGTATTGAGATAACGATCACCGTCGCCGGCTGCCGTCCACCTTTGTCAAAACGGGCCCGAAGCGTTGCATCAGTGGTCAGCTGTGCCCGCCCGTTGATACGCATCACGTTATTGGAACCGGGAACCAAGAACATCAGCGAAACCCGTCCGTCACTGACGATATTGCGCAGGGTATCCAGCCGATTGTTCCCCCGCCAGTCGGGCATGGCCAGTGTTCTGGCATCCAGTTCCTGCACCACCGCGCTGTCATCGCCACGCGGGCTGCCATCCGTTCCGTCCGGTCCGACCGTGGACAGAATGCACAAACGCGATGCCATGATCCATTTGCGATAAAGCGGCGTCAGACCGGGCGTGACCTTGCGCAGGGAAACTGCGCCGGGCTCACCGTAAAGTGCCTCAAGCGCATCAATGTCCTTAATGTACTCCATCAGGATCAAACCCCGCTTCGCGCATCAGCGCGTCTGATCGCGCTTCCACGTCATGTTCCAGTTTCGCCATGAAAACATCCCGGCGCAAACCCGGCGCAATCGGTTCCATGAATTCGACGATCGCAACGCCGGGGTATCGCATGATGCCTTTTCGCGGCCATAAAACACCGACATTGGTGGCCACCGGCACACAGGGCTGGTTCAACTGCTCGTACAAGACGCCGGTTCCAACCTTGTAGGGCGCCTTGACCCCCGGTTTGATCCGTGTGCCTTGCGAATAGATGATCAACTGCCCCGCTTCCTGCTGGCCCGACGCGACATCTGCTACCATTTTTTCAATCGCGGCACCGCGTTTGCCGCGATCCACCGCAACGCAGTTCAGCAACCGCGCATATTGCCCGATGATCGGAGTCCACAAGATTTCCTTTTTCATGATGAACTTAGCAGCCGGTAGTGCCGTGAAAATCATCATGATATCCAGAAAGGACTGATGCTTGGATGCAATCAGCGTTTCGCCTGTTGGCGGGGTGCCACGCACTTCGGTTTTGATGCCGACCATCCAGCTTGCCGTCCAGAACACCCAGCGGGAATAGGTTTTGCAACAAATCCGCGCGCCATTCCGGCTGAACATGGCCCAAGGCGCAAAGACCAGCCCGATGACAGGCATCATCAGATAGATTTGACCCACAAACAGCAGCGACCGGACCCATTGGATGGCAAATGCAATACCGCTCATGCCAGTTCCGCCAACGTGCGCTGTGCCGCAAAACGTGTCGCGCTAAAGGCGACAACGGCAGCGGCAAAAGGGATCACCATGGGAAGAAGCCAGTGCCGCCCCTGATAGCCTAGCCCGGTTAAAAATCCGCCTTCATCTGATGCGGACGGCAACAGGAAAACAGCAGCCAGGCCAAGGATCATACCGGCTGCAGCGCCGACAAAAGCACGCAAGGTGAACCGGCGCACAAAAGCTTTGGCAATGTAATTGTCCTTTGCCCCGACAAGCCGAAGTACGGCGATCAATTGCGCATTCGCGGCCAGCGCGGCATTGGCGGCCAGCGTAATCATCGCCGCCATCGTCAACCCGATCAAGACAATCGAAACCCACCCCAACAAACGCAACCTGTCGGCCGCATGAACCAGCGGGGTCCGCCAGCGTGTGTGATCATCCAGAACGGCACCGGGCGCTTCGGCCTGCAAGCGCAATCGCAAACCAGCCGCATCATATCCCGGTTTGTCCTGAACCACTTCTATCAACTGCGGCACCGGCAGATCGGCCAACGGCACATCCGGGCCAAACCAGGGCGCCAGCAGAACCTGTTGTTCCTCAAGCGACAGTACGCGCACGGTTTCAATGCCGGCGGTGGTTTCCAGCACCCGAACCGCCGCCGCCGTTTGCGCCGCCATCTGATTCTGGGGCGCCGTTATGCGAACCGTCGCGCTTTGGGCAAGTTCGTTGCCCCATCGTTCTGCCAAACGTCCCGTAGCAAGCGAAAGCGCAAGGGCGAAAACCACCAGAAAGGCCATCGCGCCAGATACGAAAATCGTCAACTGCGCCGTAAATCCTGTCGGTGGTACGATACGGTCTGCCTGCACATCACCGGTCAGCAAGGATGCAATGGCGCGGCTGTTCAATTTCATAGATCGGCCCCCGCAAGTTGCAGGCGCCGGTTCGAAATACGCAAGACACGTGCCTGCACCTCGCTTTTGGCAGCGCGGATCAGGGCAAGATCATGTGTCGCAATCAGGATCGTCTTGCCCATCTTGTTCAGCTCGACAAGAAGCCTAAGCAGGCGTTGCGACATTTCCCAATCAACATTTCCGGTGGGCTCATCAGCCAGAACAACATCAGGCGACATGATAACGGCCCGGGCCAGGGCCGCACGTTGCCGCTCGCCTCCGGACAATTCGGGCGGCAATGCATCGCCGCGGCTCGACAATCCGACCCATTGCATCAACTCGCGCAGGTTTTCTGCCTCGCCCGCGGCATCTCGTCCTGAAACGGTCAGCGGCAAGGCCAGGTTTTCAGACACCGACAAATGATCCAGAAACTGGCAATCCTGATGCACGACACCCACCCGGCGACGCAGCATCGCCACATCATCGCGCGTCAGGGCCCGCACATCCGTATCAAACAGGCGAACATGGCCTGACGTGGGCAACAAAGCCCCATAACACAGCTTGAGCAACGTTGTTTTACCGGCACCGGACGGACCTGTCAGAAAATGGAACGATCCGGCAGACAATTTGACGGATATATCGCTCAGCAGTTCACCACCACCATAGCTATAGGCCACATTTTCAAGCTCGATCACGCGTGCGTCCGCCTTTGTTTTCTGCCGGTGTTGTGCCTGACACGCTGCGCAGTTTCAATTCCCCACATGGACAAATTGGCATCATATGCAAACGCGCTTCACCAACTCGGGTTATTGCACTTTTTTCGCGCCTTGTTACAAGATATAGGATGATCAAGACGCTAAAAGGCGACATCACGAGTGGATGAGGCAGTAAAATGCGATTGATTTGCCCGAATTGCGGCGCGCAATACGAAGTCCCGGATGAGGTGATACCTCTGGACGGGCGGGATGTGCAGTGCTCGAATTGTGGCGATACCTGGTTCCAGTCGCACCCTGATCACGCTCAGGCAACGGACGATGATCTTGAAACTCTCACGGCGGATGATGATGCCGAAGAACAGGATCAAGCACCCGAACCGGAAGACCAGCCCGAGACAAAACCCGAGGAAAGTGCCGAACCGAAACCCGATGCCGAAGAAAAGCCGCGGCGGGATCTTGATCCTGCTGTCGCCGAAATTCTGCAACAGGAAGCCGCGCACGAGGCATCAAAACGCAGCAGCGAAAAATCCTCTAACCTTGAAACACAGCCTGATCTGGGCTTGCAGGCCGCCGAAGACGACGCAACACGCCGGTCTCGCGAAGCGCGCGAACGGATGGCCCGGATGCGCGGCGAAGGCTCGGAAACACCTGTTGCGGACAACGCGGCAGATGCGCTTGGATCGCGGCGCGATCTGCTTCCCGACATCGACGAAATCAATTCGACCCTGCGCTCGGCAAGCGACCGGCAGACCGATATCGGCGATGCCGGTGTCTACGAAGACGTCGAAATCATGCGCAAGCGCAGCGGATTCCGTCGCGGTTTTACGCTGACGATCCTGATCGCAGCGATATTGGCCGTGATCTACGTTTTTGCGCCGAAAATCTCGGAAACCGTCCCGCAAGCGGAACCTGCTCTGAACAGTTATGTCATTCTGGTGGACAACGGACGTGTCGTTCTTGACGGCTATGTCACGTCGATCCTTGAGTGGCTGGATGAAAAAGCGTCAGGCGGCGCGGGCGGTTAAGGTTAGAACCGGTCCAGCAGACGTTTCAGATATTCCAGTTCGATATCGGGCCGATCCCCGTCACCCGAACGGCGCCGGATTTCATCCAGCAGTTCGCGCGCGCGCCGATAAACGTCTTCGCCCTGCAACAATCCCTCATCGGTTCCCATAGATCCGTTTGATCCGGCATTGCGCCCCAGCGGGTCGCGGTTTTGCGCCTGACGGTTGCCTTCCGCAGTGCCCTGACCGGGTTGGTTGCGTTGTTCCTGTGCCATTGCCTCGCCAAGATTGCGCATCCCTTCGCGCAGCGCTTCCATCGCTTCGGATTGCTGGTCGATCGCACCGGCATAATCATCCTCGCGCAACGCTTCCTCTGCGCCGTCCATCGCGCGCCCTGCACGATCCAGCGCGTCACGCGCGGCATCGCCCTCGGGTGTTCCGGCGCCGGGCAGATTGCCTTGCTGACGGCCCAGTTCCTGACGCAAAGCCTGTTGGCGGTCGGCAAGACTGCCAGACCCCTGGGCCTGATTGTCGCCCTGTTCTTCGCCATTCCCCTGACCCTGGCCGCCTTGTCCTTCGTGGCTCTGGCCGCGGCCCTGCCCGCCATTTCGGCCTTCGTTCCCTTGGCTTTCACCAGCTTGCGCGCCCGGATTGAACTGCTCTTGCAGATCCCGGAATGCCTGATCCGACAGACCCTGTTGTTCACGCAGGGTTTCGGCAAGCCCTTCCATCGCCTGTTCGCCCGGCGATTGGCCACCCTGCCCTTGTCCTTGCGTCACACGCATGTTTTCCATCATTTGCTGCAACTCTTGCAGCGCCTGCTGGGCTTCGGCCATACGGCCCTGTTCCATCAGCTCCTGAATGCGATCCATCATCGCTTGCAGGTCATCCTGCGTCATCTGCATGGAATTCTCGGCCGACTGGCGTTCGTCGCTCTGCTCGCCTTCCTGCTGGGCCTGACGTGACAACTGGCGGATGTAGTCATCGCTTGCATCGCGCAGTTCCTGCATCAGTTCCGCGATTTCCTGATCGGAAGCGCCGTTCTTCATCGCTTCGGCCAGTTGTTCCTGCGCGCGGCGAAGCCTTTCAAGCGCATCGGACAAATCGCCCTCTTCCAGCATGATCGCAAGATCCCACATCGCCAAGGCGATTTCATCCTGCTGTTCTGGAGATACACCGTAAGGGGCCAGCGCTTCAATCCGGCGCAGGATGGTCCGCAACCGCAGGTAAGCGGTTTCCGAGCGGAACACTTCATCGGGGCGGTGCGAGACCGCACGCAGCACTTGCGCGATGCGCCCCGCATTCGAAGCGGCCCACAAAAGATCGCGCCGCTGTTCGATAACGGCGGCCGCCATCGGATCAAAGAACCTTCGCCCCGGCAGGGTCATCGGCTTGCCAGCGGCTTGTGTGCTCTGTTCCAGCGCATCCTGGGCGTTAAGCGTGACGATCACCGGAAGATTGGAAAACGGATGTTGGGAAAAGTTTTCAATCAGGCTTTCCGCGTAATTGCGCCTGTCCCCTGTGATCGGTGTCGGCAATGGCACGACAATCGCCTCGCGCGGGTCCGGTTGGGCGGCCAGCCCGTAACGGCGATCAACCGAGTCCAGATCAAGCGTGATCCGCGCAGTTCCAAATTCCACACCGTAATCATCGCGCGCCTCGAACGGCAGGGTCATTTCGCCAACGGCAGACGCTTCGGCCGGGCCGGTGATTTCAATCTGCGGCGGTGTGTCAGAGACAAGATCGACGGCCCAACTGCGCCCGCCTTCACCGTTGATCGTGATGTTTCCGCTGCGTGTGACAGTAAATTCCTGGGTCGGTGATGCCTGCCCTTCAGCCGGTACATCGGACATTGCCGGCGAAACCGTTTCGGTCACATTCAGCGCGCCCACTTCACCATAAAGGCGCAGGGTTATCGTACTTCCCTGTGCAACGCGCAATGACGGGTCAGTGATATCGTTCAGATAGACAGTCGGCAGGCCGGTATAACGGGGCGGTTCCACCCAGCCTTCCCATGTGGGCCCGTTCGGTACCGCCGCCGATGCACCGGCCAGATTGCCAACCGTACCGACCCGCCAGACGGATCCGAACAGCAGGGCGACCAGAAACACAAGTACCGCGACATATCGCAAAGCAAACGGATCGCGCCGAGAAATACGCAGATCGGGCTGAACTGGTTTCGCATCCTTGGTGCGTGCGGCCATCCGGGATTGATGCGCCCGCCACACAGCCATCGCACTGGCATCATCCGCGCCGATTGCGGCATCATCCATCAGCGCCTGAATGGGCCGTCCCGGCAGGGTTGCATCCAGCTTTGCCACCGCTTCGGCCCGCGTGGGCCACGCGAAACTGCGGATGCCCAGCATCAGGAAAACCAACGCGCCCAGCGCCGATAACACGACACCGCCCCACAGCACTTCCAGCGCAAGCATGTCCTGCACGCCCAGCATCAACAGACCGATCACCGCCAGACACAGCGACAGGAACGGCCAGAAACTGCGCAGTGCGCGTTCAGCAACCATACCGTTTTGGGTCAACCGCACCGGCCAGCGCAGGCTTTTCAGACTGCGGCGCATTTCATGGCGGGAAAAAGATGCCATCGCGTTCTCCGGTGGCGCAAACGCGGAACTGCGCTACAACCACTCTGGGATGGTATCGCGATTTATCATTTCGTCAAAGGTTGGACGTGAGCGAATAACCGCAAATTGATCACCATTGACCAAAACCTCGGGAATCATCGGTCTGGTATTGTATTCGCTGCTCATGACAGCGCCATAAGCGCCGGCGCTGCGAAACGCGACAAGATCACCCGCATCCAGTGGCGGCATCATTCTTTGTTTTGCAAACGTATCACCGGATTCGCAGACCGGACCGACGATATCATAGGGCTGCTGTTCAACGGCTGCGTCGGGTTCAAGCAACGGAACGATATCATGATAGGCGTCATACATCGCCGGCCGGATCAGATCGTTCATAGCCGCATCAAGGATCAAAAAATCACGGCCTTCGCCCGACTTGACATAAATGACCTCGCTCACCAGCACGCCGGCGTTGCCCACGATCAGGCGGCCCGGTTCAATTTCCACCTCGCACCCCAGATGGCCGACGCATTTCTTGATCAACGCACCGTATTCCGACGGCAACGGTGGTGCCTCGTTTGATCTGGCGTAGGGAATGCCAAGACCGCCACCCAGATCAAGGCGGCGGATATCATGCCCATCGGCACGCAGTTGTTCTGTCAGTTCGGCAACTTTCAGATAAGCCTGTTCAAACGGGGCCAGATCGACCAGTTGCGATCCGATGTGAACATCGATCCCGATCACATCAAGCCCCGGCATTGCGCCTGCCGTTGCATAGACGTCGCGCGCCCGGGCAATCGGAATGCCGAATTTGTTTTCGGATTTTCCCGTCGCGATCTTGGCATGGGTCTTGGCATCGACATCCGGGTTGACGCGAATGGTGATGGGCGCGATTTTTCCCAGCTCAAGCGCAACAGAATTTAACAGCGCCATTTCGGGTTCGGATTCCACGTTGAACTGCCGGATACCAACGGTCAACGCCATACGCATTTCATCCGCGGTTTTTCCGACACCGGAAAACACGATCTTGTCGCCGGGCACGCCCGCCGCCTTTGCCCGCAGATATTCACCGCCCGAAACGACATCCATACCCGCGCCCGCATTTGCCAGCGTTTTCAATATCGCCTGATTGCTGGCGGCCTTCATGGCGTAACAGACCAGATGGTCCATGCCGGCCAATGCGTCATCAAACAGCCTGAAATGGCGCAAAAGCGTTGCTGTGGAATACGCATAGAACGGCGTTCCAACCGTGGCCGCTATTTCGCTGAGCGGCACGTCTTCGGCATGCAACACGCCGTTTTTATACAAGAAATGATCCATGCCGTGGCATACCCGAATTGTAAGCGCCTTAGCGGGTCATATCAGACCGCGCGGGCAGCGCAATCATCCGTCGTGATTTGGCCGGATCAGAAATGCAAAAAAGGGCGGTCAATGCCGCCCTTTCAGATCCGGTTCAGAATGTCAGGTTCAGGCTGCGCGCTGCTTGCGACGGCGCGCCATGAAGCCCAATCCGCCGATTGCACCAACCAGCAGCGGCAGGCTTGCAGGCACTGGAACCACACTGATGTTTTCGAATACCAGCGAGTCAACGCCGCCCGAACCGCTGAAGTGGATGATGAACTGGTCACCTACTTCGATCAGAGAAGATTTT